>JAEXRD010000063.1 GCA_023438245.1 Pseudomonadota bacterium | reverse complement strand
GGCCAGAAGATGATGATGGACGGCCAGAAGAAGATGATGGAAGGCAAGAAGATGATGATGGAAGGCCACATGATGATGATGGACGGCAAGAAGAAGATGGACATGGACATGAAGAAGGGCGTGAAGTAGCCCACGCCTGCAACCTTCCCTGGACACCGGCAAGGGGGGCGACCCAGCCCCCCTTCCACAGACAAGGAGCCTGCCATGCTGTCTGACATCCCGGCCTTCTTCCGGGTCCTCTGCCAGAACGACCCCGCGCCCGGCTATGGCCCCGGCTACGGCATGGGCTATGGCGCCTACGGCTGGACGCACATGATGTCCCCCATGGGCGGCGGGCTGTTCATGCTGCTGCTGGTCGTGCTGGTGTTCGTCCTGGCTGCCAGGGTCTACCGCCGGTCCTCCGGCGCCGCCGAGTCCCCGCTGGACATCCTCAAGCGGCGCTATGCCCAGGGTGAGATCAGCCGCGAGGACTTCGAGCGCATGAAGCAGGACCTCAAGGACTGAGGGCGGCACGCACAGCGGGGGCCTGCCCCACTCCAGCCTTGTGCCGGTTCGCCTTGGCGCAGGGATGGCCCCAGATGTGGAGCCGCACCTGGCCCCCGGCGCCGAATCCCCCGCCGCCTCAGGACTGTATCGCCCCGCGCTCGCTCCGCTTCCCGCCGCCGGCATCGCCTGGCTTGAGCGCGAACTGCAGCGCCTCGATGATTTTCGACGTGCTCGCGGGCTTTGCTATGTACCTTTCCCCGCTGATGACCGGCCCATGCTGGCTGATCTCGGCCTTGGTGAACAGGCCGGTGAGGAACACGATGGGAATGTTCGCCGTCATCCCGTCGCTGCGCAGGCGCGTGGCCACCTCCAGCCCGCCGAGGCCGGGCATGAGGATGTCCAGCAGGATGACGGCGGGCGTTTCGGCCCGCGCCAGGGCCACGGCCTCCTCTCCCCTGGTCGTCGTCACAACCGTGTACCCGCGCTTGCGCTCCAGCGATCGTCTGATGGCATCGCACACGCCAGGCTCGTCATCCACCACCATTACCTTGATATTCCCGTGCATGAATCCCCCTGGAGAACACGCCTCTGCAGAATGAGTGGAGCGCGCTGCCAATTCCGTACACGAAAGGTGGGGGGAGAATCAACGGCGCAACGGTTTTCCGAGTCGCAAAGCGGGGAAAGTCCAGCACTGCGGCACAAGGTTCAGGCCTGGGCGTTCCAGCGCCCCGATACAGCCGCCAGAACCTTGCGGATTGTGGCCTGCTCTATGGGCTTGGGCACGTAGTCGTCCATGCCGTGGGCCAGAAAACGCTCGCGGTCGCCCGTCATGGCGTAGGCCGTCAGCGCGACCACGGGGGTGGAGATGTTGGCCTCGCCCGCCTCGCCGTTGCGGATTCTACGGGTCGTTTCCACACCATCCATGACATCCATCTGCACATCCATGAACACGCAGTCGTACCGCCCGGACCGGAGCATCTCCAGGGCTTGCGCGCCATGCTCGGCAGTCTCCACCACATGCCCCATGCGCTCCAGGGTCAATCTGGCGCCCAGGCGGCTGATCTCGTCGTCCTCCACCAGCAGCAGGCGCAGCGTGGAGGCAGCGCCCGGCAACGGCTCCGCGGCCGCTGGCGAGGCGGGAACCGAGCGGTCCGGCAGCCAGAACGGAAGCACCAGGTAGACCGTCGTTCCCAGGTGCTCGGTACTCTCGAAGGTCATGGTGCCGTTCATCGCCCGCACCAGCCGCTGCGCGATGGCCAGGCCGAGCCCGGCCCCCTGGTGGGACCGCGTGAAGTTCTCGGAGGCCTGGATGAAGGGTGCGCAGACCTGGTCGAGCTTGTCGTCGGGGATGCCGATGCCCGTGTCGCTGACCATGAAGAGCAGGCGGGCCTGCCCGGCGGGGGTCGGGCGGATCATGGACAGCTCCAGACGGACCTCGCCGTTGTCCGTGAATTTCAGGGCATTGCCGATGAGGTTGAACAAAACCTGGCGCACGCGCACCTCGTCGCCGAGCACGTGCTGCGGCACCTCGGGCGCCACGCTGATGCTGAAGTTCAAGCGTTTGCTGAAGTTCATGGGCGAGAAGGTCTCCACCAGGGAGTCGGTGAGCGCCCGCAGGGAAAAGGGGCTGCTGGCCAGGGGCATGCTGCCGGCCTCGATGCGCGAAAGATCAAGAATATCGCCCAGGAGCGAGGTCAGCCTGGTTCCGGCCCGCATGGCCATGTCCGTGTACTGGTCCACTTCGCCACTCTGGCCGGTGGACTTGATGAGCTGGAGCATGGCGAGCAGGCCGTTCAGCGGTGTACGGATCTCGTGGCTCATGTTGGCCAGGAACTCGCTCTTGGCCTTGTTGGCGGCCTCGGCCTGGATCTTGGACTGCAGGAGCTCCAGTTCCGCCCGTTTCCTTTCGCTGATGTCGCGGCAGATGGCGAACACCAGCGCCTCGCCCCCCACGTCGACCCGGCTGATGCTGACCTCGACATCGACGAAGCTGTCGCCCTTGCGCCGGAGCCTCGTCTGGAACGACATGCCCTGCTCGGGGAACGATTCGGACAAGGCTTCCAGATCCTCGCGCGTTTTCAGCGCCTCGTATTCCCAGGTGCGCATGCCGATGAGCTCCTGGCTCGAATAGCCCAGCAGCCGCTGGAAGGCCTCGTTGGCCTCGACGACGCGGTGCTCGTTGTCGATGACCACGATGCCGTCGCGGCTGTTTTCCAGCAGGATGCGGCGGCGCAGGGCCTCCAGGTGCAAGGCCTTTTCAGAGCGCTCGCGCTCCTGGCGATCCCGTTCGAGCGCTTCGGCCATGCAGTTGAAGGAGCGCGCCAAGGTTTGCACTTCGCGCACGTCGGACTGCTCCGAGACGCGCACGGACCGGTCTCCCGCCCCGACGCGGTCTGCCGCCGCCGCCAGTTCCTCCAGCCGGAATCCCAGCGAACGTCCGCCCAGGGCCCAGCCCGACACCATCGTCAGCGCGATGGCCAGCAGGAACAGCCCGACATCGCGCGCGAAGACCTGGCGGGCATCGGCCACCAGGGCGGACTTGGGAATGCCGACAAAGACGTGCATGTACGGTTCGCGCCCCGCCTCCAGCCGGAGGGATGCGAAGGCGAGGATGCGTGTGAAGCCGTCGTGTCCCCTGTCCTCAATGAGGCCGATGCGTTCGGAGTTCCTGGAGGCTTGGAACACGGTCTGACGGATGGGCGCACCGAGAGCCCAGGTGTTGTTGTCCGGATAGCGGTAGATCCTCAGGCCATTGGAATCGCACAGGCCGACAAAGGAATGTTCCGGAAAGCGCATCTGGCTGAACTGCTCGCCGAAGGAATCCAGGCGCATGCTTGTGAGCAGAGCGCCGACGGGAACGCCCCTGTCGTCGAGCACGGGGTAGCCGAAGGCGAAGACCGGAACCTTGAGCGTGACGCCGAGGAGGTATTCCCCCGTGGCGAAATCGCGGGTTTGCATGGCCTCCTGAAAATGCCTGGTCTGGCGGAAATTGGCGTTGCGGTGGCCCATGGCCGAGGCGAGCAGCTCCCCGTTGGCGTCCACGAGGTTGATGGTGCCGAGGTGCTTGTGCTCCTTGACGATGGCGGCGAACAGCTTGGCGCAGGCCTCGGCGTTGCGCTCGCGCACCTCGGGAACCTTGGCGAGGGTCTGAAGCAGGAGCTTGATCGAGGAGGTGGTGCGCGCCTGGGTGTCGGCCAGTTCGCCGACGAACGCCTGAAGCTTTTCCTCGGACTTTTCGACCGACTCGTCAGAGTGCCCGATGTTGGTCAGGACCAGCAGCACCAGGGCGGGCAACGCTGAAAGCAAGATCAGCAATGCCAGCCTGTTTCGGATGGAACCAGTGGAGAGCCATGAGAGCATAGCGCACCGGATGTGGAGGATCGCCTAGCCCGCGCACCAATGAGCCACCATACGACACCGTGTCTCGTGCATGACACTCATGCCACGTCGCACCGCTTACGTAAAGACGGATAAACGACGACCGTTGCTGTGAGAAAAGGGCTCCCAGGCTCAAAAACTGGGAACCTTGACGCGCGGATCGAGCTCCGTCGCCCTGCGCGCATCGTTCTTCGCCTGCCCGGTGTTCCCCAGCGCCTTGTTGGAGAATGCCCGGTTGGCATAGGCCGCGGCGAAGTCCGGCTCCAGCGCGATGGCCCGGCTGCTGTCGTCGACGGACTGGCGGTGGTTGCCCAGGCCCCTGTTGGCGAGGCCCCGCAGGTAATAGTTGTCCGGATCGCCGGAGTTGAGCCGCATGGCCTCGTTGACGTCGTCGATGGCGCGCTGGTGCTGCCCCAGGTGCATCAGGGCCACGGCCCGCTGCTTGAGCGTGGTCGCCTTGTCCCGCCCGCTCACCCTGCCGGTCTCCAGGCACTTGGTCAGCAGGTCGATCTGCCCCTTGGGACTGCGCACCTCCTGCGCCTCCTGGCATTCCTCGGGCAGATTCTGGCACAGGGCCGAAGAATTCCCCAGGACTGCGAACACGGCCATCAGGAACAGGACACGAATGCTGCGGCTCATGGCTTCCTCCCGTTGCTGGAATTGCGCGTATCAGAGCTGAAACGAGATAACCACGCAATGGACCCCGAAGCAAGCATCCAGTTGACGAAATATTGCAACACGCTATGCTTATGGCCGAAACAAAGCTTGAGAGGCAGGATAAGGCATGTCGAAAATGAGCGCCGGCACGATTCTTCACGATCTCGCAACCCCCAGCAGGTCCATTCCCGCCGTGAGTTCGGGCTTTGTCATCGCCTTGCTCGGCGTGATCATACAACTCTCCTTCGCCTCGCTGATCTTCTCCGGCCCGCTTGCCCCGTTCGCACCCGCCGCCGCCGGGCTCACCCTGTTCGGCGGTTTCGTGCTGTGCCTGGCGGTGTCGCTGTTCAGCGAGTTCCCCACCGCCATCAGCCTGCCCCAGGATGCGCCAGCGGCCATCATGGCCACTGTGTCCGCCGGAATCGTGGCGTCCGGGAACTTCGCCGATCCGCTGCAGGCCCGCTTCACCGTGGCCGCGGCCATGGCGCTTTCCACTGTGGCTACCGGCCTGCTTTTTCTGGTCATCGGCAAATTCCGGCTCGGCAACCTGATGCGCTACATGCCCTACCCCGTGGTGGGCGGCTTCCTGGCGGGCATCGGCTGGCTGCTGGTCCAGGGCAGCGTGGCCATCACCACCGGCGTGCCGCTCAGCCAGGCCGGACTGCCCCAGCTGCTCACCCCGGAAAAGCTCATGAGCCTGCTGCCCGCCGTGCTGCTCATGACGGCGCTGCTTGTGGGGCTCATGCGCTGGGGCAGCCCGTTCATCCTGCCCGGCACGCTGGCCGGGGCGGCGGCGGCCTTCGGCCTGTACCTGGCTGTCACCGGCCAGGACCTGGAGGCCGCCGGGCGCGCTGGCTTGCTCCTGGGCGGAATGCCCAAGGGAGCCATGCTCTGGCCCGTGTTCCAGCCCGCGGACATCGCCCAGATCAACTGGGGCGCGCTGGTGCCGCAGCTGCCGCAGCTGTGCACCATTCCGCTGGTGTCGGCCATTTCGCTGCTGCTCATCGCCAGCGGCATGGAGACCGCCGCCAAGCGCGACATGGATCTGACCCGCGAGCTCTACGTCAACGCGGCGGCCAACTTTCTGGGCGGTGCGGGTGGCGCGCACGCCGGATACACGGCGCTCAGCCTGTCGCTGCTCGGGCCGAAGACCGGGTCCGACTCGCGCGTGGTGGGTCTGTCCTGCGCGCTGTTCATCGGCGCGGCGACCTTCTTCGGGGCCTCGGTGCTGGGCTATTTCCCGCGCTTCATCCTGGGGGGCATGGTGCTCTTCCTGGGCGTAGCCACCCTGCTCGACTGGGTGGTGGCCGTGCGCAGGCAGGTCAGCCGCCTGGAATACGGGCTCATCCTGGCCATCCTGCTGGCCACGGCCCTGCTGGGCTTCCTGGAGGGCGTCGGACTGGGGCTGGTGCTGGCCACCGTGATCTTCGTGGTCAAGTACAGCCGGCTGCCCGTGCTGCGCCAGATCACCGACGCGGTCAAGCTCTCCAGCGCGCGCACGCGCTCCGTGCCCGACCGCCACATCCTGCGCGAGCGCGGCCAGGGCATCCGCATCCTGCGCGTGACGGGCTACCTGTTCTTCGGCTCGGCCAGCTCCCTGGGCCGCACGGTGAGCGACCTGCTCAGCCCGGCGTCCGGGAACGTCCCCACGCACCTCATTCTGGACTTCGCCGATGTCGACGGGTTCGACTCGTCCGCCGTCAACAGCTTCCTGCGCGTGCTGCAGCGCTGCGCCGCCGCGGGCTGCCTGCCCCTGTTCACCGCGACGCCCAAGGGCCTGGAGGAGCAGATGCGCCGGGCCTCCCCGCAGGACGTCGAATCCGCCCGCTTCCTGCCGGACCTGGACCGCGCCCTGGAACTGGCCGAGGACCAGGTGCTCGAGAGCGCCGAGTTGCGCGCCGGCGACCAGGGCCGGGACAGCCTTTTCCACCGCAGCGTGGACGACCTCATGCGCAGGCTGGAGGAGGGGGAACGCTTCGAGTCCCTGCTGGAGCGCCTTGGTCCGCACCTGGAACGCCACAGCTTCGCCGCCGGGGCGGTCATCCAGCGCCGGGGCGAGCCCTGGCCGGGGGTGTGGATGCTGGTGAGCGGCCACGCCGAGGAGATCGCGCCCGGCGAGGGCGGAACCACGGTGCGGCTACGCAGCCTCGGCCCCGGCGACGGCGCGGGATCGAGCCACCCGGACCGCGCCCCGGCCCCGCAGTCCGACCTGGTGGCCGAGGAGGACTGCGCGCTGGCCCTGCTGCGGGCCGAACGCCTGCGCGAGCTTGAGCAGGACGCGCCCGTCGATGCGCTGGCGTTCTACACCATGTATGCCTCGCTGTTCGAGGCGCGCTCGCCGGTTCAATCCTGAGCAGGCCGAAGCCCTCGCACTGGACAATGCCTAGGAAAGATTGCTAAGTAGCTCAAGTACAAGCTTGTTGTTTGCGCACCCGCACCACCCGCCACCACCGGAGGAGCCGAGCATGTTCTTCATCACCAACCGGGCGTTCGTCGAAGGCAACAAATCCGCCGAGATGCGCAAGGTCACCTTCGACCTCCAGAACAATGAGGCCGCCCAATCGGTGTACTTCTGCTGGCGCGACGACGCCAAGAAGGCCTACGTGGAGCTGGGCAGCGAGAATTTCATGAAGGCGGTGCGGAAAGCTCCCTCGCGCCAGGTGCTCTTCTACATCCACGATTCCGCCCACCTGCCCGAGGACCACATCTTCCCCATCGCCGAGAAGCTGCAGCGCCTGTTCGACGACCAGGACAAGGGCCTTGTCGAGGTCGTCCCGGTCATCTGGCCCTGCGACAACGGCTCCAGCGTGCTCAAGGACTTCCACGAGGACCAGATCGCCGCCGAGGGCAGCGGCATCGCCTTTGCCCGCGCGCTGGAGAAGTTCCTGGTCTGGCGCGAATCGGTGAAGAGCGGCGACGCCCCCTGCCTCAAGCGCATGAGCGTGCTGGCCCACTCCATGGGCAACCGCGTGCTGCGCCAGGCGCTGTTCTGCTGGTCGCGCTTCCACCGCAAGGGCCAGGTGCCGCTGATGTTCCGCAACATCTTCATGATGGCCCCGGACGTGTTCAACGAGGCGCTGGAGAACAACCGCGAAGGCCGGTTCATGTGCCACGCCAGCCGCAACGTGGTGGTCTACTTCGCGGCCGACGACCGCATCCTGGGCGCGGGCACCGTGGGCCAGCTCGGGGCGGACTCGGCCTCCCGCCGCCTGGGCCACACCGGGCCGGAGCACATGCACCTGACGCCCAAGAACGTGTACACGGTGGACTGCGACGACGTGAACAACAAGTACGACCTGCCCAACGGCCACACCTACTTCCTGGCCGACGAGAAGAACGAGGCGGGCAAGGTCTTCCTGCACCTGTACGACACCATGAAGAAGGGCCGCGTGCAGGGCCACGACGACCACCGCGCCCTGGTGGTGGACCTCAATTTCCGCAACTGCTAGGGCCGGGCCGCACGGCAAACGAAAAGGGCATCCTCGCGGATGCCCTTTTTCGTTGCGCGGCCCGATGCGCCTACCAGGTCTCGGCCTCGGGGCTGTGATAGTAGAACTCCACGCGGCGGTTGACGGCGCGGTTCTCCTCGTTGATGACGGGAACCAGCGGCCTGCTGTCGGCGTAGCCCGCAGCGCGCATGCGCGTGGGGGCGATGGCCCCGCCGCCCTTGGCCAGGATGTAGCGCAGCGCGGCGGCGGACCTGGCCGCGGAGAGCTCCCATTTGGAAGGGTACTGGCCGTTGCCGTTCTCGGTGTCGTCGGTGTGGCCGCGAATGACCAGGTTGACCTTCTGGTTGAGCAGGATGTTGGCCACGCCGTCCAGGATCTTGGCGGCCTCGGGCTTGAGCACGGCGGAATTGGGCGCGAACATCACGGAGTTGTTGACCTGCATGAGCACGCCCGCGTTGTCCGAGCTGATGCCGGAATTGCTCTGGATCTCCTTGTTCTGGGCCAGCAGCTCCTTCACCAGCAGCGCCACCTCGTACTTCAGGCGATCCTGCTGGGAGAGGTTGACGTCCGGCACGCCGACCTTGGCGTCCTTGGGGATGAAGGTGGGCATGACCACCTGCTTGGTCACGTTGGAGGAGTCCTTGCGCACGTCCTTGAAGACGATGGCCAGCGACTCCTTCTGCTGCGGCTTGAGCGCGGCGATGAGCCACATCAGCAGGAAGAAGGCCATCATGGCGGTGACGAAGTCGGCATAGGCCACCTTCCAGCTGCCGCCGTGGTGTCCGCCGTGCTCTCCGCCACCCTTCTTCTTGATGATGATGGTCGCTCCCCCCTTATTTCGCGCCACCCTTCAACGCTCCTTCCAGTTCCTCGAAGGTGGGGCGGGCCGGGCGGGGAATGGCGCGGCGCGCGGCCTCCACCGCGAGCATGGGGGCAAAGCCGCTGGAAAAGCCCACCAGCCCGGCCTTCACGACCTCGAGCATGGCATGGTTTTCCTTCACCTGATACTCCAGGTTCTGGGCCATGGGGCCTGCAAAGCCGTAGCACATGAGAATGCCCAGGAAGGTGCCCACCAGCGCGGCGCCGATGGAGTGGCCCAGCACCTCGGGCGGCTCGTTGATCTTGCCCATGGTGAGCACGACGCCGAGCACCGCGGCCACGATGCCCAGGCCGGGCAGCGAGTCGGCGACCTTGTTGATGGCCGCCGGGGCGATGGATTCGTGCTTGTGCGAGGCGTCCATGTCGATATCCATGACCGACTCGAACTGGTGCGGCTCGATGTTGCCCGCCAGGAGCACCTTGAAGTTGTCGCAGATGAAGTCGAGCACCTCATGGTTCTTGAGCACGGCGGGATAGCGGGTGAACACCGCGCTGCCGTCGGGCTTGCTCACGTGGGACTCGATGGACACGATGCCGTCGCGGCGGGCCATGTTCATCAGCGTGTACAGGATGGATAGGATGTCCAGGTAGCTCTGCTTCCCGGCCTCCTTGGCGGTGAAGACCTTGAAGGCCTTCTTGATGGTTCCGAAGATGACGGTCTTGGGCGAAGCGATGAAGAACGAGCCCGTGGCCGCGCCACCGATGATGAGCAGCTCGATGGGCTGCACGAGCACGCCCAGCGGACCGCCTTCCAGGAGGAAGCCGCCGATGACGCAGCCGAGCACGACGAAGATGCCGATGATCGCGAACATGAGAACTCCAGAAGGGGCATGGCCAGGCTGTACGCATACGGACTGCTCTCGCCTCGCCGCAGGCATTACCGGCTACTAGTATTGAACCAATTCACATCGTCTTGTAAAGCACTGATTTCCTTGCAACGAAAATAGTCTGAAATTCCGGTAACTAGAAAAAGTCATAACAAACTCTATATTCTGATTTTCCTCTGTGATATTTACCACTTCAATTCTACTACGAAGTTTGATAGGATCAAGGCTCGGTGAACACACGTTTCGGAGGTCTCCATGAACGTTCTCCTGCCGCTGCTCCTCGTTATGGTCCTGGCCCTGCCCGCACTGGCCCAGGATGCTCCCGGCCAGCGCCTCACCATCACCCAGAATGGCCAGAGTCTGGTCTCCGACTCCCGCACCCTGACCCTTGCCCGAGGCAAGGGCGCCGTGGGGCTGGAAGGCCTGGCCCCGGGCCTGGACGTGACCACCCTCGCCATCAAGCCCGGCGACGGCCAGGGCGGGCTGAAAATTCTCGGCCTGACCCAGGAGCCGCCGCTCTCCGGCCCCACCGCCCTGCTCAAGGCCCACGTGGGCCAGGTGCTGACCATCACCATCCCCGACGGCTCCACGCGCGAGGGCCGCGCGCGCAAGCAGGCCCGGCTGCTCTCGGCGGAGGAAGCGCCGCTGTTCCTGGTGGATGGCCAGATCTACGCCGGTCCGGTGGAATCCATCCTCTACCCTGCCCTGCCCGTGGGCCCCGGCCCGCGCGTTACCCTGGCCTACGCCAACTCCGGCCCGGAAAAGCGCCGGGTCGCAGTCCAGTACGTGGCCGGAGAAATCAGCTGGCGCATGGACTACGACCTCGTATCCGACGCCGCCTTCAAGACCGCCAGCCTGGACGGCCAGGCCACCCTCACCAACCGCTCGGGCCTGCCCTTCCGCGCCGCCAGGGTCGAACTGCTGGCCGGAGACGTGGGCCAGGCCCCGGGAAGGCGCATGCTGGCCAAGGCCTCCGCACCCATGATGGCTATGCTGGAGGACGCCGCTGGGACTGCCCCGGAAGCTCTTTTCGAGCACCACATCTACAAGCTGCCCGGCCTGCTTGACCTGCCGGACCAGGGGCTGGTGCGCATCCCGCTGGCCCAGTCGGGCAAGGTCTCGGTGACAAAGAACCTCGTGGCCAGGGCCAGCGCCGTGCCCTCGGGCAGGTCGAGCGACCCCATTCCGCAGAGCGTGCAGACCCTCATCTCTTTTCGGAACATCGGGGCCGAAGGTTTAGGGCAGCCCCTGCCGAAAGGCGTGATTCGCGTGTACCAGATGGACGACGGCGTGCGCAGGCTCGTGGGCGAGGCCCAGCTGGAGCGCGTTCCCGCCGGAGCCAAGGCCGAGATTGCGCTGGGCCAGGCCTTCGACGTCGTCATAGAGCGCACGGCCAAGAGCTACGAGCGCACCGGCAAGACCGGCTTCAAGGGCTCGTGGGAGCTGGCCATCCGCAACGCCAAGAAGGAGAAGGTCACGCTCATCGTGCAGGAGAGCTTCCCCGGCAAGTGGAAGCTCACGGAATCGAGCCACAAGCCGACACGCTCCACGGCCCGCGCCGCCGAGTTCACCCTCGACGTGCCGCCCACGGGCGAGGGCCAGCCCACGCAGCTCAGCTATTCCTTCACCCTGGATATGTAGAAGAATTCCTTGCCTGTGCGGGGCTTCTGGATTAGTCCGGAAGCCCCACATACATTTTTGGAGGCACGCGCCCATGCTCACCGGGGTCATCCAGGCCATTCTCTCGGCCTTCTGCTTCGGCATGCTGGCCATCCTGGGCAAGCTGGCCTACGCGCGCGGGTTCGCCACCTTCGAGATCCTGCAGTACCGCTTCGGCTTCGCCGCGGTCATGCTCTTCGTCTACATCCTGGCCACGCAGCGGCACATCCTGCGGGCCGGGCCGCGCACCCTGGTCAAGGCCGTGGTGCTGGGCGCGCTGTTCTATCCCCTGCAGAGCATCTGTTTCATGTCCTCGCTGCAATACGTCAGCGCGGCCACCACCTCGCTCATCCTGTATTTCTATCCAGTGATGGTCACCATCCTCTCGGTCCTGTTCTTCAAGGCCCGGTTCGACCGCACCGTAGTGTTCTCGCTCATCCTGGTCATGGCCGGGTGCGGGCTGGTGTTCTTCGACGCCTTCCTGCGCAGCATGAGCCAGACCGGCATCCTGCTGGCCACCATGTCCATGCTGGTGTTCTCGTTCTACCTCATCTGCGTGCACGCCATGCTCAAGGGCGAGAACCCGCGCACCGTGTCCTTCTACGTCATCGTCAGCGCAGGGCTGGTGTACACCGTGCTGGCCCCGCCGGTGGGCTTCCTCCAACTCGACGGCGGCTCCATGCTGCTGACGCTGGCCCTGGGGCTCATCCCCACGGCGCTGGCCGTCACCCTGCTCTACGCGTCCATCGAGAAGATCGGCAGCGCCTTCGCCTCCATCTGCTCCACGCTGGAGCCCATCGCCACGGTGCTGGCCTCCGCCTTCGTGCTGGGCGAGGACATCCTGGCCATCCAGGTCGGCGGCATGGCGCTCATCATGGTGGGCGTGGCCCTGCCGAACCTGCGCATCCTGGGCCTGCGCGCGCCCGCTCCTCCCGTCGCCCCCTGAGTCCGGACTGTATACAAATCCTTCGAAGCTGTGTTAAATACCAGTAACACCAGCACTCGACCGAGGGACGCCATGCCAGACGAACGCCGCCGCAGAAGCCGAGTGAACACGCATTTCGACGCCACGTACCACGGCCTCACGGGCCGCACGGTTTCGCTGGTGACGGAGAACATCAGCCTCAAGGGGCTGCTGGCCGAGCCCACCCCGCACATCGGCAGCGGCGAGCAGGGCCAGGTGGTGCTGACCCTGGCCAGCGACGTGCGCATCGAGACCGACTGCAGGGTCATCCGCAGCGACGGCCGGGGCGTGGCCATCGAATTCATGGAAATGGAGCCGGAGAGCTTCCTGCACCTGCGCAACCTGGTGCGCTACAACGCGCCCGACGCCGACCTCATCGACGAGGAGATCGCCCAGATCAACGGCTGAGCGCGCCCCACGAAACGAAAAAAGCCCCGGCGGATATCCTCCACCGGGGCTTTGTCTTTCGTTTTCGAAACGCTAGCGGGCTTGCACAAGGGCGATGACGCGCTCGAACTCCTCAATAGGCACCGCGCCGCGCACCAGGACCCCGTTGACCAGGAACATGGGCGTGCCGTCCAGGCCGAAGCTTTTGGCCTCCTGCACGTCCGCCTGGATGAGCGCGAGGATCTCCTTGTTCTCGACTTCCTTCTTGAGCTTGGCGTAATTGGCGCCCAGCGAGCCCACCAGCGCGGCCACGCCCTTGCCCGAGCCGTCGGCCAGGGAGGCCTGCGAGGCGAAGGCCAGCTCGGCGAAGCGCCAGGCCAAGTCGCGGTTCTGCCTGCCCAGGGTCTCGAACATCAGGGCGGGTTCGAGGGAACCGGCCTTGCTGGGAAAATGCTTGAAGAACACGCGAATCTTGCCGGGATGGCGGCGCATCAGCTCGGTGATGGTCTGGGAGCCGCGCCCGCAGTAGGAGCACAGGAAGTCCGAGTACTCCACGATGGTGATGGGAGCCTTGGCGTCGCCCAGGAAGGGCCGCTTCTCGTCCAGCACGGGCTTGAGCGGGTTGGCCAGGTTGGCGTTGAAGCGCTGCATGCGCTCCTTGTTCTCCCGCTCGGAAATGGCCGCGTCCAGGATGTCCAGCAGCTGCGTCTTGTCCTGCTTGAGGACGTCGAACACCAGCTGCGGATTGTCCTTGATGGCCTTGGCCACGTCGTCGGCTCCGGCCGCGCGGGCAAGTCCGGCGCAGGCCAGGACCAGCAGCAGGCAAAGGGCCAGAATGCGTTTCATGTTCGTCTCCTTCAAAGAGGAACGGCGGCCCAGTTGTGGCCGCCGTCCCGTTTGTGTCGTGCTTCCCGTGCGCCCTACCACTTCATGGAGCGCTTGACTTCCAGGGCCTTGGCCTGCTCCTCGTAGGTGGCGAATCCGGCGTGGTGCATGGCGTCCTCCACCGTGTGCGCCCAGTCCCAGCTGGCGTAGATCACCGGCTTGTGGAAGGTGGCGCGGAAGTGCTCCATCTCCTGGCGGTAGAAGGCTTCCTTGGGATTCTCAATGTTGTCGCGCAGCTGCTCGCTGAAGCGGTCCAGCTCGCCCTCGTACCATTCCTTCAGGTCTTCCGCGGTCTTGTAGCGCTTGAGGATATGGCCGTAGCCGTTTTCTTCAAGAAGCACTTCAAGCCTGCCGAAGTGCTGGTCGCGCAGCCACTCGCCCAGCTGGGACAGCGGGATGCCCAGCTGCTCCACCTCGGCCATCTGGACCTTGGTCTTGCGGTAGGTGTCGGGCACAACCGAGGCCGAGTCGATGCCCGCGATGGCCACCAGGCCGCGCAGGATCTCGGAATTGGACACGCCCTGGCCGCAGAAGCCCACCTTCTTGCAGTACTTCTGGCCGGCGAAGATGGTGACCAGGATGGCCCAGACAACGGCCGGGTCCTCCTCGTCGTAGATGTGCTGCAGGCGCGGATTGTCGCGGTCGGTGCCCAGCACCATCTGGGTCATGTCGTTGGAGCCGATGGAGAAGCCGTCGACTTCCTTCAGGAACTCCTTGCACAGGATGGCGTTGGCCGGAATCTCGCTCATGAGGATGAGCTTGACCCCGTCCTTGCCGGACTCGATGTTGTGCACGGCCTTGAGGTAGCGCTTCATGCTGCGGGCTTCTTCCAGCGTGCGCACGAAGGGCAGCATGATGTGCAGGTTCTTGCCGCCGAAGATGCCGCGGGCCAGCTTGAAGGCCTCCAGCTCCCAGTCGTGGATGTTGCGGGAGACGCCGCGGTAGCCCAGCATGGGGTTGTCCTCATGCTGCTCGAACAGCAGGCCGCCCAGCAGGTTGCGGTATTCGTTGCTCTTGAAGTCCGTGGTGCGGTAGATGATGGATTTGCCGTAGAAGGCCATGGCGAACAGGGCCAGGCCCTGGGCCAGGGTCTGGATGTAGTGCTCCTTGCCGGTGCGGAAGCCGCGGGATTCCAGCAGCTTGCGGATGCGCTCCGGCAGGGTGCGGACCTCGTCCATCTCGCTCTTCAGGCCCATTTTGAGGGCCACTTCCTCGCGCAGGGAGGCGATGCGCTCCAACACTTCGACCACGCCCGGGTCGTCCTTGATGCGCTGGGCGATCTTCTCCACCTCGCGCTCGTGGTCCTGCTTGAGCTTCTGGGCCTCCATGCCCACCTCGTGGTGGCCGTCCACGATGTCGTGGTAGCCCATGACAACGGCGATGTGGGTCTTGAGGTCGGTGGAGGTCTTGAGGGTGTCCAGGCGGTCGGTGGCCAGGCCGATGTGCTCGTCGAGCTTCTTGTCCAGCTCGCGCAGCTTGCGGTGGATGGCCAGCACCTCGTCGGTGCCCTTGGTGCCCTCGCGCTCGGACAGGGAGGCCAGCTCCTTGCCCAGGCCGGTGACCAGGCCCACGTAGTCGCGCAGCTTGATGCGCATGCTGATGAGCCCGCTTGCCAACTGCTCCTTCATGACCTTGGAGAGCATGCCGTCGAGCTCGCGCACCTTGGCGTCCACCAGGGCGGAGAGCACGCCCCGGTCGAAGGCCTCCAGGGCCAGCGGGTGCACGCTGATGTTGCCGAGCATGAACTCGGCGCGCAGCAGGCCCACCTCGAAGTCCGGCACGCGGCGCAGGCGCGAGAGGAACAGGGACTGGCCGATGTCGGCCAGGATCAGGCCGACCTTGGTCTTGGTGGCGGGCAGCTCGGCCACGTTGATCTCGCCGCCCACGTCCACCAGGGGCAGCATGCCGCGGTAGGCGCTGCCGCTGGAGCCGTCCACGGTGATCTCCTGGCCGTCCAGGGAGCGCAGGGTCTCCAGGCGCTGGATGCCGATGACCGCCGGAATGCCCAGCTCACGCGAGGTAATGGCCGCGTGGCTGGTGTCGCCGCCCACGTCGGCCAGGATGGCGCTGGCGATGCGCATGCCCGGCACCATGTCCGGGTCGGTGCGCTCGGCGGCCAGGATGTCGCCCTTGTTGACCTTGTTCAGCTCCAGGGCGGAGCGCAGGAAGCGCACAACGCCCTGGCCCGCGCCACGGCTGGCGCCGTTGCCCTCAAGAATGAGCTCGGCATCGGCAAGGGCCTTGGGATCGACCTCCTTGCGGCGCATGAAGATGGTGTCGGGGTGGTTGTCCAGCTCCTCGTTCCAGCGGGTCTCGGGCCGGGCCTGCACGAACCACAGGCGGTCGGCGGCGTCGATGCAGAACTCGGTGTCCATGATGATGCCGCCGTAGGCCTTGGAGATGTTGCGCACGCCGCGCGCCACTTCCTCGGCCTGGGCCAGGGAGAGCGCCCAGCGGTACACCTCGTTCTCGTCGACCTTGACGTCCTTGGTGCCGCCCTCGTCCTCGTCGTAGACGATCTTCTTGTCCTTGCAGCCCATGTAGCGCACCACGACCTCGGAGCCGTCGTCGCGCTGGAACACGTAGAATTTGTCCGGGGTGACCATGCCGCCCACGACGGCCTCGCCCAGGCCGTAGCTGGCGTCGATGGAGACCAGGTCGTTGCGGTCGGTGCCCCGGCAGCCGGTGCTGGTGTCGGCGCTGAAGGCCGTGCCGGAGATCATGGGATTGATCATGCGCATGATGCACACCGAGAGCGAGGTGTTCTCGATGGCCCATTCCTTCTTGGCGTTCTCGGCGATGGAGTCGTCGCCGGTCTCCTCGGCCATGTGCACGGCGTCCAGGATGGACTCGCGGCGGTAGGTCATGGAGCGCAGGTTGTAGGCGCTGGCGCAGTCCCAGTGGTAGGCCTCCACGCACCGCTCGTCGCCCACGATGTTCAGGTAGGTGTCCTGCAGGCCGGCGAAGGCCTTCTTGCAGCTGTCTTCTCCGGCGGCGGAAGAGCGCACGGCCACGGGCTCGTTCTCCAGCCCCGCCTCGCCGCAGATGTCCAGGTAGGCGCTGCGCACGGCGTCCTTGACCTCGCTGGGCAGCTCCACGGAGAGGATGGCCGCCTGCACCAGCACGGAGCGCTTGCGCAGCTGGTCGATGCCCTCGGGGCTGGTGGCGAAGCCTTCGACGACGTTGTTCACGAAGGTGCGCAGCTTGATGAGCGTGCCGGTGCTCTTGACCGCCTCGGCCTTGATGCGCTTGGCGATCCGGCGGGTGAACTTGCGCAGGAATTCGGGATCGCGGTTGATCTCGTCGTCCGCCCAGTCGGTGGTGTTGTATTCCTTGTCGATGATGGTGCGGACGAGGGAGGCGTTGACCTTGGTCTCGTCGAGCAGCTTGTGGAAGGCGATGGAGGAAATGGCGCGGAACTGCGGGGCGCGGATGCCGGGAACCTGGCTGATGATGGCGGTGTTGTAGTTCTTGCCGCCCACCAGCAGCTCGGCGTCGGGCCCGATGGCCACGATGTCCGCGCCGGTGAGGACGATCTTCTTGGTCAGCTCGGCCTTGTTGGCGGCCTTGGGCTTGGCGTCGGCGGCCACGGCGGCCTTGTCGCTCTGATCCTTCTGGGCTTTGGCCATGCTCTCCTCCTGGGCGCCGCTGGCTGCGGACGGCCCGGTTGCAGCTATTGGAAAACACTCAGGACTCGTCGCGGTCCGCCGCCTCCTCCGCCATGGCCAGGCCATGTCCAGCGAAGGGCGAGCGCCGCGTTTTTAGCCAACTTCCGCCCAATATACCGAACCTCGGCCCTCGTCAATTGCATATACAAGCATAGCCCAAAAAACATGACAAAGCGGCCAGGAGCGGGGCTTTCCCGAGATCGGCCCGAAGGCCTCGCCCAGAGAATCTTGTGCCCGTCGCTCCTGGCCGCCCTTCAGTCAGGCTTCAAAGCCAGGTCATTTGCAGATACAATCGTCAACGCCCGGAACAGGGCGTTTTTCCTACATCTTCTGTCCGCAGTTGGGGCAGAACTTGTAATCCTCGCTGGTCAGCGGGGTCTTGCAGGTGGCGCAGCAGTTGCGCATGGGGCCGATCTCCACGAGCAGCTCGCCTTCCTTCACCGGCACCATGATCTTGTCGTCCTGGTAGTTGGCGTTCTTCAGCACGCGCAGCACCATGCCGTCCACGGGCGAGAGCACGCTCTTCTCCTGCTTCATGATGGAGATGTTGCAGATCTCCTCGCCCTTCTTGACCATGTCGCCCTGGCGCACGTGCATGACCCAGAGGTCGCCGTTGGAAGGTGAGGCGATGTGGTTGGGGTTCTTGGGATCGGCCATCTCCACGCTGTCGCGCTCGCCCACCTGGCCCTCGCGCACCTTCACGGGGTGGCTCATGGCCTCGGAGTCCACCGAGTAGCGCACGATGCTGATGCCGCGCTCGTCGGGCTCGGAGATGTCATGGATGCGCATGACGTGGGGCTTGCCGCAGTGGCCGCTGAAGGAGAGCACCTCGCCCTTCTCCAGGCCCTCGAACCAGACGTCCAGCGGCAGGTTGTTGGCGTCGCCGAAGACCTCGCAGAACTCGATGGTCTTGAGCGCGTCGCCGGGATGGTTCAGGTAGATCACGAACTCCTCTTCCGTGGCCTTGCGGCCCAGGCGGGCGTCCAGGGTCTGGCGCTCGGCGTCCAGGTCGATGTCCTTCAGGCTGTCCAGCGGCGAGGACTCCGTGCGCGAGGCCACGGCGGTCTTCCACTCGTTGCCGAAGGCGCTCTGGTAGACCCAGTCCGGCGGGAAGCCCAGGGGCAGCTTGCCGTACTTGCCCAGCAGCAGCTGGCGGAAGGCGTCGTTGCTGTCGCGGTAGAGGTCCAGGCGGGCGTCCAGCTCGTTCTTGGTCAGGGCCTCGTCCGGCGCCAGGTTCACGATGTCCAGGATGTTCAGCAGGCGGCGCACCTCGCGCTCGCCCCCGCGCTTGTACGCGCCGGTGACGGCCAAGAACGAGGTGTTCCAGGTGATCTGGGAGCCCGGGGTGACGTCGTGGTAGCGCACGATCTTGCGGGTGCCCGCCAGGAAGCGCAGCATGTAGGGCAGCAGGTGGATGTAGCCCTGCTTGAGCGCGCCCTCCTGCGAGGAGGAGGTGGCGCCGCCGGGCATGCCGTGGCGCACCACGTCGTGGTCGATGCCCTGGAAGAAGGGCGAGCAGTACTTGTCGTAGTACGGCATGACCTGCTTGAGCACGAAGTTGGCGTTGCGGATCATGTCCTTGTCCAGCACGCTCTTCAGGCCCATCTCGTCTTCGATGTAGGCCGCGGTGGCCAGCGCGTCGCCCTGGCCGTACCAGCGCACGCTCGCACCCACGGCCACGTCCACGATGTGCGCGCCGGCCTTGGCCGCCTCGCCCATGGTGGGCACGAACAGGCCGTCGGTGTAGTGGCGGTGGCTGTGGATGACCAGGTCGGGGTACTTCTTGACCAGGGCGGTGATGAGCTCGCGCATGAAGCGCGGGGGGCACACGCCCGCCATGTCCTTGAGGCCCAGGATGATGGACTGGCTGGCCTTCTTCTTGTTGACGCCCATGACGTCGGCACACATGGCCACGATCTCGTCGGTGACGCCCATGTAGTGCGGCACGTCGAAGCCCTTGGCCCAGGAGAGCGACAGCGCGGGCTCGAAGATGTGCTTGCTCGAATGCAGCACCACCTCGGCGAAGGGCCGCATGTTCTCCACATGGTTCAGGAAGTCGAAGCAGCGGATGACGTCGTAGTGCTCGCAGATCATCTCGCCGGTGAGCCGCATGAGGTTCTTGGGCTGGGGCTTGTAGCCCAGCACGTTGGTGGAGCGGATGAGGATCTGCTTGAGCGTGCTGGGCGCGAACACGTTCCATTCCTTCGCCTCGGTGAAGGGATAGGTCATGTTGGCCAGCATGGCCACGTGGAAGTGCGCGCCGCCGCCGTTCTCCAGGCTGAAGAAGCCGCAGCGGTCCAGGTAGGGGCCGACGATGCGGTCCTCGGCCAGGCGGAAGCGGTTGCCGCTGTTGGACTGGGTGATGTCGCGGGTGGTGGTGTCGCTGTAGTGCACGATGCCGAGCTTGCGGTCGTCGCGCAGGGCGTCCAGAATGTCACCGCGGGTCATGCCGCGCACGACGCGAGGCTCAAAGGCCGCGTCGGCGGTCTCCTGGGGCTTCACCATGTGGAAGCGGCCCAGGCGCTTGTCGGCCCGGCCCCGGTACTCGCCCAGCGACACATAGGGGTTGTAGCCCTTGGCCGAGATCTCCGCCACCAGGCGCGACAGGCGCAGGCGCTCCGGCTCGGCGTCGGTGTAGTCCATGAGCTCGTCGCGGTGCTGGCGGACGAAGTTGGTGTCGTACAGCCCGGCGATGAAGTCCGGGTGCTTGATGACCTGGCGGTGGAAGTTGATGGTCGTCTTCACGCCGCTGATCATGTACTCGCGCAGGGCGCGGCGCATGAGCATGCAGGTCTTGTCCCAGCTGCTGCCGTAGGTGATGAGCAGCGAGGCGGCGGAATCGTAGCGCGAGGGGAAGCGGTAGCCCGCGCTGATGCAGGAGTCCAGGCGCACGCCCTGGCCGCCCGGAGAAACGTAGTGGGTGATGAGCCCGGCGTTGGGCGAGAAGTTGTCCTGCGGGTCCTCGCAGTTGATGCGCACCTGCATGGCGTGCAGGTAGGGCTTGGTGTTCTGCGAGTTGAAGCGCAGCTTGGAGCCGAAGCTGATGGCGATCTGCTCCTCCACCAGGTCGATGCCGTAGCGGCATTCGGTGATGCCGTGCTCCACCTGCAGGCGGGTGTTCACCTCGATGAGATAGGGACGGCCCTCGGCGTCCACCAGGAACTCCACCGTGGCCAGCGAGTGGTAGCCGCAGGCCTTGATGAGCTTCTCGGCGTAGCCCTTGAGCTCCTTGCGCAGTTCAGGGGTGAACTTGGGCCAGGGCGAGGGCGTGATCTCCACCAGCTTCTGGTGGTTGCGCTGCACGGTGCAGTCGCGCTCGTCGAACACGAAGACATTGCCGTACATGTCGGCGATGGTCTGGAACTCGATGTGGCGCACGCTGGTGAGCAGCTTTTCCACGTACAGGCGCGGGTTGCCGAAGCTGGCCTTGGCCAGGGCCGAGGCCTTGGAGAAGGCGCTTTCCAGCTGGCTCTCCTCGTACACTTCGTAGATGCCGCGACCGCCGCCGCCGCCCTCGGCCTTGAGCATGATGGGGAAGCCGATCTTCTTGGCGATCTTGCGGGCCTCGGGGATGCTCACGGCCTCGGGCGAGCCGGGCACCACGGGCACGCCGATCTCCTCGGCCAGCTTGCGCACGGCGACCTTGTTGCCCAGAAGGCGCATGGGCTCCTGGCGGGGGCCGATGAAGATGATGCCCGCGTCCTCGCACTTCTTGGGGAAGCGGTCGTCCTCGCTGCCGAAGCCCCAGCCGGGATGGATGGCCACGATACCGCGGTCCTTGGCCATCTTGATGATGCGGTCCAGGTCGAGATAGGCGCGGGGGTCCTCGCCTAGGAGCAGGAGTTCGTGGGCGCCGGAGGTGGCGGGAGAGGTTTTGTCGACGTCCGTGGCGGTCATGACGGCCACGGCCTGGAACATTTCCGTGATGGACCGGCAGATGCGCCGGCCCGGGATGCCCCGGTTGGCAACCAGGATGGGCTTGCCCTTGACGATTTCCAGAACCTGCTCGAACGTCTTTGGTCTCATGACGGAAACGATCCCCCCTTGGGATTAGAAAGCCCAGCCCGTCTTACGCGCCCCCCGTCAGAGCGGCGTCACATCCCCGGCGCACAGACAAACGCGCCGACCATGATGCTCCAGAACGAGCCCGCCTGTGTCAGACACCCCCACTATCCTCGCCTCGTACGCGGCATGAGCCCCCTCCCTGACGAGGACACGGCGTCCTGCCCAGGCGAGGCGTGCTTGGAAAATGGCGAGAAATTCAGTGGGAGTGCAGGCATCGAGAAGCGTCCCATATCCGGTTTTCACCTGCTTTACAAGGGACGACCAGAGCCTTGCCGGGCCAAGGTCCGGATTTTTTGGAGAAAAAATCCCGGCCTGCACGGCATGATCCTGCCGCAAGTCCTCAGCCCCGGGCGCCCAGGCCAGATTCAGGCCAAATCCGGCCAGAACGCAGCCCTGCCGCTCCTCTATGAGCATGCCGCCCACCTTGCGGTCCGCCACCAGAAGATCGTTCGGCCATTTGAGCCTCACGGCCCCGGTATCGTCGTCCAGGGCACGGGCCAGCAGGAATCCCAGCACCAGCGGGCGCAGCTCGGCCCACTTGTCCGGGGCCTCCGGGCAGCGCAGGGTGACGAAGAGGTTGCCCGCCTGGGACAGCCAGGGCCGCCGGAGCTGGCCGCGCCCGGCGCTCTGGGCCGGGGCCAGCACGCTGCCCCACTCGTCCAGCTGCCCGCGGGAGAACAATTCGCGGGCCACATCCATGGTGGAGCCGCAGGGGCCGCAGACAATGGTGTCGTCGCCGGTGGGCGTGGCTGGCGAAAAAACGTCGCCCTCGCTCCGCCAGGGGCCGAGTGCGGCGACGTCCCTGGCCCAGGAATCGTGCAGTGACGCCAGCCCATCCGGAGTGACAGGTTCGGCCAGGCCCGGCAGGCCGTTTGCCAAAAGCCGGAGCGACTGTGTCATTATTTGTCCTTCCGTACTTTTCATGGTCCGCAAAAACTGGCACAAGGCGAACATGCGCATTCTGCTCGTCGGCGGCGCCGTCCGCAACACGCTTCTTGGACTCCCCGTGCGGGACAGGGATTACCTCGTGCTCGGCGCCACTGTCGAGGACTTCCTTGCGGCGCATCCCGGCGCCAAACCCGTGGGCAAAACCTTCCCAGTGGTCATCCACCAGGGCCAGGAATTCTGTTTTCCGCGCGGCGAAACGCTGGAAGACGACCTGCGCCTGCGCGACTTCACCATCAACGCCATGGCCCTGGACGAGCGCGGCAAGCTGTTCTGCCACCCGCATGCCCTGGAGGACCTGCGCAACCGGGTGCTGCGCCCCTGCTCGCCCTCCTCGCTGGCCGACGACCCGCTCCGGGCCTTCCGCGCCGCGCGGCTGCTCTGCGAGCTGCCGGGCTTCAGCGCGCACCCGGAACTGCTCGAGGCCATGGACGCCCTCGGCCCGGAGCAGCTGGGCCAGGCCTATGCCGAGCGCGTGGGCCAGGAGGCGCTCAAGGCCTGCGCCACCTGCCGCCCGGGAGACTTCCTGAGGCTCTTGGACCGCACCGGCTGCCTCTCGCCCTGGCTGGCCGAACTGGAGGGCGCGTCCGGCATTCCCGGTGGCCCGCCGCAGTACCACGATTCCAGCGTGCTGGAGCACACCGCGCGCATCATGGACCGCGTGTCGGCCATGCCGGAGGGCGACGGTCTCACCGTATGGATGGCCCTGTGCCACGACCTGGGCAAGGTCGCCACACCGAAGGACATCCTGCCCCGGCACATCGGCCACGAGGAGCGCGGCGAAGCCCTGGCCGAAGCCCTGGGCCAGCGCCTGCGCCTGACCGCGCGGCACATCCGCTGCGGGGCCCTGGCCGCGCGCTGGCACATGTTGGCCGGGCGCTACCCGGAGCTGCGCCCGGCCACGCGCGTGGACCTGCTGCTGCGGCTCAAGGCGCGCGGGGCGCTGCGCGAGGTGTTCCGCATGTCCGCGGCGGACAAGAACATGCCCGGCCAGGGGCACCTGCCCGAGGCCCTGCTGGACCTGGACGCCATTCTTTCCGTCGCCCTGCCGCCGCACCTGCGCGACCAGGGCGAAAAATCCGGCCAAGTTCTGCACCAGCTCCAGGCCAAGTCCGTGGAGCTGCGAATACGCAATTCCAAGTCGCCAGAATAGCGCCGGAACCGCCGGGAATGGTTGACAGCAACGCGCGCACCGAGGTAGTCAATGTAGGCTCGGCAACGATTTTGTGACACGCAACCGAAGAGGACAGCAGAATGAGACTTGTCACCCGCTCGGATTTCGATGGTCTGGCCTGCGCAGTGCTGCTCAAGGAGATGGGCCTCATCGACGACTACCTCTTCGCCCACCCCAAGGATCTGCAGGACGGACTCATCAGCGTGTCGGAAAACGACGTGCTGGCCAACGTGCCGTACGTGCCCGGCTGCGGCATGTGGTTCGACCACCACACCAGCGAAAACGCGCGCCTCGCCGAGGGCGTGAAGTTCAAGGGCATGAGCAAGCCCCTGCGCAGTTGCGCCCGGGTCATCTGGGAATACTACGAGGGCGAGAAGAGCTTCTCCAAGAGCCTGCTGCCCATGCTGGAAGCCGTGGACAAGGTCGACAGCGCCAACCTGACCGCCCAGGAGATCGCCGATCCCAAGGGCTGGATCATGCTCGGCTTCATCATGGACCCGCGCACCGGCCTGGGACGCTTCAAGGATTTCCGCATCAGCAACTACCAGCTCATGCTGGACATGATCGACTACTGCCGCAGCAAGAAGGCCGAGGACATCCTCAAGATTCCCGATGTTTCCGAGCGTGTGGACGTCTACCGCGAGCAGTCCAGGATCTTCGTGGACATGCTGCGCCGCAACTCCGAGGTGCACGGCAACCTCGTGGTCACCGACCTGCGCGGCGAGGACACCATCTACGCGGGCAACCGCTTCCTCATCTACACGCTGTTCCTCAAGTGCAACATCAGCATGCAGATCATGTGGGGCGTGCGCAAGCAGAACGTGGTCATCACGCTGGGCCACAGCATCCTCAAGCGCAACTGCAAGACCAACGTGGGCAAGCTGATGCTGGAGTACGGCGGCGGCGGCCACGACAGCGTGGGCACCTGCCAGGTGCCGGTGGAAAAGGCCGAGGAGGCCATCCAGGCGCTCATCAAGCGCATCACGGCCGTGGGGTAGCCGCCCGGCCGTCTAGTCCAGGGCGTTTTCCAGCGCCTTGGCCAGGTCCGCCTTGCGCGGACCGTAGAACCCCTCGCAAAAGGTCCGGATCTTCTCTGCGCAGGCCTCGGGCTTGGGCAGGTCCGGAGCCTTCCACAGCCCCAACCCGGCCACGTCCAGCGGCTGGAAGGTCAGCCCCCGGTCCAGGCTCTCGGCCCCAAGCTCGTTCATGATGGCCCCCTTGCCCATGTCGTCGCTGCTGCGGATGGAGCGCGCGTACTGGAGCACGGAGGAGGGCGACATCTCCTGGTTCAGCTTGACGATGCGGCCATTGAGGTAGTCGGCCAGGCGCAGCACCTGCTGGCGGTTCACGGTCAGCACCTTCTTGCCGCGCTTGCGCCGGTCGTCGGTGTATTCGCCGTGCTCGTACACCTCGCAGGACTTGCACAGCTCGGCGTAGGCCAGTTCCACGGCCTTGCGCCAGCGCCAGGAGGTCAGCAGCGCGAAGGGCAGGCGCTCGGGCCGCCAGGTGTCCAGCACCCGGCCGTGCTCCAGGGAAAAGGGAGACCCCGTCATGCCCAGGGCGCGGAAGAACTCCACTTCGCCCTCGTACCCCAGCAGCAGCCCGCGCAAAAACAAAACCCTGGCGTAGACCGCGCCTTCGCGCGCCCTCAGTTCCTCGACCTGTCGCCGGAACTCTTCCAGCAGGTCGTCCACGTTCTTGCGCGCGCCGAAAAAGGTCCCGGCCATTTCGGTGAGGACTTCCTGCTCCAGGCTGTCGGCCAGCGTCTTCTGGGAACTCATGGCATAACTGTGTACACCATCGCCGCGAAAGTCAAATCGTGTTCACCGGACAGGCACGGTTGCCCTCCAGTCGCCGTTGACGTATTCCTGGCCAGCGTCACCCCGCGCGCCACGCACGCGCCCCCAACCTGAGGACCCCATGCGCCCCAAGACACTCTGTTTCATCAACACCAACAAGGCCTGGGGCGGCGGGGAGAAATGGCACTACGAGCATGCCCTGCTCTGCCGCGACCGCGGCTACCAGGTGTGCGTGGCGGCCAACGAACAGAGCGTGCTGGCCGACCGGCTGGAGGGCCAGCCGGGCATCGACCTGCTGCGCCTGCCGGTGGGCAACCTCTCCTTCCTGAACCCGGCCAGGCTGCTGCGCCTGCGCGACCATCTGCGCGAGCACTCCGTGGACGCGGCCATCCTCTGCCTGCCGCAGGACCTGAAGCTTGGGGGCCTGGCCGCACGGCTGGCCGGGGTGCCGGACATCATCTACCGGCGCGGCATTGCGGTGACGGTGCGCGACACGGCGCTCAACCGCTTCCTGTACGGCCGTGTGCTGACCAAGCTCATCGTGAACTCCGACGAGACGCGCAGGCGCGTTCTGGAACAGAACCCGAACCTCATCGCCCCCGCGCGCATCTTCCGCATCTATTTCGGCACCGACGTGGCCGCGTACGACGCCCTGCCCGTGCGCCCGCTCACCACGCGCCGCGGGGGCGAGGTGCTCATCGGCAACGCCGCGCGCCTCACGCCCCAGAAAGGCCAGAACCTGCTCATCGAGACCGCCGCCCTGCTCAAGCGCCAGTCCGGCACGCCCTTCCGCGTGCTCATCGCGGGCACGGGCGAGCTGGAGGGCGAGCTCAGGGCCAGGGTGCGCGAGCTGGGCCTTGAGGACGTGGTGGAGTTCACGGGCTTCATCGAGGACATCAAGAGCTTCTACGCCGGGCTGGACATCTTCGCCCTGCCCTCGCTGTGGGAGGGGTTCGGCCAGGTGCTCTCCGAGGCCATGCTCTGCCGCCTGCCCGTGGTGGCCTGGGACGCCAGCAGCAACCCGGAGGTGGTGGAGCACGGGCGCACGGGGCTGCTCTGCCCCACCGGCGACGTGGCCGCCCTTGCCGGAGCCCTGGCCAAACTCATGGAGGACGCGGACCTGCGCGCACGCATGGGCCAGGCCGGACGCGAACGCGTGATCGAGCACTTCTCCCTGGACAAGACCTTCGCGGACTTCGAGCGCTGCCTCGATGCCAGGCCTTAGATTTCAAAAACTTGCGCCAATCGCCATTTTCTTTCCAAGTTCGGTTGACAACCGCACCCCACGAGTATAAACACCCTCTTCGCACGTCGGGATGTAGCGCAGCCTGGTAGCGCACCTGAATGGGGTTCAGGGGGCCGGAGGTTCAACTCCTCTCATCCCGACCACCGACGTCACAAGGGATCATTCGGCAACGGATGATCCCTTTTTCGTTGCCCCAATCCACCTGCAGGGCGTTGACTACCGCTCCGCACGGCCTACCATTCCCTCTTGCGCGGCGTGCACAACGTCCAAGGAGGGACCATGACCCACTCGACCGAGAATATCGCAACCTTCGCCGGAGGCTGCTTCTGGTGCCTGGAGGCCGATTTCCTGAAGCTGCCCGGTGTGCTGAGCGCGGCCAGCGGCTATGCGGGCGGCAGCGCCGAGGACGCGACCTACGACAAGGTCAGCACCGGCGCCACCGGCCACTACGAGGCCGTGCAGGTGGAGTTCGACCCGGCGGTGCTGCCCTACGCCAGCCTCGTGGAGTGGTTCTGGCGGCGCATCGACCCAACGGACGCGGGCGGCCAGTTCTGCGACCGCGGGCCGCAGTACCGCACGGCCATCTTCGCTCACGACGAGGAACAGCGCCGCGTGGCCGAGGCCTCACTCTCGGCCCTGGACGCCTCCGGCCGCCTGCCCGCGCCCGTGGCCACCGCCATCCTGCCGCGCGCGGCCTTCTTCCAGGCCGAGGACTACCACCTGCGCTTCTTCGAGACCAATCCCACCCGCTACCAGCACTACCGGGCCAACTGCGGCCGGGCGCAGACCCTGCGCCGCCTCTGGGGAGCCGAGGCCGACGCCTCGCCGCAGGAGCTCGTGGCGGCATCCGCCTGGCGCAAGCCCCCGCGCGAGGAGCTGCGCGCCAAGCTCAGCCCCATGCAGTTCCACGTGACCCAGGAAAACGGCACCGAGGCCCCGTTCACGGGCGAGCATTCCGAAAACAAGGCTCCGGGCATCTATGTCGATGTCGTATCCGGCGAGCCGCTGTTCAGCTCGCGCCACAAGTTCGATTCCGGCAGCGGCTGGCCCAGCTTCTTCCAGGCTCTGGCCCCGGAGAACATCGTGGAGCGCGTGGACGATTCGCACTTCATGCGCCGCACCGAGGTGCGCAGCAGGCAGGCCGACAGCCACCTGGGCCATGTGTTCGCGGACGGACCGGCCCCCACGGGCAGGCGCTACTGCATCAATTCGGCGGCGCTGCGCTTCATCCCGCTCGCGGAGCTTGAGGCCGAGGGCTACGGGGCGTTCCGCGCGCATTTCGAAGCCTAGCCGCACACCCGGCAAATGCAAAAAGGGCCACGGATCGCTCCGTGGCCCTTTCCTATTGTATTGAGTCCGCAGGCTACTGGTGCGCGGCGCCAGCCTTGGGCGCGGGTGCGGGCGACTTTGCCGGGGCCGGGGCGGCGTGGGGATCGGGCGGCATGGGCAGCACGGGCTCTGCGGCCTCGGCGGGCTTGTCCGCCGGAGCCTCGGCGGGCTTGGCCGGGGGCTTGGGGGCGGCATGCCTGGCCGCAGCCGCGTGGCTCGCCACTCCGGCGGCCAGCAGCTTGCCCTGGTCCGGGTGCGAACCCATCCAGTTGATGGAGCCGGAGCCGAGGTCGTAGATGCCCCCCACCAGCAGCAACCTGCCCTTCTTCACTCGCTCGCTCACCTCGTGGCTCTTGCGCAGGATGTTCTCCATGGTCAGCCAGACATTGGCCTTGATGGCCTTGTTCACCAGGTCGTCGCCCTGCGCCCCGGGGCTCCAGGACTTGGCCTTGGTCACGGCGGGCTTGATCTGGTTGATGAGCGCGGTGATGTGGCCGTGCACCTTGGCGTTCTGCGCGGCGGCGGTGACGGCTCCGCAGGAGGTGTGGCCCAGCACGAGCAGCACCGGGGTGCCCAGGTGGCCCACGCCGTATTCCACCGTGCCCATTTCGTTGGGGCCGGCGAGGTTTCCGGCCACGCGGATGACGAAGATGTCGCCCACGCCCTGGTCGAAGAGCACTTCCAGCGGCGCGCGCGAGTCGGAACAGCCGATGATGGTGGCGATGGGGTGCTGGCCGCCCTTCACGGTCTCCAGTCGGCGCTCCGGCCCCTGGTTGGCGCGCAGGGGCTGCCCGGACACATAGCGGGCGTTGCCCTCCTTGAGCAGACGCAGGGCGTCGTCCGGCGGCATGGTGGGTTCCGAGGACGAAGCCAGGGCGTATCCGCCGACCAAGACGGCCAAAGTGGCCAAGGCTGCGATGAGACGTTTCATGCGATCCCCCGAAATACTTCTGTTGCGGTCCTTGGATTTATAGACTTTATCATCCCGGGACGCGCCGCACAATGGGTTCGGAGCGTGAATTGTGAAAGAAGATATTTTCGCAGGCCTAAAGAACGGCTACAAGAATGCCGATACAGTGAGCGTAAGGACGGTTCCGACCGTGCTGCGAACCACAACGAGCGAGGACCATAGCCATGAACATCTACCCCTCGGACACGGATGTCAGGCAGGGGTTGCCCCCTGTCACCGGTGCCACTTCCCAGGCCTCGGGCAAGAGTGCGAATTCAGCCACGGCCCAGTCTGCCGCTCCGTCGGCACAGGCCGAAACCAGCCAGGCCCTCCTGAACGCCGACGACAGCAATCGCAGGATCGCCGCGGCTGCGGACAAGACCGAAGCCGTGGACGCCGCCAAGAAGATCGCCGAGAAGCTGGAATCCAGCGGCTCCAAGATCAAGATCCGCCTGCTGGACGGCAACAGCGATGAGGTTCAGGTGGAGATTGTGGACAGCTCCAGCAACAAGGTGCTGCGCAAGATCCCCCAGGACGAGATCCTCAAGCTCTCCGCTTCCATCAAGAAGATGAGCGGTCTGGCCCTGGATCAACCCGCCTAGGATTTTCCTTCCGATTCAGACGTCGCCCCCGCAAGGGGGTCTCGCCGTTTGCCCCTGACTGTCAGGCCAGGGCGCTCCCGACTATCTCTCACGCCCTATCTCTCACGCCCTATCTCTCACGCAAGGACGCGCTCATGGCGTCGAAGAAGGGGTCGAGGAAGTAGCCCAGCACGGAACGCTGGCCGATGTGGATGCCCACCACGACGCGCATGCCCGGGAACAGGTCGTAGCGGTTGGCGCTGCGCGAGAAATGGTCCTGTTCCGTTTCCACCAGCACGCGGTAGTAGGTGTTCACGCCGGAAGGCGTGGTGTGGGTCACGGCGTCGGGGCTGACGTTGATGACCTTGCCCTCGATGTTGCCGAAGCGCCGGGCATCGCGCGAGGCCAGCTTGACCACGGCGCGCTGGCCGTTGTGCACGTAGCCGATGTCCTGGATGGCCAGATGCGCCTCGATGACGAGCTTGTCGCCCACGGGCACGATCTCGGCCACGGTGGCCCCGGGCTGGATGACCTCGCCCACGCTGACCACGCTCAGGCTCTTGACGATGCCCTCCTCGGTGGCGCGCAGGGTGGTGCGGTCCTGGCTGTCGTGGAACTTGCGCTGGCGCTGGGAGAGCTCCATGTACTCGCGCTGCACCTTCTTCAGCTCGTTCTCCACGTCCTCTCGGTAGGAGTCCTGGGCATGGGCCAGCTCCTCCTTCGCGGCGGAAAGCGCGGCGCTGGCGCGCGAAAGCGCGGCCCCGCTCTCGTTGATGGCGCTCATGGTGTTGTTGAGCTCCTTGCGCCGGGCCAGCAGCTCGTCTTCCTTGATCAGGCGCTCCTTGATGAGTTCCTCGCTGCGCTGCACCTGGCGCTGCACCAGCGGAAGGTTGCGGCGCAGGTTGTCCAGCCGGGCGGCCATCTCGCGGATGTCCTGCTCACGCTGGCGCACCCTGCCCTCCTGCATGGCCACATCGGACTGCAGGCGCTTGCGCCGGGCCGAAAAGAGATTGCGGGCCTGTTCCACCAGGTCGCGGTGCCGCTCCACCAGCTCGGACGGAAAGGCGGGCTCGGGCAGGTCCTTGGACTCGGCCTCCAGCCGCAGGGTCTCGATCTGCAGCGAGGCGATGCGCACGTCCAGTTCCTGGGCGTTGGAATCGGCGGCGGCGGCGTCCAGCGCGATGATGGGCTGGTCGGCCTTCACGTGGTCGCCCTCGCGCACCAGGATCTCGCGTACGATGCCGCCTTCCAGGTGCTGGATCTTCTTGACCTTTGTGCGGGGAATGACCTCGCCAACGGCCTCGCTGACGATGTCCAGCGAGCAGAGCATGGACCAGGCCAGCCCGCCCACGAACAGGCACAGGCACAGGTAGAGGAACTTGCGGTGCGCCGCCAGCAGGATGTCCAACTCGCGGGTTTCCTGGCGCGGGTCCATGAGCGGAGAGCCGGGTTCGGGCATCAGGCCTCCTCCTCCGGCTTGGCCCGGCGCACGGTTCCCAGAACGGGCGTGGGCTTGGCGTTCATGTCGACGACGACCGTGGCGGCCTTGAGGATGTTCACGTCGCCGGTGGAGACGATGATGGTCGAGCCCTGCTTGGCCAGGGTGTTGAGGATGGCGTACACGGCCTGGATGCCTTCGGCGTCCAGCCCCTCCGTGGGGTCGTCGAAGATGACGAGCTGTCCCTGGTGCATCAGCGCCCGGGCGATGGCCACGCGCTTGCGGATGCCCACCGGCAGCGTGCGCCCGCCGTCCACGAGGTCGGTGTCCAGGCCCGTGCGGCTGACATCGAGGAACTGGCGCAGGCTGGCGGCGCGGATGGCCTCGTTGAGCCTGTCGTTGACGCCCTCGGCCTCGGGGTCGATGGTCGAGAGCAGGATGTTCTCGCGGATGGTGGCGTTGAGGAAGGTGGGCTCCTGGGGCAGATACACAAGCTGCCTGCGCCACCAGTCCGGAGCCAGCTGGCGCTGGTCCACGCCGTCGGCCAGCACCTGGCCCCGGCCGGGATCGAGAAGGCCCGCCGCGACCTTGCAGAACGTTGTCTTGCCCGAGCCGTTGTTGCCCGTGACCGCCACGATGGAGCCAGGGTCGATGGTCATGCTCAGGTTCTCGAACACCGGGGTGGTGGTTCCGGCGTAGGCGAAACCGACCGAGACGAACTCAAGCCGCCCGGAATACTGGCGCATGGCGGTGCCGGAGAGCGGCTCCAGCGGCAGCGCAAGCAACTCGCCAAGCTGCCTGCCCGCCTCGTCGGCCTTGCGCATGGCCAGGTAGGAGGACAGGAAGCTGGTGCTGATCATGAGCGCCTTGCCGGACAGGATGCTGACGCCGATGAGCGCGCCCACGTTCATGTCGCCGGTCACGGCCAGCATGGCGCCCACGGCGTAGACGCTCACCCGCAGCAGCACGGCCACGGTCTCCACCTTCTTCTTGCCGCGGGTGCGGTTGGCCTCGGCCACGCGGGAGACATCGGACTGGGCCTTGAGCCTGGCGGCCCAAGCCTTCTGCAGGAAATTCAGGCCCAGGAAGGCGCGCACGGTCTCGGCCCCGCTCAGCACCGAGGAGAGCAGCCCGCGCTGGGCGATGGACTCGTCGCGCACCTTCGCCGCGTCATCTTCGCCCTGGCGCATGTTGGCCAGGGTGAACAGCGCGGTGAACGCGATGGCCAGCAGGGTAACCAGGGCCAGGATGGGGCTTAAGAGGAAGATGGCCAGGATGTAGAGCAGCAGGTAGGGCGCGTCGGACACGTTGGAGATGCTGGCGGCGTCGTAGGCGCTCTGCACGGTTTGCAGGTGGCCCAGAGCCTCGTGCTGGCGCGGCGCGGGGATGCGCTGCAGGGCGGTGAGCCTGGCGCGGGAGAGCGCGGCGAGGACGCGTTCCGTCAGCTCGCGGTCCGGGTTCAGGCTGATGGCCCCGGCGAGCCTGGTGCGCACCTCGGTGAAGCCGAACCCCAGGGCCGAGGCGATGAGCACGCCCGCGGTGAGGGTGTAGAGCGTGCCGTCGAAGCCGTAACCGACGTAGCGGTTGAGCACCATGATGACGTACACGGGGGACGCCATGCTCATGAGGTTGGCGAAGAAGGACGCAAGCATGAGCTCCCAGACGATCCTGGGTCTCAGCGAGAGGCGTCGGAGGAGTTCCTTCATGGCTGGCCGCTGCGCTCGCTGGTCCGGTTAGGAGAATCGGAGCCCGCCCGCCATGCGCACATCAACCGGCTAGTTCTCCACCACTTCTGGCGAGATCTGGCCCATCTGGTAGAGCAGCGTGTAGGCGGAGGTGATGTGGTCGATCTCGGCCGTGACCTTGTCGCTGGTGGCCTTGATGTAGTCGCGCTCGCCCACCAGGATGTCCAGCAGGTTCACCTCGCCGCCCAGGGCCTTCTTCTTCTTCACCAGCTCCAGGAACGACCAGGTGATGTTGGCCTGGTTGGTGTAGAGGTCAATGTTCTTGCGCAGCGTGGTCAGGTCGTTCCAGGCGTTGCGCACCCGCTCCTCGATGCTGCGGCGGCGGTCCAGGATGGCCTTGCGGATGGACAATATCTCGCTCTTGGAGGCGCGCACGCCCTCCACGTCGCGGAAGCCGGAGAACAGGTTGTAGGACACCTGCAGGCCGGCGCGCCCCTCGGTACGGACGCTGCGCTCGCCCTGGTCGTTCTCCTTGCGCTGGGCCTCGGCCACGGCCTCGAACTTGGGGTACATGGCCGACTCGCGCACGGACTTGTCGCCCTGCCGGGCCTCCAGGGTGTGCTTCAGCTCGACGAGGAAGGGGTTGGCGTCCAGCGCGACCTTGATGGCCGGGTCCAGGTCGCCGGGCATGGCCTTCTGCGGCAGCGAGGGCAGCGTGAGGCTGTCGATCTGCTCCTGGGTCAGGTCGACCACGAACACGGAGCGGAAATTGTTGCGGGCGCTGGTGAGGGCGCGCTCGGAATTGACGCGGTGGGCCTGGGCTCCGGCCAGCTGGGCCTTGATCTGGAGTTCCTCGTAGGACAGGCCCACGCCGCGCTCCACAAGGGCCTCCTGCATGCCGGAGAGGGTCTTGATGTTCTCCTCGGAGCGCACGGCGTAGCGCAGCATCTCGCGGGCGCGCACGACGCCCAGGAAGGCTCCCACGCCCTGCATGGTGATCTCCTGGCGCACCTGCTCCAGCTTGGCCTCGGCCTCCATGCGCTGGGCGCGGGCCTGCGACACCGCGCCGGAGGTTCCGCCGAAGTCGTACAGCAGTTGGTTGGCGCCCAGGGTCTGCACGTTGCGGTATTTGCTGGTGGCGGCGGCCCCGGCCTTGTCGATGTCTTCCTGCCCGGCGTCCACCTGGGCGGTGACGCGCGGGTACCAGAGCCCCTTGGCGCGTTCCAGGTTGTGCCCGGAAGCGGTGAGGGCGGCCTCGGCGGCCTTGACGCGGTCATGGGTCTGCACCAGATCGACGACGGCGGACTTGAGTGTGGTGTGGAAGCCGGCCCCGGGAGAGAGCGGCTGCTGGTCATCGGCGGCACGGACGGGAACATGCAGCGCAAGCACCAGCGCTACAACCACAAAAGCTTCGGCCAGACATCTCAGCACAGGTATTCTTTTCAAAACTGAAAATCTCCTGTAGCGGTATGCAGGCACGGGATCAGTGCCCTCGTGTCACCTTGATTTCGATTTCCATAGACTAATTATAAGTACTTTGCAAGAGTAGAGCGCAGGTTCGTGGTGATCACGCGCGGGGACGTGGCCGCGCCAAAAATCGAGGTGCGCGACATGCTGCAAGCCATCTGGAAACGACTGCGGGGCGACAAGAGCATCCTGCTCATCAGCGGTTTCGCGGCCTCGCTGGTCATGGCCTCGCTGTACATCATGCAGCCGGCCGCGCTGCGCTTTCTGGACTACCGCATCTACGACGCGCTGCTCAAGCGCCAGCATTCCGAGAAGACCTCCGGCGTGCCCGTCATCGTGGACATCGACGAGAAGAGCCTCTCCGAGCTGGGCCAGTGGCCCTGGCCGCGCTACCGCGTGGCCCTGCTGCTGGAGAAGATCCGCGCCGCGGGCGCGCTGGCCGTGGGCATGGACGTGGTGCTGGCCGAGGCCGACCGCACCTCCCCTGCCCTGCTCAAGCGCCAGATGAAGAACGAGCTGATGCTGGACGTGAGCTTCCAGGGCCTGCCCAAGGGCCTGGAGGACAACGACGCGCTGCTGGCGGGTATCCTGGCGGGCAAGCCCTACGTGCTGGGCTACTATTTTTCCTTCTCCAAGTCCGACGCCGAGCAGCAGGCGCACCCCGCCGGCTGCATCCTCAAGCCCGCCAGCGTGGCCCTGCTCTCTGCGCCCGACTCCCTGCCGCCGGATAAGGCCCTGCACTCGGCCTTCGGGGCCGTCTGTCCGCTGCCGGTGCTGGCCCAGTCGGCCAAGGCCACCGGCTTCTTCAACGCCACCCCGGACCCGGACGGCATCCTGCGCCGCGTGGCGCTGCTCATCCACTTCGACGGCCAGCTCTACCCCAGCCTGGCCCTGGCCACGCTCATGGAGGCCGCGGGCGACTCCAGCGTGCTGCTCAAGCTGGACTCCCAGGGCACGGAATCGCTGCGCTACGGCGGCACGGTCATCCCCGTGGACCGCGCGGGCCAGATGCTGGTGAACTACCGGGGCGGCGGGGGCATGTTCCCGTACCTCAGCGCCGCCGACGTGCTGGCCGGACGCCTGGCCCCGGGCGCGCTGGACGGCAAGATCGCCTTCATCGGCACCTCGGCCGCGGGCCTCAAGGATCTGCGCGCCACGCCCTTCACCGCCGTGTATCCCGGCGTGGAGACCCACGCCACCATCGTGGACAACATCCTGACCCAGGACTTCCTGTCCATTCCGGACTACGCCCCGGCCGTCGAGCTTCTGGCCACCATCCTGGCGGGCATCGTCATCACGCTGCTGGTCACCTGGGCCAAGGCCGTGTGGGTTGTGCTTCCGCTCATCGGCATGGCCTTCGGCCTGTGGGAGGGCAGCGCCTACCTCATGCAGAGCGCGCGCATCTACATCTCGCCGCTCTATGCCTACATCATCCTGGGCGGCAACTTCGCGCTGCTCACGCTGCTCAAGTTCTGGCGCGAGGAGAAGCAGAAGAAGTTCATCCACGGGGCCTTCTCCCACTACCTGGCCCCGGCGGTCATCAAGCAGATCTACGACTCGCCCGAGTCCCTGAGCCTGCAGGGCCAGGAGAAGGAAGTCACGGTCATGTTCTCCGACGTGCGCGGCTTCACCACCATGTCGGAAAAGCTCACCCCCACCCAGGTGACCGACCTGCTGCACGACTACCTCACCCCCATGACGCACATCATCACCAGCAACATGGGCACGCTGGACAAGTTCATCGGCGACGCCATCATGGCCTTCTGGAACGCCCCCGTGGACGTGCCCGACCACCAGAAGAAGGCCATGAGCTCGGCCCTGCAGATGCTCGACCACATCCACGTGCTGAACGAGGGCTTCCAGACCAAGTTCGGGCTGACCATCAAGATCGGCGTGGGCCTGCACTGCGGGCGGGTGCGCGTGGGCAACATGGGCTCGGCGGACCTGTTCGACTACACCCTCATCGGCGACAACGTGAACCTCACCTCGCGCCTGGAGAGCCTGACCAAGTACTACGGCCAGGTGCTGCTGGTCAGCCAGGCCATGAAAGAGGTCTGCGGCGACGAGTACGCCTACGTGGAGATGGACAGCGTGCGCGTGAAGGGCAAGAACGAGCCCATCACCCTCTATACGGCCATGACCCACGAGGCCTACGCCGCCAAAAAGCCCAACTTCGACCGCTACGAGGCGGCCCTGGCCGACTACAAGGGCCAGCGCTTCGCCGAGGCCGCGGCCATCTTCGGAGAGTTGGAGGGCCAGGGCTTCGAGCAGGTGCTTTGCGCCATGTACCGCGAGCGTTGCGAGCACCTGGCAGAGGAACCCCCCGGTGAGGGCTGGGACGGGGTCTACACGCACAAGACCAAGTAGCCCCTACGTACCGGCGGGTCTGCGGCTTGACTTCCGCCCCGCCTTGGACCAATCTACCGCGTTCCGTCATCCCCTGCGGCCCTGCGCCGCGTGTATGAACACGTCCGACCGGAGGTCCCAAAGGACATGAGCGATTACAAGAGCACCCTCAAGCTGCCGCAGACCGGCTTTCCCATGAAGGCCAACCTGAAGCAGAAGGAGCCTGAGACCCTGAAGTTCTGGGCGCAGATCGACGCGTACTCCCAGATGGTCTCCGCCAACGAGGGACACAAGACCTACGTCCTGCACGACGGCCCGCCCTACGCCAACGGCCACATCCACATGGGCACGGCCATGAACAAGGTGCTCAAGGACATCGTGGTCAAGTCGCGCAACATGGCGGGCCTGAAGGCCGAGTACGTGCCCGGCTGGGACTGCCACGGCCTGCCCATCGAGCACAAGGTCGAGACGGAGCTGAAGAAAAAGAAGAAGGAATTGCCCGCGGTGGTCATCCGCAAGCTCTGCCGCGAATACGCCCTCAAGTTCCTGGACATCCAGCGCGGCGAGTTCAAGCGCCTGGGCGTGCTGGGCACCTGGGACAAGCCCTACATGACGCTGGACCCCAAGTACGAGGCCGCCACCGCCCGCGAGCTGGGCAACTTCATGGACAAGGGCAGCGTCATCCGCGGCAAGAAGCCCATCTACTGGTGCTGCTCCTGCCACACCGCCCTGGCCGAGGCCGAGGTCGAGTACGGCGACCATTCCTCGCCCTCCATCTTCGTGCGCTTCCCCCTGGCGGACAAGCGCGTGAAGGAGCTGCTCCCGGCCAATGCCAAGTACGACCCGGCCAAGACCTTCGTGGTCATCTGGACCACCACCCCCTGGACCCTGCCGGACAACATGGCCGTGGCCGTGCACCCGGAGTTCGACTACGTGCTGGCCGAGGCCGGCGGCAACATCTACGTCATGGCCGCGCGCCTGCTGGCCCCCTGCGCCGAGATCTTCGGCTGGGACAGCCCCAAGGTGCTGGCCACGGTGCCCGGCTCCAAGCTGGAAGGCCTGGAGGCCTGCCACCCCTTCTACAAGCGCAAGTCGCCCATCATCCTGGGCGACCATGTGACGCTGGACGCGGGCACGGGCTGCGTGCACACCGCCCCCGGCCATGGCCGCGAGGACTACGAGGTGGGCCTGAAGTACGGGCTGGAGGTCTACTCGCCCCTGGACGACGCGGGCCGCTTCCTCACCGACGTGGAGTTCTTCAACGGGCTCACGGTGTTCGAGGCCAACCCCAAGGTCATCGAGAAGCTCAAGCAGGTGGGCAACCTGCTGGCCCAGGAGAAGATCAGCCACTCCTACCCGCACTGCTGGCGCTGCAAGGAGCCTGTCATTTTCCGCGCCACCACGCAGTGGTTCATTTCCATGGAGGCCAACAGCCTGCGCAAGAACGCGCTCAAGGCCATCCACGAGGACGTGCGCTGGATTCCCACCTGGGGCGAGGAGCGCATCGCCAACATGATCGAGAACCGCCCGGACTGGTGCATCTCGCGCCAGCGCAACTGGGGCGTGCCCATCGTGGCGCTCATCTGCGAGGACTGCGACGAGGCCTATTTCGACACCAAGTGGGTCATGGGCGTCGTCGAGAAATTCGCACAGCACCCCACGGGCTGCGACTACTGGTTCGAGGCCCCGCTTGAGGACATCGTGCCCGCCGGGCTGAAGTGCCCCAAGTGCGGACGCGAGCACTGGCGCCGGGAGACCGACATCCTGGACGTGTGGTTCGACTCCGGCACCAGCTTCGCCGCCGTGCTGGAGCAGCGCCCCGAGCTCTCCTGCCCCGCCGACCTGTATCTTGAAGGTTCCGACCAGCATCGCGGCTGGTTCCACAGCTCGCTCCTGGCCAGCGTGGGCACCCGCGCCGTGCCGCCCTACAAGGCCGTGCTCACCCACGGCTACGTGGTGGATGGCGAGGGCCGCAAGATGAGCAAGTCCATCGGCAACGTCATCGCCCCCCAGGAGATCATCGACAAGCACGGCGCGGAAATCCTGCGCATGTGGGTCAGCGCGGTGAACTACCAGGAGGACGTGCGCATCTCCGACGAGATCCTGAACCGCCTGGTGGACGCCTACCGCCGCATCCGCAACACGGTGCGCTTCCTGCTGGGCAACCTGGCGGACTTCGACCCGGCCAAGGACGCCGTGGCCCCGGCGGACATGCTGCCGCTGGACCGCTTCGCCCTGGACCTGGTGGAGCGCCGCCACAAGACCATCGCCGAGGCCTACGAGAGCTTCGAGTTCCACAAGGTCTACCACACCCTGCACAACCTCTGCGTCACCGACCTCTCGGCCTTCTACCTGGACATCACCAAGGACCGCCTGTACGTGGGCGCGGGCCTGGAGCGCAAGAGCGCCCAGACCGTGCTGTGGCGCGCGCTTCTGTGCATGCTGCACGACATGGCCCCGGTGCTCTCCTTCACCGCCGAGGAGGCCTACGGCTTCCTGCCCGAGGCGCACCGCCCCGGCGGGCAGTCCGTGTTCTCCATGCGCCTGCCCGAGGGCGCTCCGGCCATGGCCGACGCCGAACGCCAAGCCTTCGAACTGCTCTTGGCCATCCGCGGCGAAGTCACCGGCGCCATCGAGCCCTTCCGCAAGGCCGGCGAGGTGGGCCACTCCCTGGACACCCACGTGACCCTGTTCGCCGAGGGCGACGCCCAGGAGGCGCTGGCCATCAAGGGCCTGGACCTGCTGGAGTTCTTCATCGTCTCCAAGGTCGAGGTGCAGCCCTTTGCCCAGGCTCCGGAGGGCGCATTCGCCTCCGAGATCGTGAAGGGCCTGAAGGTGGGCGTGGCCAAGGCCCCGGGAACCAAGTGCCAGCGCTGCTGGCGCTACGAGGAGAACCTGGGCACCGATGCGGCGCACCCGGAGATCTGCCCGCGCTGCACCAAAGTGGTAGTGGGACTGTAGATGGACTCCCGGCTCAAGACGGCGGCCATACTGGCCGCGTGCATCATCGTTCCGGACCAGATCACCAAGGCGGTGGTCCAGGCCAAGTACGCCCTGTGGGATTCCTCGCCGGTGCTGCCCGGATTCTTCAACCTGGTGCACGTGCTCAACAAGGGCGCGGCCTTCGGGTTCCTGAACAACCCGGACAGCTCCTGGCAGATCGTCTTCTTCGTGGTGGTCACCATCGCGGCGGTGGGCTTCATCTACCATCTGCTGTCCACGGCCAGCAAAAGCGATCGCTTCTTCATCTGGGGCCTGGGACTCATCCTGGGCGGGGCGCTGGGCAACCTCATCGACCGCCTGCGCTTCGGCCATGTGGTGGACTTCCTGGACTTCTACTACGGCGACTACCACTGGCCCGCCTTCAACGTGGCGGACATCGCCATCACCTGCGGGGCCTTCGCCGTGCTCATCTCCATGTACCAGCAAAGCCGCCGCGAAAAGCGCGGCGAGAAGTCCCGGGCCTAGGCCCCGCCAGGAGGCAAGCCTTATGATCGCGGAACTCCAGGCTCTTTCCAGCAGCCAGATCGGCCTGCTCCTGGGCGGGGTGGGCGTGTTCGCCGCCGTCAGCATCTATTCCATCTACGACGCCTTCAACCGCGACTTCGGCTCCAGCAACGCCAAGCTGGGTTGGATTCAGCTCGCGGTGCTGGTTCCTTTTTTCGGTGGTCTGGCGTATCTGATTTTCGGAAGAAAAAGAGGGAGGAAACTCTGATGCGCGCCAAACATGTCTTGAAGCCTGCGCTTTTCCTGCTGGCCGGAACCCTTCTCGTGGGCGGCTGCGCCAGCAAGTCGGAGCTTGAGACCGTGCAGAACCAGGCCTACCGCGACCGCCAGGAGAGCCGGAAGACCATCCAGCGCCTGGAGGAGGACCTGGCCAAGAGCCAGGAGGCCCTGCGCGACGAGATCCAGAAGAGCACCTCGCCTGTGCAGGCCAAGCAGGCCAACACCTGGGCGGAGCTTGAGTCGCTGCGCGTGCAGGTGGCCAAGCTCAACGAAAAGCTGGACACGCTGACCATGCGCTTCAACCAGCTCACCAACTCCCAGGCCGGCGGCCCCAGCGTGACCGACATGGCCAAGGACATCACCAACATCAAGACCATGCTCTCCAGCCAGTTCGGGCTGGACGTGGACACCGGCGCCACGGCGACCATTTCCGCGCCGCCGGAACCGGCTCCGGCCAAGGGCGGGAAGGCCGAGGCCAAGCCCGCCAAGGACGAACCCAAGGCCGAGGAGAAGTCCGGCACCGCCGAGGGCCTGTTCGCCAAGGCCGACGCCGCCTTCAAGGCCAAGAAGTACGAGGAGGCGCGCCAGTACTACTCCGAGTTCGCCACCACGTTCAAGAAGCACCCCAACACCTCCAGCGCCATCTTCTGGGTGGGCGAATGCGCCTACAACCTCCAGGACTACGGCAAGGCCGTGCTGGCCTACCAGGAGGTCATCGAGAAGTACAAGTCCAGCCCCAAGTACAAGGCCGCCATCCTCAAGCAGGGCATGGCCTTCTACAAGATCGGCAAGGACAAGGCCGGCAAGGCCGTTCTGCAGGACCTCATCGACCGCTTCCCCAAGGACCCCGAGGCCACGCGCGCCAAGCAGTTCCTGAAGGAACACAAATAGCCCGGCCCCAGGCCGGAGCCAGAGGACGCCATGAAGGAAGAAACCAACGGCTTCCGCAAGATCGTCTACCTTTCCTTTCCGCCGGAGACCTCCGGCAGGCCGGTGGTGTGCAACCTGGCCATGCTCTTCAACTTGAGCTTCAACATCCTCAAGGCCGACATCTCCCCGCGCAACGACGGCACGCTCACGCTTGAAATCACCGGCAAAGAGGTCGATTTCCACAAGGGCATGAGCTACCTGAAGGAGAACGGGGTCAAGATCACCCCGGCCTCGCAGAAGATCTTCCGCGACGAGGACTTGTGCATGCACTGCGGCCTGTGCACCTCGCTGTGCCGCACCAAGGCGCTCAGCGTGCAGCCCGAAACCCGGCTGGTCACCTTCGACATCGACGCATGCACGGCCTGCGGCATGTGCACCCGGGTCTGCCCGGTGCGCGCCATGGTGCTCGACATGAACGAGGGCGATCTCGGCTAGGCCGGGCCCCGCGCAATCCCCCTCCAGGAGAGGCGAATGACCGAAGACAACGCGATGCTGCGCGACATGATGCAGAAGGTGGTGGACCAGCTCACCATCGACCTGCGCGAAACCCTGGTGGCATCCGTGCAGGAGGAGATCTCCAAGAAGCTCTCCAGCGCGCTGCTTGAAGGCGAGTTCTACCGCCGGGTCAACGCCGACCTGCAGCAGGGCTTCAAGGACATCTACCAGGAGATCAAGACCGCCAAGGCCACGGGCAGCGCCCCGGTGCTGCCCGAGGACCCGGGCGAGCTCTTCAGCCGCGCCTCCAACCAGCTCGACGCCATCCTCCAGACCACGGAGGCGGCCACGGTGAAGATCATCGACACCATCGAGAGCCTGCAGAGCATGTCCGACACGCTGGCCAGCATCGTCAAATCCTTCGAGAAGGGCGGCGTCTCCAAGGCCGAGCGCGAAAAGCTGGCCGAGATCAACGGCGCGCTCAGCCAGGATCTCATGAGCATCATGACCACGCTGAGCTTCCAGGACCTCACCGGCCAGCGCATCAAGATCATCGTGGAGACCATCAAGAAGGTCGAGAAGATCGTGCTGGACGTGTACATGACCACCGGCCTGATGCTGAAGGCGCGCGACACTGCGCCCGCTGACCAGGCCGATTTCCAGCACCTCCAGGCCAAGGCCAAGACCCAGCTGTCCGAGCTCAAGGGCCCCCAGATGGGCTCCAGCCAGGACAACGTGGACGACCTGCTGGCCAGCCTGGGAATGTAGGTTTCACCTTGACACGCACGGGGCCGAAGCGGTAGCTACAGCCTCCCTGCGGGCGATTAGCTCAGTTGGATAGAGCGTCGGCCTCCGGAGCCGAAGGCCAGGTGTTCGAATCACCTATCGCCCGCCACTTTTCAGGGCCGCGCAAGCGGCCCTTTTCTTTTTCCTGGCGCTGGCCTACCCTGGGCATGCCCGTACTCCAAAGGAGCCAGCCATGCGCATGCGCCTCATCGCACTCCCCCTGCTCGCCTCCGCCTGCCTGCTGGGCTGCGCGCCCAGTTCCATTCCCTGGGGCCCAGGGCAGACCCAGGCCACGCTCAGGCCCCTGCGCGGCGGCTACGGCACGGGCACGCTCGCGCTGGAAGCCAAGGGCAGGCTCGTGCGCATCAGCGGCACCCTCGAGGGCCTCGCGCCCGGCGTGCACGGGCTGCACATCCACGCGCGCAGCGACTGCGCGGGCCAGGCCGCCAGCCCAACCGACCCGCACTTCAACCCGCTGGGCAAGCGCCACGGCGACCCCTCGCGCCCGGACCACCACGCCGGAGACCTGCCAATGCTCGTGGCCGGGCAGAACGGCCAGGCCAAGTACGACGTGCTCCTGGACGGGCTGAGGCTCACGAGCGGGCCGGACGGCATCCTGGGCCGGGCCATCGTGGTCACGGCCGGGCCGGACGACCACACCAGCCAGCCCAGCGGCAACTCGGGCCCCGGCGTGGCCTGCGGTCTCATCGAGCGCCGCTGACGAAAAAGGCCCCGGATCGCTCCGGGGCCTTCGCTTTCCCATGTGCCGAGACCGCTAGCAGGTCCTGCTTCCGTTCTGCAGCGCCTTGCCGAGGTTGATGTCCGCGGCGAGCAGCCCCTGCATCACATTCTCGTCGCCGTAGATCGGCGTGGACACGGTGATGCAGTTCTCGCCCGTGGCGCTGGAGACATAGACATCGGACACCACAGTGCCGCCGAGCGCCATGGGCTGCTTGAACCAGGGCCTGCCGGACCAGTCCTTGCCCACGGCCGAGGCGTCGGCCTTGATGCCTATTCCGCTGCGGCCCATGTTGGAGATGAACTGGCGGCCGGACCTGTCCGTGGCGTACAAAAGCTCAATGGCCGGGTTGGCGCGCAGGGCCTCGCCCATGGCCTTTTCCACGGTCTCGCGGCTCATGGAGCACACTTCGGGCGATGAGGCCATGGCCTCCACAAGGCGCTGCACCCCGCCATCGCCGATGAGCTGGAACACGGAATTCATGGACTCCAGCGCCACCACGCGCTCCAGCAGCCCGTCCACCGCGTCCATGGAGTTCTGCGCGCCCTCGTGGCTCGACTCGGATATCTCACTGACCTTGCTGACGATGGTGCTGATCTGCGCGCTCATGTCGGCCTGCCGGTTCACGTCGCTGGCGATGCCGTCGATGTGTCGCGCCGTGTGCCCGGCAAGGTCCACGATCTCCACCAGCGACGCGCCGGAGGTCTGGGCCAGGTTCACGGCCTGGTCGACCTTCTCCGCGGTCTCGCGCATGTCCTGGCCGGTGCGCTCCACGCCCTTCTGGATGCCCTCGATGCGCTGGGCCACCTCGCGGGTGGCGCCCATGGTCTTTTCGGCCAGCTTGCGCACCTCGTCGGCCACCACGGCGAAACCGCGCCCGGCGTCACCGGCCCGGGCGGCCTCGATGGCGGCGTTGAGCGCCAGCAGGTTGGTCTGGTCGGCGATGTCGCTGATGACCTCCATGATCTTCTCCACGGCCATGGCCTGGCTGCCCAGGTCGCGCACCACGGCGGCCAGGTCCTCGGCCTTGCGCTCCACCTGGCGGATGGCCTCCACGGTCTGCTCCACCACCTGCGCCCCGGAGCGGGCCTTGTCCTGGGCCTGCTGGGCCTGGAGCACGGCGTCGGAGGAGCGCGCGCTCATCTGGCCCACGGCGGAGTTGAACTCGTCCATGACCGAGGCCACGCGCCCCACAAGGTTCTGCTGCTCCTGCGCGCCGCCCCGGGCGTTGCGCGACAGGGCCATGAGGTTCTCGCTGGCCCCGTGAATGCCCTCGATGGACTTGCCGAGGGTGCGCGAGGCCGACAAAAGCCCGCTGCGGCGCGATTCCTCGGCCTGTTCGCGAACCTCGGGTATCCGCGCCTGGGCCTTGGCCACGTCGGACTCCAGCCCGGCGATCTTGGCCAGCAACGCCACGCCCTCGGCCTTGCGCTGACCTACGATTTTGACAGCAAGATCAAGTGCGGCAACGGGATCGACAGAATTGTCAGACAGCGTTTCGGACCGCCCCGCACCAAGGGCGACAGCTTCAGATAAGAGTGCGTTCACGGGCTGTTGCATTGCCTTCGCGACGGCCTTATCCGCCACAACAATACCCGCTGCAATTCCCATCGAAATGACAAACAGGGCGCCACCGAACAGCCACGCATAGTTCAAAATACATTTTTGTAAATCAGAAGCCCCAGACGCTTGCAGCGCAGCATCACCCATTCCGCTGAGCAGGATGAGCAGGAGGCCAGAAGTTGCCCCTAACAATCCGAAGACAAAAGCTAATTTTAAGGCGGACAGTTTTCCAGACACGCGGCTGACTCCTTTGACGCAGGTATGGTCCGCAGCCATTAAGCAAGACTCAGGCCAGCGTTCCGGTACATATCGGTTGCCAGCGCACGGGTATTGCTGCAAAATGTCGCTACGTCGAAAATGCCGTAGCGCCTGCGCAGTGCAAGGAAGCGCCATGACGGAACCCGCGTCCCAAAACCCCCGCCCCCACTCCCTTCGCTGGCTCAAGGCTACCGCGCTGATCCTGGCGGGTTGCCTGCTGCTTGTGGGGCTTTTCGCCGCCGCGCTGCCCGCGCTCGTCAGCTCCGACTTCGCGCGCAGGGAACTGGCCGCCAGAATCCAGGCCGCCACGGGCCGCGCGACGACCCTTGAGCGCATTCACTTCACCTGGAGCGACGGCCTCGCCGTGGACGGGCTGCGCATCGGCTCAGGCGACATCGATGACCCCGGTTTCCTGTGCGCCCTGGCCTCCCTGCGCCTGGATTTCGGCTTCGATTCCGTGTGGGGCCGCAAGATTTGGGCGAGCCTGGACCTCTCCGGCCTGCGCGTGCGCCACAGCCCTTCCGCCCCACCCGCCGCCCCGCCAACACAGGAGTTGCCGCCCGCCCAGACCTTGAAGCAGGGCCTGGAAGCGCTGCGACAGGCGCTCCAACCCATCCATTTTTCTGGTGATCTCCGGCTGAGCGCCACAATTCGCGACACCACGGCGCTCATCGCCTCCGGCGGCAAGCCGCTCCGCGTCCAGGTGCCGCAGATCACGCTTGAGGCGCCGGGCCTGCGCAGGAATCCGGTGCGGCTCGCGCTCGCCGCCAATGCGACGGTGGGCGATGCCCCGCTTCCTCCGCTGGATTTCCAGGCCGAGGTCTCGGAACTCGTGGACGGCCAGCGGCTGCTGCGGCCCGGTGCGGCCAAGCTGGCCGCGCGGCTGCGCACCACCGGGCTGGACCTCGACGTTTCCGGCTCGCTGTCCACGGGCCTGAAGTCCGTGCTGGCGGTGGACCTGGAGGCGCTCGGCACGGCCTTCGCCCCGCTGCTGCCCCCGGGCTCTCCCGCCGCCAAGGGGCGCGTGGCGCTGACAACGCTGGCCTCGCTCAAGGGCCAGGACGCGCTGTCGGCCAACCTCGTGCTCACGGCGGATGCGCTGGCGCTTTCCGGCGGCCCGCTTGGCCCGCGCTCCATCGGCCCGCTGAACCTGAGCCTGATGCAGGAGGCGGGCCTGGACCTGGCCTCCGGAACCTTGGAGATGCCGGGAGCGCTCTCCATACAGGAGGCGAGCAAGGCCTCCTGGCTGGTCCGGGGCGCAGGCATTTCCGACGCCCGGCCCGAGTTCACCCTGCGCGTGGACACCCTCCGGCTCGACCTGGGCGACATGCTGCGCCCCATGCGCGCCCTGCTCCCCGCCGATGTGAAGCTCGCAGCTGCCCGGCTGGATTCCGGCCCGATCCTGGCCGCGCTGCGGCTCTCCGACGCACCAGGCACTGCCCCAGCCCTCAAGGCCGAGGCCCGCGAGCTGGTCCTGAGCGCCCGTGGCGTGCAGGCCGGACCTGCCACGTCGCGCATCTCGGTCGGCGGAGTGGAACTGCGCCTGGACAAGCTCGACGCCTCGCTGCCCGAGAACGCTCCCGGCTCGGCCAGCATCGACATCACGGCCAACATCGACGGGGTGCGGCTCACCGGCCCCAAGACCGTCGCCATGCGCCACGCCGAACTCTCGCGCCTGTCCGTCAACGGCGAGGACATTCGGCTCACCAGCGCTGCCCTGTTCGGGCTAGCCGGGCGCTTCACCGTGGACATGGCCTCCGCGGCCACGGGGTTCGAGGTGGCGGGACTGCTCTCCGCGCCCGGCATCACCAAGGCCCAGCACCTCACGCTGGAGCTTCCGCCCGAGCAGCGCCTTGCACTCACCGTGGACGATTCCCGCGCGGACATCCCCGGCTTGCGGCTGCTGCGCTCGGGCAGGCCCGCCGTGGAGCTTCCCGTCCATTTTCAGGCCAGCGCGCACGGCGTCGCCCTGGCCCGGGATTCCGCAGGAAAGCTCGCCCCTTCCCTCGGCGAAGCCCGGCTGGAGACGAGCATCGGGCAGGCCGCGCAGGCCAAGGTGTCAGCCAACCTCTCGCAGTCCCGCCAGTTCGCCTCCACGGGCGCGCTTTCCCTGGACGCCGACAAGCTCGCGCCGCTGCTCGCCGCAGTGCTGCCGCAGCGCACCAAGGCCTCGGGCGCGCTGGGGCTGGACTGGAATGTCCAGGGGACGCTGCCCGGCCCGTTCCCGTCCGCGAACAACGCCCCCCTTTCGACACGGCTCAAGTCCCTTGATTTCTTGCACAAGGCCGAGGCCACACTGACCCTGAATGCCCTGTCCCTGGACCTTCCGCTGGCCGCCAAACCGGGCCAGAAGCCCGAGACCCTGCGCCTGCGCGGGCTCTCCACGCCGCGCCCGCTGCGCCTGGCCACCAGCCAGGGGCTTGTGGAATCCTCCGCCAGCGGCACCCTGGCCTTCGGCCCCATGGACGAGCTGCCGGGCGTGGGCAGGCTGCGCAAGCCCGCCTCGGGCCTGTTCACGCTCAATGCCGCGCAGCAGGGCCTGCGCTCGGCGCAGGTGGCGCAGATGCTCACGCTGGAGGGCTTCAAGCTCTCCGAGAACCTCTCGCTCACCCTGGACAAGCTCGACGCCCTGCTCGACGGCCCTGCGGTCGGCGGCGACAGGCTGGCCACGGCGCTGGAACGCGTGGACGCCACGGGCTCGTTCAGCCTCACGAGCAGCCTGGACGCCCTGCCCCAGGTCTCGGACACGGGCGTGTCCGGGCGCGGCGGCGTCGAGGTCGCGGCGGACGTCCGCCTCGCCGGTGGCCGCAGCCTGACGCTGGGCGCGCGCCTGCGCAGCCCGGGCCTGGACCTGCGGCTGGGACCGGACCTCGCCCTCACGGGGCTCACCAGCGACCTCTCATTGCGCCGCCGCTACGCCCTGCGGCCCGGCCTGGCCTGCCCCGGCGCGGGGGCCCAGGATGCCGTCGCCCCGCTCTCCGAGCAGGTCTTCGACCTCTTCCCCGGCCCTTCCTCGCCGCTCTCCCCGGCCAGCGATTTCGGGCTGCGCACGCTGTACGACGCCCAGGCCCGGCGCAGCGGGGCGCTGGCCTTCGCCGCGCTGGACTTGCGCTCCGGCCCGCTGCCGCTCTCCCTGCGCGACTTCGCCCTGGCGCTGGACACCTCCGGACCGCTGCCCGCCGTGCAGTCCTTCCGCCTGGGCCTGTTCGGGGGCAACGTGCTGGGCCGCGCGGCCATCACCGGCGGCTCCGGGGCCTACACGCTGGACGCCTCCTGCGCCTTCACCGGCATCGACACCGCCCGCATGCTGCCGGGCCGTGCGGAAAAGGACCTCGGCGACCAGGCCGAGCTGTCCGGCCGGGTGAGCCTGCGCCTGCCGCTCACGCAGGACCCGGAGGCCCTGCTGACGCGCATGAACCTGAGCGCGGACATCACCAAGGTGGGCCCGCGCACGCTGGAGCGCGCCCTGTACGCCCTGGACCCGGACGAGGCCAACGAGACCATCGTGCAGCAGCGCAGGCTCATGGGCATCGGCTATCCGCGCAACCTGAACCTGCGAATCGCCTACGGCAACCTGAGCCTTTCCGGCCAGGTGGAGGTCAAGGGTTTCCGGCTGGACATCCCGCCCATCGACCGCCTGTCCGTGGCCAACCTGCCCATCAAGAGCCAGCTCGGCCCGGCGCTCAAGCCCGTTCCGGCCCTGCTGGACATGCTGGACCTCGTCTCCGCCACAAGCATCTGCCGCGATCCCTCGCAGTCCGGCCAGCAGAACAAGGCCGGGCGCTTCGGGTCGCTCAACCTTTCCAGAACCGCCCCAGCGCAAGGAGCAACGCCATGAAACGCATTGCCGCCGCCGCATTCGTCCTCGCCGCCATTTCCGGCTCCGCCCTCACCGGCTGCACCCTGGCCGAAGTGAAGGTCAACGTGGCCAGCGAGCGCACCTCGCTGGAGAACCAGATCCTGGGCTCCTACAATTCCCTGTCCGAGGAGACGCTGCTCGTGGCCTCGGTGCGCGGCGTGGACCCGCTGGGCCGCATCCAGACCCCGCCCAGGGTCAGCCGCGAGAAGCAGGACGCCGTGGCCGCCATGCAGGTGCTCAGCTTCCACGCCGACGACGTGGACGCGTTCAAGCGCCTGGGCTGGGCGGGCGAGGACAACCAGGGCCTGCTCAAGGCCTTCGGCATCAGCCGCGACAAGGCCCCGGAGGACTTGAAGGACTTCGCCGCGCGCTACCGGGACCAGGAGTTCCAGGCCGTGCTCGCGGAGGTCAACCGCGCCCGCGAGGTGGTCATGCGCCGCGCGGTGGAGACCAACCCCAACCTGACCCAGGCCGACCTGCCCAAGGTGCGCGCGGTGTTCGCCAAGCTGGCGGCGGATACGGCCAAGCCCGGCGACAGGCTCCAGGCATCGGACGGCAACTGGACGGTGAAGCGATGAACGCCCCGGCCCGCTTGCTGGTCGCGGCGCTGCTTGGGCTGCTGTGCGCGCACGCGGCCCTTGCCCAGACGCCCGCTCAAATGATTCAGGACGCCATGCGCCCGGCGGCGATGCGCCAGGCCCCGCGCAAGCTGGACGTGAACCAGCCCGCGCAGGTGACCTTCGAGACCGGCGCCGTGCAGCACATGGACGCCAGCGCCGACGGCAAGTGGCTGGCCTACACCAGCGTGCGCGGCGGCTACGCCGAGCTGTGGCTCAGGCCGCTGGATCCGGCCCTGCCCGTGCTGCCGCGTCGGCTGGCCCCGGCCCTGGCCGACAGGCTCTCGCCCGCGCTCACGCCTGACGGCGGCATGGTGGCCTTCATCGGCGCGGAGGACGACGTCAAGGGCGACCTGTACTTGCTGGACCTGCGCCAGCCGGACGCCCAGCCCAGGAAGCTCACCGGGCGCGACACCGAGGACGCCGCGCCCGTGTTCAGCCCCGACGGCAAGACCCTGTACTTCCAGCAGCGCTCCAGCGGCGAGGCATCCTCCCACATCGTGGCGCTTTCGCTCGCTTCCGCCCAAGCCAAGCCCCAGACCATCGACACCGGCGGCGAGGCCAGCTCCCCGGCGCTCTCGCCCGACGGCATGCGCCTGGCCTTCGTGTCCGCGCGCGGCGGCTTCCCGGCCGTCTACGTCATGAGCCTGCCCGGCGGCAGGCTGGTGCGGCTCACGGGCGGCCTGCTGCCTGAGGGCTCACCGCGCTTCACGCCCGATGGAAAGAGCATCGTCTACTCCACGGTGCCCTATGCCCTCCAGGACCAGGGGGCCCGCGCCGACCTGTTCACGCTCTCCGTGCTGGCCAGCGCACCTGTCGAAGGCGCAGGCAAGGCCACGGCGCTCACCCCGGCGCGCGGGGCCACGCTGGAGCCCACGCCCGTGCCCGGCGCGCTGCTGTACCTGTCCTCTCGCGGAGCAGTGGCCAATGTCTGGAGCCTGCCGCCCGAGGGCGAAATCCCCTCGCGCAGCGCCCCGGAGCTGCTGGCCCTGGCCGACGAGCTGGCCGCGCAAGTGCCCGTGGACCGCCCGCTTGCCGCGCTAGCCTACGGGCGCGCCGCCGAGGTCTCCGGAGGATCCGGAGCAGTGGCCGCACGGGCGCTGCTGGCCCAAGGCAGGCAGTACGAGGCCCTGAACATCGCCGCGGCGGCCCGCAAGGCGTACGCCGCCTCCGCCGCCACCGCCCACAACCCCGAGGCCGGGCTGGCGCAGATCCGCCTTGTGCTGCTGGACGGCCGCGCCGCGCGCATCGGTGCCATCAACGACAAGGCCCGCGCCGGGGCCCTTTCCGCCACGCTGGCCAAGCTGGAAACCCTGGCCAGGTTCAGCCCCGACCCCCAAGTCAGCGCCCAGGCGCGCATCGAGCAGGCCCGGCTGATGCAGGAACGCGGCAAGGATTCGGGCTCGCTCCTGGAGGCCATCCGCCTGCTGGACGCGCTCCTCGCCAAGCCCGGCCCCACCCCGGAGCAGGTCGCCGAGGCGCTGTACCTCAAGGCCGAAACATACGGGAGAATCGGCCAGGGCCAGGCCCTGCTGCCGCTTTACGCCCGCGTCATTTCCGAGCACCCGGACAGCCCCTGGGCCGACCAGGCCGTGGCCCGCGTGCTGGACCGCTCCCAGAACTCCGTTGGCAAGAAGTTCGAGGACCAGGCCCAGGCGCTGCTGCTGGTCAGCGAGCAGTATCGGAACCAGCTGCCCAAGCTCTCGCTGGGCGCGCTGAACCGCGCCGGAGACGTGTACTACGCCGCCGACGAGTGGTCCAAGGCCAAGGACGCCTATCGCCAGTCCCTGGAGGCCAGGCAGGGCGCGCTCGCCGCCACCCATACCTCCACCCAGGCCGCCGCCGCGCGCATGGCCCTGGCCGAAATCCTGTACCGCGAGGAGCGCTTCCACCAGGCGCTGGACCTGTACGAGACCGAAATGGCGGGCAGGCCCTACGAGGACCGCATCTACCGCCTGGCCAAGGCCGCGCACCTGCGCAAGTCCGTGGCCGCGGGCGACTACCTGCTGCGCGTGGGCGAGGTGCCCTCGGCGCGCGCCATCTTCGCCGGACTGCTGCGCGACGACCCGGACTTCGTGCCCGCGCACCGGGGCATGATCCGCGCCGCCTCCGTGCTGCGCACCATCCCCGCCACCGTGGCCGAATACCGCGGCAAGCTCGCCGCCAAGCCCGGCGACGCCACGCTGCTCTACTCCACAGGCCTGGCGCTGACCTACCTGGACGGCAAGGCCCCGCTCATGGAGGCCCGCGACCTTATCCGCCGGGCCATCCTGAAGAACGGCCAGGTGGAGTACTTCCACCAGACCCTGGGCTACATCGAGGAGGTGCTGGAGACCGTGCACGGCGAGCGCGGGCACCTGGAGGCCGCGCTGGAGAGCTACCAGCGCGCCCGGTTCCTGAACCAGCGCGAGGTGAACCCGGAAAACGCCGCCAACCTGGACCAGAACGTCGGCAACATCCATTTCCTGCTCGGCCAATACGCCCAGGCCTTCGAGGAATACCGCAAGCGCCTGGAATCCAAGGTGGCCTTCGACAACGAGGAGACGGAGATCGTCTTCTACCAGCGCCTGGGCATGGCCGCCTTCCAGGCCCGCGAGCGCGACATGCCCATCGAGGCCTTCAAGAAGTCGCTGGAGCTCGTGGAGCGCCGCATCCAGCCCAAGTACGCCTCCGAGGTGTTCGGGCGCATCAACAAGCAGGTCTTCGACCGCATCCTGACCCCGGCCCTGGGCCGCAAGGACATGAAGGACGTGAAGGACGTGGCCGAGCGCGCCAAGGCGCTGGCCCTGCGCCAGTCCGAGCTGAACAACAGGCTCTTCGAGGCCAGCACATCGCCCGTTGGCCCGCCGCCGGACCCCACCTGGGGCAAGTACGTGTCCACGGTGCAGGGCCTGCTGTCCGAGCAGGAGCGCATCGTGGGCGACTGCGCGCCGCTGGTGGTGGAAGACCGCGAGGCCATGCTGCAGACCCTTGCTGTCATGGCGGGCAAGGTGCGCGAGGCCCTGGGCTTCCCCCCGCGCTTCGTGCAGCTGCGGGCGGAGCTCAACGACCGGCTGGGCCTGGCCTACCAGGAGGCCGGGCGCTGGGCCGAGGCCCGGCAGTGCTTCGAAAAGGCCCTGGAGATGAACACGGCCCTGGGCCTGAACCGCAACCTGGCCGCCAACCAGCGCTCCGTGGCCTACGCCGCGTTCATGGAGGCGGGCCTTTCCTCGGGCCGGGAGCGCGAACGCCTGCTGGACCTTTCGGAACAGGGCTTCCGCCGCGTGCCGGAGCTGGTGAAGCAATACGGCGTGACCGACAAGCGGGACGGCGGGCGCGGCAAGGGACTCATCAACATCGGCCTGGACGTGGCCGTGGACAAGGCCAGCGCCTCCCAGGCCGCTTACGGCTTCAGCGCGGAGCAGGAAATCCGCGTGGCCGAGGCCTTCCTTTCACGAATCGCCACCGAGCGCGGACGCCCGGTTCGGGCGCTGGGGCTGGTGGAGCGCCAGCTTGAAACCTACGGCGGCGGCCTGGGCAAGGTGGAGCCGCAGGACGCCTTCGGCGCGGCCCTGCTGCTGCACCGCGCGGGCCTCATCCAGGCCGGGCTGGCGCGTGAGGACGAAGCCTTCGCACGCTTCCGCCGCTCCGCGGAGCTGGCCCTGGAGCTGAGGAACCCGCTCTCGGCCTCGCTCAACGTGGCGGACATGGCCGCGCTGCTGGTGCGGCTCCCCGTCGATTCCAAGGACTTCGCCCCACGCCTGGCCGAGCTGCGCCGCCTGGAGGCCAGGGCCGGAGAGTCCCTGCGGCGGAATCCCGGCAGCCCGGGCTCGCTCAGCGCCCCCGGCTTCCACAACCTCATGGCCGCGCAGGAACTGGCCCTGGCCGACAGGGTGGCCAACCTGGCCGGGCGCGACGCCGAAACCGCCGCCCTGCGCATGGATCTGCTGCGCCGCGCCGGGGAGCACCTGGCCGATGGCCTGGCCTTCTTCAAGCCAGTCACCCAGCCAAGCCGTCGCGCGCTGGCGCTCCAGGCCGCCCTGCGGCTCAACCAGGCCGAGCTTTCCCAGCGCCTGGGCGAGGACAGTCCGCGCACGGCAAACCTTCAAGCCGCGCTTGAACTTTCCACCAAGGGCCTGCTGCCCTCGTTCTCCTGGCGCGCCCTGGCCGGCCTGGGCCGCTACCCGGAGGCGCTCGCCGCGCTCCAGGCCTTGCCGCTGGACGAACTGGGCTGCGGGCCCGGCGAAATCCTGGGGGCCTTCGCGCCGCTGGTGGCCAGCCGCCTGGACGCGGGCAAGGGCGAGGATGCCTACAACCTGCTGGAGCGCCTGGGCGAGCTGGAGCGCGTGAACCAGATGGCCCGGCTGGGCGTTGCCGCGCCCACGGACGCCGAGCGCGCGCTGCTGCGCCGCACGGGCCTGCGCCTGCTCTCCTTGCGCGACATGGAGGCCCGCCTGGCCAAGGCCAGGGATGCGGAAAAGGCCGACCTCTCCCTGCGCCTGGAGCAGGAGCGCGAAATCCTGCGCCGCGAGCTGGGCCAGGACCGCGCCGCCCTGCCCGGCGTGGCCCGCCTGGGCGCCAGCGAGGGCGAGCAGGACTGGCTGGCCATGCTCTTCGGCCTGTCCGCCGAGATCTCCGCCACCGCCGACACCCTCGTGGCCGTGGGCGATTCCGCCATGGCCGCCTCCATCCGGGCGCGCCATGTCGAGCTTTCCGCCCGTTTGGCCGCGCTGCGCAAGGAGGCCACGTCCACCGCAGCCAAACTCGATGCGCCCGGCGCGCTGGGCCTGTTCCTGCCCCTGCCCGGCGAGGCCATGGATGTCATGGAAAGCCTGCCCAAGGGCACGAGCGCCCTGCGGCTGGCCGCCCTGCCCGGCGCCGAAGGCATGCGCTGGGCGGGCATCCGCCTGGATGCGGACAGCGTGAAGTCCGTGAGCCTGGGCACCGGCCCGGCCCCGGTTCTTCCGCCCCTGGCCGCCGGGGAACGCCGCCTGCTGCTGTTCGAGCACCCCGGCGCCCTGCCCGCGCAGACCTGGGCGCAGGCCAGCGGCGGCGCGCTCTCCGGCAGCTATCTGGCGCGCTCCATCAAGGCCCGCAAGCCCTTCCGGCGCAACATCGCCTTCCTGTCCGGCCAGATGGCCGTCCCCAAGGGCTTTGCCGTGGTTCCCGCCCAGGGCGAGGCCACGCCCCCGGTCCAAACGCTGGTGGCGAATCCTCCGGCCCGGCTGCTGGAGCAGGCCCCCACGCGTCAGGACCAGCTCCCGGTGCGCTTCCTGGCCATCGGGCCCGATACCGCGGCCAAGGGGGCCGAGCCGCAGTCCCTGGCCTCCCTGGTTCCGGCCCTGCGCGACGTGTCCCTGGCCGTGCTGGCCAAGGCCGCTCCCGCCGACCTGCCGCTCACGGCCCAGTTCCTGTCGCTGTACGGCGTGCCCTCGGTGCTGGCCTCCACGTCTCCGGCCCCGGCCCTGGAGCCCTTCCTCGCGACCTACGCCGAGTCCTCGGCTTCCGACGCCCGCACCGCCCCCTGGCTGCTGCTGGGCGATCCCGGCCTGGACGCCAAGGGCGCGGCCCAGTTCGCCACGGCGCAGTTCGCCAAGTACGTGCGCACGGGCATGGAGGCCTCGCGCGCCGGGCGGCACGAGCAGGCCCTCGGCCTGCTGGAGAATGCCCTGCGCGTGGCGCGGTCCTCCGACCAGTTCAAGAAGCATCTGCCCGACCTGCTGGCCGCCTGCCGCGAAAGCGCCTACGGGGCCGGACAATTCGACAAGTCCCTGGCCTACGCCGGGGAGCTGGCGCAGCTCCTTTCCAAGGCCCAGCCCGACAGCCCGGCCCACGCCGAGGCGCTCATGCGCCTGGGGCTGGTGCAGGCCCGGCTGGAGCAGTACCCCCAGGCCGTGAAGTCGCTGGAGCAGGCCTCCGAGATGCTGGCCAACCTGGAGCTTGCGCCCAGGGAGATCGAGGCGCTGACCAACCTGGGCGTGGTGCTGGAGAACGCGGTGCAGTACGACCGCGCCCTGGCCAAGTTCCAGGGGGCCATGAACCTCACCCGCAAGTCCGGAACCAAGGAACTGCTGGCCCGGCAGTACATGAGCATCGGGCGCATCCACGACCTGCGCCTGTCGCAGTACGGACAGGCCCGCGCCGCCTACGGCGAGGCCCTGAGCCTGTACACCGCCCTGGGCCGCAAGGCGGACATGGCCCAGGCCCAGCTCGACATCGGGCGCACCGCCCGGCTCATGGGCAGCTTCGCCGAGGCCGACGACCGCTACGCCCAGGCCCTGAAGCTCGTCCAGGGCGACAAGGCCCAGGCCCGGCTGCGCGGTCGCATCGAGCTGGAACAGGCGGGCAACGCCTGGCAGCAGGCGCGCTTCCAGCAGGCCTTCGACCTCACGCGCGGGGTGCAGAAGGGGGCCGAGCAGAACGGCTGGGTGCAGGACCAGGTCATGGCCCGCAACACCTCGGGCCTGCTCTGGTGGAGCCTGGGCGACCACGAGCGCGCCCTGCGCGAGCTGGAGGCCGCGCTGCCCCTGGCCAGGAGCCTGCGCATCCGCCAGGACGAGGTGGCCACCACGCTGAACAACCGGGGCCTGGTGGAGCGCGACATGGGCCAGCACGAGAAGGCCCTGAAGACGCTGGGCGAGGCGCTGACCATCGACCGCGCCATCCGCTCGCGCTGGGCCATCGCCTACGACCTGCGCAACATCGCCCAGACCTACGTGCGCATGGGCGACGCCAAAAAGGCCCTGCCCCTGCTGGACGAGGCCATCGCCATCGTCGAGAGCACGGGCAACCGCATCAACCACGCCAAGCTGCTGCTGGCCCGGGGCGAGGCCCTGCTGCAACTCGGCGATTCCGACAAGGCCCGCGCCTCCTTCGCTCAGGCCGAGACCCTGGCCCGCGACATGGGCCTGCGCGACAGCCTGTGGCGCGCGCTGCACGGCCAGGCCCGGCTGGACATCGCCGCGGGCAGGCGGGAACAGGCCCGCGCGCTGCTGGACAAGGCCGTGGAAACCATCGAGGGCATGCGCGCCGAGCTCAAGGTGGACCAGCTCAAGGACGGCTTCATCGCCGACAAGTCCGTGGTCTACGAGGACCTGGTGACCCTGCTCGCCGACATGGGCGACGTGGCCGGGGCCTTCCGCACGGCGGAACGCTCCCGCGCCCGCAACCTCATCGACCTCCTGGGCAACCAGAAGCGTTCCCCCAGGTCCAAGGAGGACAAGGCGCTGTACGAGCGCATCGACGCGGTGCGCGCCCGCCTGCACGAGCAGGAGGCGCTGCTGGCCGGGGCCAAGGCCCAGGCCGAGCGCGAGGTCTACGAGCGCGGCGTGAAGCGCCTGCAGGACGAATACCGCGACACCCTGCTGGACATCCAGGCCAAGCGGCCGGACATCGCCAGCCTGGTGAGCGTGCAGCCGCTCTCCCTGCCGGATGTGCAGAAGCTGCTGGAGCCGGGCGTGGGGCTGGTGGCCTACTACGTCACCGCCAGCGAGGTCATGGCCTGGGTCGTCACTCCGCAGGGCGCGGAGCTCACCCGCACGCGCATCGGGCGCGACACGCTGGGCAAGATGGTGCTGACCTACCGCCGCATGCTCCAGAACCTGGAACCGGCGGACACGCACAGCCGCGAGCTGAACGACCTGCTGCTCTCCCCGGTGCTGCCCAGGCTGGCCGGGGTGAAGGAGCTGGGCATCGTGCCGCACGGCGCGCTGCACACGTTGTCCTTCGCCAGCCTGGGCGACGGGCAGCAGTACCTCATCGACCGTTTCCCGCTGTTCCAGCTGCCCAGCGCCAGCGTGTTCCGCTTCACCCTGGAGCGCAGGCAGGCCGGGCGCAACACCAGCGTGCTGGCCGTGGGCAACCCGGACCTGCGCGACCAGTCCCTGGAGCTGCCCTTTGCCGAGCGCGAGGTGGGGGCCATCGGCTGGAACTACCCGAACATGACGGCGCTGACCCGCGAGAGGGCCACCAAGGCCTGGATCACGCAGAACATCGGGCGCTTCGGCATCATCCACATGGCCGCGCACGGCGAGTTCGACCCGGTGAACCCGCTGTTCTCCGCGCTCAAGCTGGTGGGGAACAAGAAGGAGGCGGAAGGCGACCTGGAGGCCGCGGAGATCTTCGACCTGAAGGTGAACGCGGACCTCATCGTGCTCTCCGCCTGCCAGACCGGCCTGGGCAAGGTCACCAGCGGCGACGAGGTGCAGGGCATGAACCAGGCCTTCCTGTACGCCGGAACCCACGCGCTGGTGTCCAGCCTGTGGCGGGTGAGCGACATCAGCACGGCCATGCTCATGAAGCAGTTCTACCGCGAGTACCAGGACCGGCCCAAGGCCGAGAGCCTGCGCCGGGCCATGCTGCACGTGAAGAACAGGTACCCGCACCCCGGCTACTGGGGCGCGTTCACGCTCACGGGGGACTACAGGTAGGGAGGCGGACTACTTCAGGGGCTGGGCGGGCTGGACGGTTTCCACCGTCCTGGCCTTGAGGGTCAGGCCCTGGCCCCGGGGAACCAGCACGGCCTCGCCCTTGACGATGGCGATGTCCTGGGCCGGGTCGTACTTGACCTTCTGCTCGACGCCGTTGACGAAGATGGCGTCCCCGTCCACGGTGATCTTGTAGGACTGGGCCTGCTTGTGCGGCTCCCACTTGCCCACCCCGGCGCTGGTGGGCAGGTCCTCGTAGTTTTGCTGGCCGCCCGTCTGGGCCAGGGCCGGGGCCGCGCAGAGCAGCAGCGCCGCACAGATGGCGTACGTCTTCATCACGGACCTCCCCTAGGACACGCGCACGGCTTCGTTCACGGACGGGACTTCCCGGATCTTGGCCAGCACGCTGTAGAGCTGGTTGAGGTTCTTGACCTCCACGGTGAACTCCATCACCGCATTGCCGTCCACGTTGGAATGGAACGTGCCGGAGTCGATGTTCACGTCGTCGCTTGTAAGCAGGGCCGTGACCTGGGCCAGCGCGCCCTTGAAGTTGCGGCAGGTGATCCTGATCTTGGCCGGATAGGGCTTGTCCTCCACCCCGTCCCAGGACACGGTGAGCAGCCGTTCCGGCTCCAGGTCCTTCAGGTTCGCGCAGTCCGCCGCATGGATGGTGACGCCGCGCCCGCGCGAGATGTAGCCGATGATGGGCTCGCCGGGCAGCGGGTTGCAGCAGCTGGCGAAACGCAGCAAGACGTCGTCCACGCCGGAGATCTTGATGCCCTCGGTGCGCTTGGCCTTGGTGGTGTCCTCAGCCGGGGCCGGGGCCTCCTTCTTGGGGTCCTCCAGCGGCTTCTCGCCCACGTGCAGCATGCCCCAGAGCTTCTGCAGCGCCTTGCGGGGGGTGATCTTGGAGTAGCCGATCTGGGAGAGCAGCTCATCCACGCTGGGGCAGGTGAATTCCTCCGCCAGCTTGTGGAAGTGGCCCTCCTTCATGGCCTTGGCCACGTTGATGCCCATCTTGCGCCCTTCCTTCTCCAGCATTTCCCTGGCCAGGGCGATGCTGCGGGCGCGCTCCTCGGTGCGGATGTAGTGCTTGATGCGGGTCTTGGCCCGCGCGGTCTTGACGAACTTGAGCCAGTCGCGGCTGGGGTTGCGGTTGGCGTCGGTGATGACTTCCACGCGGTCGCCGTTCTTGAGCGGGGTCTCCAGCGGCACGAGGCGGCCGTTGACCTTGGCTCCGGCGCAGTGGTCGCCCACCTTGGAGTGCACGGCGTAGGCGAAGTCCACGGGCGTTGCGCCCTCGGGCAGCTCCTTGATGTCGCCGCGCGGGGTGAACACGTAGACCTCGTCCTGGAACAGGTCGATGCGCAAGGAGGCCATGAACTCGCGCGGGTCCTTGAGGTCGCGCTGCCAGTCCAGGATCTGCCGAAGCCACGTAAACCGCTCGGCGTCGCGGTTGCTGCCCTTCTTGCCCTTCTCCTTGTACTGCCAGTGCGCGGCCACGCCGTACTCGGCCACGCGGTTCATCTCCTCGGTGCGGATCTGTATCTCGATGCGCTCGCCGTCCGGCCCGATGACCGTGGTGTGCACGCTCTGGTACATGTTGGCCTTGGGAATGGAGATGTAGTCCTTGAAACGGCCGGAAACGGGCTTCCAGAACGAGTGCACCAGGCCCAGCATGGCGTAGCAGTCCTTGAGCTGGGGCACGATGATGCGGAAGGCGATGAGGTCGAAGATCTGGTCCAGGCCCAGGCTCTGCTGCTGCATCTTCTGGAAGATGCTGTAGCGGTGCTTGATGCGCCCGCCCACGCGGCCCTTGATGCCGTTCTCGTCCATCATCTGGGTGATGATGCCGATGACCTTGTTGATGTAGGCGGCGTCGGCGGTGCGGTGCCCGGCCACGCCCTGGTCGATCTGCTCGTACACGTCGGGCTTGATGTACTTCAGGCACAGGTCCTCAAGCTCGACCTTGGTGCGGTGCAGACCCAGCCGGTTGGCCAGCGGTGCGTAGATGTCCAGCGTCTCCTGGCTGATGAGCCGCTGCTTCACGCTGCTCTGGAAGTCCAGGGTGCGCATGTTGTGCAGGCGGTCGGCCAGCTTGACCATGAGCACGCGGATGTCCTCGGCCATGGCCAGGATCATCTTGCGGATGTTCTCGGCCTGGGCCACGGCCTTGGACTCGAACTGCATCTTGCTGATCTTGGTCACGCCGTCGACGATGTCGGCCACTTCCTCGCCGAAGAGTTCCTCGATCTCGTCGATGGTGGCCTTGGTGTCCTCCACCGTGTCGTGCAAAAGCCCGGCGGCGACCGTGGCCTCGTCCAGCTTCATGTCCGCCAGGATGCTGGCCACGCTCATGGGATGGGAAAGGTAGGGCTCGCCGGACAGGCGCGTCTGGCCCAGGTGGGCCTGGGCGGTGAACACGTAAGCCTTCTGGATCAGGTCCAGGTCGGGCTTTTCGATGTAGGAGGCGACCTTGTCGGTGATCTCGTTGATGCGGATCATTGCTGAGTAAGCTCCGGGCGCTGGTACACCTTGGGTATCCACCACCGGATGAAGTTGTGGGAAATCCCTGCGGGCGCGGGCTCGATGCCCTGCACCCGGGCGTGCACCATGGGCAGGGCCATGGGCACGTAGAGGAAGCAGTATGGCTGTTCGTCGTGCAGTATGGCCTGCACGCGGTCATAGATAAGCTTTCGCCGGGCCTGGTCCAGGGTGCTGCGCCCGCGTTCCAGCAGGTCGTCCAACTCGGCGTTCTTGAAGCCCACGAAGTTGAGCCCGCCGGGCACGGCCCTGGAGGAATGCCACACGTCGTACAGGTCCGGGTCCTGAAGGATGTTCCAGCCCATGACCAGGGCGTCGAAGCGGCCCTTGTCCACGAACTCCTTGAGGAACGAGGCCCACTCCACGGTGCGGATCTCCACCTTCATGCCCAGGGCCGCCAGCCTGCTCTGGATGATGATGGCGGCCTTGATGCGCTGGCTGTTGCCCTGGTTGGTCAGGATGGTGAAGGCGAACTTCTGGCCCCGGGCGTTGGTGAGCGGCCCGTCGTGGGGCTTGCGCGTCCATCCGGCCTCGGCCAGGAGCTTCTCGGCCTTGCCGGGGTCGTACTCGTTGGCCGGAATGGCCGTGTTGTACTGCCAGGTGCCGGGCTTGTACGGCCCGTTGGCCGCCTGGCCCAGGCCCGCCAGCACCCCGCGCACGATCTCTTCCTTGTCGATGGCCAGGTTGATGGCCCGGCGCACGCGCACGTCCGAGAACAGCGGGCTCTTCAGGTTGAAGCCCAGGTAGGTGTAGGCCGAGGCCACGTACTGGAACTTGCGGAAGTTGGCGTCCCAGCCCGCGCCGCCGGTCTGGTACAGGTACTGCTGCGGCGAGAGGCTGATGGTGTCCAGGTTTCCGGCCTTGAGCTCCAGGAACTGCGTGGACTGGTCCGGGATGATGCGGATGACGCGCTCGTCCAGGTAGGGGCGGCCCTCGAAGTAGTCCGGATTGGCCACCAGCACCAGCCGGTCCCCGGCGGTCCAGCTCTTGAGAATGTACGGCCCGGCGCCCACGGGCTCGCGGCTGTACTTCGTCTTCAGCAGGTCCTGGCCCTGAAGGATGTGCCGGGGCAGGATGGCGTGGGCCCAGGTGACCAGCGCGCGGGCGAAGGGCTTGTCGTAGCGCGCCTCGAAGGTGTACTCGCCGGTGCGCTTGAACTCCTTGATGGCCAGGAAGTCCTCGGCGTAGGCCGTGGGCGTCTTGGGGTCGATCATGAGCCGGTAGGTGAACTCCACGTCGTGGGCCGTGAGCGGTTTGCCGTCGGTCCAGCGGATGTCGCGCCGGAGCGTGAACCTGAGCAGGCGGCCCTCCTCCAGCACCTCGAACTTCTCGGCGGCCTGGGGCACCAGATTGATGTTCTTGTCGTACTTGAGCGGGGCCACGTAGATGTGGTCGGCCACCTCGTGCGAAGCCGAGTCGCTGGCCAGCGGCGGGATGAGGTTGGAGGGCTCGCCGATGACGGCCTCCACCAGCCTGCCGCCCTGCTCCGGCGCGGCCGGGATGTCCTGGGGGCGCACGTCCTGCCCGCGCCCGCCGGGGGCGGGGCCGGAGTCGCCCCGGCAGCCCACCAGCCCGCACAGGACAAGGGCCGCAAGCAGCACGAGGGCGCGGGGCAGGTACGGTCTACGCATCAGGAATCCTCTTGCCAACAGGGCCGATCTTGAGCATAACATGGGCATATGAGCGCCCTGGCTCGCACTATGAACCAGAGCTTGAAAAAAGCCAAGCAGGGCTTGCTTTTGTTCCGCCGATGTCTATACTCGCTCATCCGCGCCCGACGCCGGGCGGCGGGCGTTTACCCACCGCCCGAACATCCCAATATTTCAAGGAGTTTCCGGTTTCATGCCCATTGCTGAAGAGGCCAGACTGCGGGAAATCGTCAACCGTTTCATGAAGGAAACGGTTCCCGACTATATTGCCGAGGGCGCCTATGCCATCGTGGACAACGATGGGGTGCAGAAGCTCGACCTGCAGCAGCGCGACCAGTTCCTGGACGTGGACGGACAGGTCCAGGGAGACGATTTCCAGATTTACCACTCCGAGCTGGGCATCAACTTCAGCGACGGAAGCATCAACTATTACTGCAACTGCCCGGATTCCTTCTCCGGGGTGTGCCGCCACGTGGGCGCCACCGCCGCGAAGCTGCTGAGAAGCCTTTCCACGCCCTCCAAGGGCTCGGATTTGCCCAAGCCGCGCACCGAGTGGCGGCAGACCTTCCGCGGCTTCTTCTCCACGGAGCTGGAGGCCGAGCCGGGCAAGCACTATTTCGTGTTCCGCCTGTACCCGGAGCCGGGCCGGCTCCAGGTGGCCTTCCTGCGCGCCCGCCAGAACAAGAGCGGCATCTCCACCGTGCAGCAGCAGATCACGCTGGAGCAGATCCTAAAGAACCCCGACTGGTGCGAGCTCTCCCCCGGCCTGCCCAAGGTGGCGGGCATGATCGCCCACTACCTGGACTACCAGGGCCACCGCGTGGAGCTCCCGGCGGGCCTGCACTCCTGGTTCTTCCGGGCCATCAAGAACGAGTACTACCTGTTCCTGCGCGACTCCGACCAGCCGGTGCGCATCGAGAACAAGACCATGCAGCTCAAGCTCCAGCCGCAGCTCTCCGAGGACGGCCTGGGGTTCGACATCATGCTCTCCCGCGACGACCGCCCGCCCTTCTCCATCCGCAAGGAGGACGAGCTGTATTTCTACGGGCGCCTGCCGCTGTGGGTGTTCTGGAAGGGCAATTTCCACCCGGTGCAGACCGGCCTGGACCCCGAGCTGATCCAGGAGATGGTCGAGCAGGGGCCCATCGTGCCGCATGCCGACATCTCCGAATTCCTGGACCGCGTGTGGACGCGCATCCCCGTGTCCGACCTGTACGGCCAGGAGGACTTCCTGGAGCGCATGGGCCCGATCTTCCAGCCCGCGGAGTTCAACCCCAAGCTGTACCTGGACGAAGAGGGCAGCCTGCTGGTGCTCAAGATCCAGTGCGTGTACGAGACCGACCACGGCGAGGTGAGCCTGCCCGGTCCCAACCCGGACCTGCAGACCGGCAGCTACCGCTACGGCGACAAGAGCTACCTCATCCGCCGCGCCCAGGACGAGGAGGCCGTGCTCTTCGCCGAGCTGCAGCACATGGGCTTCCAGCCGCGCAGCAACCACACCTGGTTCATGGAGCAGGAGGAGGCCATCAACTTCCTGCTGGACTTCTACCCCATGCTGGTGGAGGGCTACCGCGTCTACGGCGAGCAGAACCTGACCCGCTACAAGGTGCGCCTGTCCAAGCCGGTCATCAACGCCGAGGTGAAGAGCGACGAGGAGAACAAGTGGTTCACCCTCGACCTCACCGTGCAGTACGACGACCAGAAAGTGCCCATCGAGGACATCTGGCGCGCCTGGGTGCAGAAGAAGCGCTACGTCCAGCTCAAGGACGGCTCCTACACCAGCCTGCCGGAATCCTGGCTGCGGCGCATCGGCCACAAGCTCAAGGCCCTGGGCTACGACCCGGAGAAGCCGCCGCAGAAGAAGTTCCAGCAGTTCGAGGCCCCGGTGCTGGACAACCTGCTGGACGACATGCCCGGCGCCAAGACCGACGCCTATTTCGTGAAGCTGCGTGAGAAGATCAGCAACTTCCAGCAGATCAGGCAAGTTCCGCCCCCGCGCGGCCTGAACGCCACCCTGCGCCCCTACCAGGTCATGGGCCTGTCCTACCTGAACTTCCTGCGCGAATACGGGTTCGGCGGCATCCTGGCCGACGAGATGGGCCTGGGCAAGACCGTGCAGACCCTGTCCTTCGTGCAGTCCATCATCGAGCGCGGGGCCAAGGGCCCCAACCTCATCGTGGTGCCCACCAGCGTGCTGCCCAACTGGGAGCGCGAGGCCGCGAAGTTCGTGCCCGAACTGCGCCGCCTGACCATCTACGGGGCCAAGCGCGACGACCTGTTCACGCGCATCAAGGACTCGGACCTGATCATCACCACCTACGCCCTGCTCCGGCGCGACCTGGAGGAACTCTCCAAGTACAAGTACCTCACGGTGATCCTGGACGAGGCCCAGAACATCAAGAATCCCAACACCATCACGGCCCGCAGCGTGCGCAGGCTGGATGCCGACATGCGCCTGTGCCTCTCCGGCACGCCCATCGAGAACAACCTGTTCGAGCTGTGGAGCCTGTTCGAGTTCCTCATGCCCGGCTTCCTGGGCTCGCAGCACGCCTTCCAGCGCGGGATCGTCAAGCCCATCAAGGACGCCGACGACGAGACGCTGAACTACCTCAGAAGCCGCGTGAAGCCGTTCATCCTGCGGCGCACCAAGAACGAGGTGGCCAAGGACCTGCCGCCCAAGATCGAGACCACGCACTACTGCGACCTGGCCGACGAGCAGCGCGACCTGTACGGAGCCCTCGCCGCCAAGCTCAAGGAGCAGGTGCTGCGCGACGTGGACGAGAAGGGCCTGGCCAAGAGCCAGATGTCCATCCTGGACGCCCTCTTGAAGCTCCGCCAGATCTGCTGCCACCCGCGCCTGCTGAAGCTGGACATCCCGGGCATCAACACCAACCTGCCCTCGGGCAAGTTCGACGCCTTCAAGGACCTGGTGACGGACATCATCGAGGGCGGCCACAAGGTGCTGGTGTTCTCCCAGTTCGTGCAGATGCTGCACATCATCCGCTCCTGGCTGGTCATCCGCGACGTGCCCTTCGCCTACCTCGACGGGTCGAGCAAGGACCGCTTCGAGCAGGTGGACAAGTTCAACGACAGCCCGGACATCCCGATCTTCCTCATCTCGCTCAAGGCGGGCGGCACGGGCCTCAATCTCACCAGCGCGGACTACGTCATCCACTACGACCCGTGGTGGAACCCGGCGGTGGAGAACCAGGCCACGGACCGAACCCACCGCATCGGCCAGAAGCGGCAGGTGTTCGCCTACAAGATGATCTGCCAGAACACCGTGGAAGAGAAGATCCTGAAGCTGCAGGAGCAGAAGAAGGACGTGGCCGAGGCCATCATTCCCGGCCAGTCGGCGTTCAAGTCGCTCACGCGTGACGATCTGGAGATGCTCTTCGAGATCTAGCCCCAAGGACTGGACAAACGCCAGGGCATGCCCTAGCTGTCAGGAATGAATCGCATCACCCAGCCGGTCATCATCGTCTACGACGCGTTGCAGGCCTTCTCGGAGTCCGAGAGGACGCGGCGTTTCGTGGCCACCTTCCTGGTGCTCTACTTCCTGTGCGCGCTTACGCTCATCGAGCTCAACCGCTTCGGGCTGCTCTCCGGCTGGCTGGCCGAGCACATCGCGCTGAACCGCTTCGCCGCGGTGAACCAGGCCTTCACGCTGGTGCTCATCCTGGAGGTCGTGGAGCTGGTCTTCAGCCTGCCCAAGAGCACGAGCAAGTCCGTGGGCAAGCAGTTCGAGATCCTGGCGCTCATCCTGCTGCGGGCGGCCTTCAAGTCGCTCTCGCAGTTCCCGGAGCCCATCTACGTGGACCAGCACCAGGAGGTGCTCTACGACCTGGGGCTCAACGCCATTGGCGCGCTGCTGGTGTTCCTGCTTTTGGGGGCCTACGCCTGGCTGAGCAAGACCGGCCCGTGGCTCAAGCCCCCGCGCGACCTGGCCCGGTTCATCGTGGCCAAGAAGCTGGTGGCCATGGGCGTGCTGACGGCCTTCCTGTTCCTGGCGGGCGAAAACCTGGTGCACCACCTGCGCGGGCTGGAGCCCATCGACGTGTTCCACGACTTCTTCACCCTGCTCATCTTCGCCGATGTGCTGCTGCTGCTCATCGCCCAGCGCCACATACCGGAATTCCACACCATTTTCCGCAACTCCGGGTTTGCGCTGTCCACCATGCTCATCCGGCTGGCGCTCACCGCCGGAACCACGCTCTCGGTGGTCGTCAGCGTCAGCGCCGTGATCTTCGCCGTGGGCGTGAAGGGCGCGTTCAACCTGTTCTACGGGCGCATCAGCGATTCCTGCGAGATTCCGCCCCCGCCGCCAAAGGAAGCACCCAAGCCGCACACGGTGGTGGTGCATTGCGATGACAAGGTCTGCGGCCACCAGGACTCGTTCATAGAGGGCAAGCCATATGGCTAAAAGCAGTTTCTCCAAGGTCACGGGCAGCGCCAAAAAGCAGCTCTATGGCCAGCGCGGCGCGCTGGTGTGCGGCTACGCCGCGGCGGAGCAGGACGTGCTGCTGGCCATGCTGGAGCGCTGGAACCTTGCGGACGTTCCGGTGGTGTTCGCGGGCATGGACGACGCCGAGCGCCCGGTGGGTGAGGTTCTGCGCGAGCCCGCTGGGCACGGGCGCGGCAAGGACAGCCTGCTGCCACGCGCCATGATCCTCTCCGGGGTGACGGAGAAGGAGCTGAACACAATCATGGCGGCCTGGAAGCACCTGGGCCTGCCGCCGCAGAACTGGGCCGCGCTTACGCCCACCAGCGAGGCCTGGTCCGTGCTGGACCTGCTGGCCGAACTGGACATGGAGCGCATCGCCATGCAGGCCATGCGCAAGTAACACTTGAAGAAAATAAACAAAGGCCCCGCGCGGAGAGCATCCGGCGGGGCCTTTTCGTTTCGATTCGGAGACGGCCTAGAACGGCACGTCGTCCATGCCGCTGGCCTCGCTGGGGAAGGCCGGGCCGAGGTCCTCGTCCTCGAAGGGAGGCTGCTGGCCGCGATTCTGCTGGCCGCCCTGTCCGCCCTGGGGGCGCTGCTGCTGGTACCCGCCCTGCTGCCTCTGCTGGCGCGGGGCGAAGGAGCCCTCCTCGCTTCCGCCACCGCCGCCCTGGCTGCGTCCGCCCAGGGACTGCACGCGCTGGGCCACCACCTCGGTGGTGTAGCGGTCCTGGCCTTCCTTGTCCTGCCATTTGCGGGTCTGCAGGCGGCCTTCCACCATGACGAGCGCGCCCTTGGCCAGGTAGTTGCTGCAGAACTCGGCGTCCTTGTCCCAGGCCACGATCTTGTGCCACTCGGTCTTGTCCACCCAGGCGCCCTGCTGGTCCTTGATGCGGGTGCTGGTGGCGAGGCTCAGCTTCACCCAGGGCCGACCGGACTGGGTGTAGGCGATCTGGGGGTCCTGCCCCAGGTGTCCCACAAGGATGACTTTGTTCAAGCTACCGGCCATATGACAACTCCTTGGCGGATGCGGGTTCGGATTCAAACAGCGACTAGCACGCCGCCGCTACTCTCGTAAAGAGAAGCCTTTCTTGGTGCCGCGCGCGGCGCGCTCGGCTTCGTCCAGGGCTTCTTCGATGTCGTCGGTGAGGCTGCTGGCCTCCTTGGCGTTCCACTCGGCAAGAGCGGCTTCGAGCCGGGCCTTGGCCTGGGCGGCGCGGCGGATGGCCTCCCCGGCGAGCCCGGCCTCTTCCTCGGGCAGCACGCCCATGTCCAGGCGGTCGGCCAGGTTCTCCACCAGTTCCAGCACGCCCTTGGGGGCGCTGAACAGGACCGGCGGCGAAAAGCCCAGGCGGCACAGGGCGGGCCAGCGCTTCTCCACTTCGGCCTCGTCCCAGGTCTGGGCCGAGACGCGGACGATGAGGATCTTGGCCACGGCCCGCGCCTCCTAGTCCCGCTCCTCCCACTCGCCCTGCACGCGGTTCACCACGTCCTGGATGAGGGGAAGCTGGGACTCCGGGCACACGCCGATGAGCGGCTGGCCGCCGTCCACGTTGTCGCCCTGCTGGAAGTACACGGCGTAGATGATGCCCTCGGGGCCGCTGTATGCCAGCGGGGTCTCGCGCTTCATGCGGGAGACGATGAACATCTCCATGCCGTCCTTGAGCTTGACGCTCTGCTCGCCGCCGGCCTTGATCTTGGCGTCGATCTCGGGGACGAAATAGTACTTGGCGCGCTCCGGGGCGGCAAAGAGGTTCAGCGCCTTCTTGAGGATGCGGCCGATGACCTCCTCCTTGGACAGGAAGTGGCGGATGGTCAGCAGGCGCTCGCCCGCCTCCACGAACTTGCCTTCCAGGTCGGAGCGGATGTCCACCACGCTGCCCTTCATGGTGGCGCAGATGGGCTTCTTGTTCTTCTCGCGGGTCAGGTTGGCCAGGAGCGTGCCGGGCACCTCGTGCCACTTGCCGCCGGGACCGGCCACGCGGTCGCCCACATTCAGGCCCACGAACTCCACCACGCCGGTGTGCGGGGTGCGGATCTCGATCTCCTCGTAGGGCGAGGCATTGATTTCCTCAAGCAATTCCTTGACGTTCAGCAAAGTCGTAACCTCGGGATTAGTCGCGTCAGCGGTGGTACAGGTTCTTGCCGCCCATGGTCAGAAGCGCCTGGTGCAGGTTCTTCTTGATGTCGCGCCGGTCCCAGATACCCTGAATATGCCCGCGCGACAAGGCCGAGGATGCCCGGTGGTAGCGCGGGGGGATGTCCAGGCCCGTGGTCTCGCGGATGACGCCCGGCCCGGCGAAGCCCAGGTTGGACGAGCGCACCGCGAACTGGTAGGGCGAGCAGCCCAGGAAGCTGGCCACCGGCCCGGCGTAGGAATTGGTGTCGTAGAGCACCAGATACAGGCCCCCGGCCTCGATGTATTGCCGCACGGCCATGGTCACGCGCGGCATCTGGATGACCCCGCAGGTGCCCTCCTGGATGCGGATGCCCGCGGTGCCGTGGGAGTAAAGGATGAAGGGCAGGCGCTTGATCATGGCGCGCTGGGCCGCGCGGATGAGCTTCTCGCCCTCCGCCGCGCCCACGGTGCCGCCCCGGAAGGGGCTGGCCAGCACCGCCACCACGGTCCGGATGCCCTCCACAAGCGTCTCGAAGGTGATGCAGGAGCTGCCCAGGCCGGTCTTGGCCTTGGCCTCCTCCAGCTTCAGGTCGAAGCCCTCGTAGGAGAGCGGGTTGCCCGCCTCAAGCTCGCGGTTGAACTCGTAGGCCTTGCCGAAGTCGAACACGTTGTACAGGTACCACTGGAATTCCATGGGAAAATGGTGGCCGCAGTGCGAGCACACCCCGGCGAACTCCCCGAACAGGTCCGGCGCCCAGAGGTCCAGGCAGCCGTGGGTGGGCGTGTTGGGGCAGGTCAGCGTGCGGTCCTCGCGGCTCTTGGGGCTCACGTAGACCCACTGCTCCTCCACGCGGCAGGCGCCCTCCTCAGGACAGGAGAGGCTGGTGAGCCGCTCCAGGGCCTCGGGCGGAACCTGCAGGCGCCGGGTGCCGTCGCCCAGGCCCAGGTATTTGCCCACGCGCCCGCCCAGGCCCAGGCGCAGGGCCCGCACCTCGGCCTCCAGGCCCTCCAGCAGGCGCGCGATGCGGCGCTTGTACTGGCCCAGGTACTCGTAGCGCAAAAGCCCGCTGGCGGCCCACAGCCCGGCCTCGGCCACGCCCAGAACGCGCGCGCCCAGCGAGCGGTTGTCGCGGCAGGCGCTGCGGCTCATCTCGCGGAAGCGGTCGAAGCGCCTGGCCAGGATTTTCTGCCGGGCCCCGTGGCCCAGGCCCCAGCGGATGAAGATGTCCTGCGGGTCGGCGTCGCCCGCCGTGCGCCTGAGCGCAAGGCTGCGCAGGGGGCCCAGCGTGGCCACGGAGTTCACCACCTCGTCGGTGGCGCGGATGACCTCGCGCCGGAGCTGGCGGAAGAATTCGTAGTGCTCCGGCCGGGCGCCCAGCGGCGGCTCCTGGATGACCCGGTCGATGAGGCCCAGCTCCAGGTTGTCCGTGGCGGTGATGCGCAGGCGCTCGGCGCATTTGGCGATGAGCTCCGGGGTGGCCTTCTGCTTCAGCCCGCCCTCGATGGCCGCGGCGCCCTCCGGCGAGATGACCGAGTAGTAGCCGTGGGAGAGCATGAGCCTGCGGTCGGCCAGGGCGATGGCCTCGGCCCCGCCGCTGCCGCCCTCGCTGAACACGGACACGATGGGCACGCGCAGGCCCGCCATGACGTACAGGTTCTTGGCGATCTGCTGGGCCGCGCCGGGGTAGTCCTCCACCGGGTAGGCCCCGGGGGTGAACACGTAGGTGTGGATGGGGATGTTCTCGATCTCGGCCACGCGCATGTAGTACAGGGCGTTGGCGTTGCCCCAGGGCTTGATGGAGCCGCCGTTGCGGAACTCCTGGCCGTGGCCCTTCTCCTGGCCGATGACCATGACCGACTGGTGCACGGTCTTCTTGCCCATGCGCCGGGCGATGGTGGCCCGCGCGATGATGATGCCCGGATCGATGCTCCACTCGTCCTGGCCGCCGATCTCGGTGTAGTTGTCGTAGACGTTTTCCAGGATGTCCTTGAGGCAGACGCGCTGCGGGTGGCGCACGATGCGCACCCGGTCCATGGGCGTCAGCTCGCTGTCCAGCTTGGTCTCCAGCAGTGAGAACAGCTCCTCCAGCTGGGCCACCTGCTTGGAGATCTCGCGCATGCCCAGGTGCGGGGCCTTGTCCAGGAACTCCTGCAGCCTGTGGCGCAGCAGGGCCACGGAGGCGTTCTCGCGCGGGCCGAAGATGTCCGTGATGTAGGCCAGCCGCCCGGCGAGCTCCTGTGTGCGCTTGTCGATATCCATGCGGGCCGCCTAGAAGTGCAGGATGGTCTGGGTGCGTGCCAAAAGGAACTCCACGTTGGTGCGCAGCGGCTCGCCGCGCGTGTCCGTTCCCGTCAGGGTCAGGCCGGACAGGAACTCGCGGCCCCGCTCGCGGGCCTGGGCCAGGTCCTGGCCCCAGACGATGGCCAGCGCCAGGTTGGGGTCGAAATCCATGGGAATGTCGTAGGGGCATTCGCCCTTCAGGGTGGTGGGCACCTGCGTGAAGACCTGGAGCCAGGGCTCGTGCTTCCAGCCGAAGCGCTCGATGCGCCCCAGGCAGGGGGTGAAGCGGTTGGCCGGGTCCTCGGCGATGATGCGGTACTCGATGCCCACGCCCTCCAGCCGGATGTCCTCCTGGCCGTAGCCCAGGGCGTCGCCCAGGCCCAGGCGGATCTGCTCGGAGATGATGTCCACGCCGTGCCCCGCCGGGTCTTCGGTCTCCGGCCTGCCGGAAATGCGCGAGATGGTGCCGGAAACGCCGTTCTCCACCTGGATGCGCGTGTTGACCTCCATGAGGAAAGGGTCGCCCTTGGGCGTCACGATCCACTCCCAGGTGCCCACGTTGTCGTAGCCCACGGCCAGGGCCATGGTGATGGAATGCCGGGTGATGTCGTCCAGCACGCCCGCGGCGTCGAAGGCATAGCCGAAGCTCGCGGGGTCGAAGCCCGGGGCCACCTCGATGCGTTTCTGCCTGCCCAGGCTCTGCACCGAGCAGTTGCGCGTGCCGAAGTGCACGGCCCGCTTTCCGCCGCGCTCGGCCACCACCTGGACCTCCAGATGGTTGAAATCAAAGATGCGCTGCTCGATGAGCACGCCCTCGTCGCTCAGGTTGCGCTTGGCGTAGTTGCGGATGCGCCGGTACACCGAGCGGAACTTGTCGATGTCGTAGACTTCCTCGATGCCCATGCCGCCGCCGCCCGCGCTGGCCTTGACCAGCACGCAGCCCTCCTCGATGCCCTGATCCTCCTGGAAGGCGAAGATCGTCTGGGCCAGCTCCACGGCCTCCATCTCGTCGTAGATGGGCCGGTCCGAGCCGGGAATCGTCGGCACGCCCTGGCCACGGGCGATGCGCTTGGTGTTGATCTTGTCGCCAAGGTCGCGGATGCAGGTCCAGGAGGGGCCGATGAAGATGAGCGGACGCTTGCGCGTGGTCACGCGGCGGGCGAAGCGGTAGTCCTCGGCGAAGAAGCCGTAGCCGGGGTGCACGGCGGTGGCCATGCTTGCGTCGGCCACGGAGAGGATCTCGCTGGGATCCTGGTAGGAGCTGATGCGGTAGAGCCCGCCGCCCAGCTCGCGCGCCAGGCGCACGTGGCCGGACTGCTCGTCGGCATCGGTGTACAGACAGACGAAGCCGTGGCCGAGGCGGCGACAGGCCCGTGCGATGCGCATGGCGATTTCGCCGCGGTTGGCGATGAGAATGGTGTGCCGGGTCATGGGTGAACGCCTGGGGAGGCCGCGCCGGGCCTAGCCCGCCTCCCGCTTGGCCTTGCGCAGTTCGATGAGCCGCTTCTGGACTTCGAGCACCAGTTTGTCGAGCTTGATCTCCTGCCTGCGGTCCAGGTCGTGGAACACGCAGCCGATGATGCCCTTCTCGGCGATGACGCGCATGACCTTGCCCTTCACCTCGTCCAGGAACAGGCGCTTGGCCAGCAGCAACTGGAACTGGAAATCCTGGCCGTTGCTCCAGTTGCGGGGGCTGTCGGCAAAGGCGAAGCCCGAGGCGCTGATGTCCAGCACGGGGAAGTCCTGCTCTCCGGCCTTGGTGACGATGCGCACGTCCAGGCCGGGCACCCTGGTCCGGTAGGCTTGGCGGAGTTTTTCGTCCTCGCCGGGCATCTTGATGTCGAAGTCCATGGGAACCTCTCTGGTCTGTATGCTCTAACTCCCGGAGGGAAACCCGCCGGGGGCAACTGCTGCTACTTCTTGCCGTACACGCGCTTCTCCAGCACGAACTCCACGCGCCGGTTCTGGGCCCGGTACTCCTCGCTGGTGTTGGGGTACAGCGGGTTGAGGTCGGCCAGCCCGGTGGAGGTGAGGCGCTTGGGCTCGATGCCCATCTGCATGAGCAGGCGCAACACGTTCACCGCGCGCATGGAGGAGATCTCCCAGTTGTCCCGGAAGCGCGAACCGGCCGCGGGCATGTGGTCGTCTGTGTAGCCGCGCACGTTGATGACCTGGTCCGGGTGCTGGGCGAAGAAGTCCTTCATTTCCGCGATGACCTGCTTGCCCCTCTCGGTGAGGTTCACGTCGCCGGGGGCGAAGAGCACGTCGCCGGGAGCCCGGATGGTGATGATGCCGTCCTCGAAATTGGCGCCCACAAGGCCCTCCAGGCCCTTCTTTGTCTGCAGCAGCTTCACCTCGGCGAAGACCTTCTGCTGCGCGGCCATGATCTGCTTGTTCAGCATGACCTGGTCCAGGATGACACCGGCCTCCTCGCGGCTGATGGTGCTGGTGGCCATCTTGGATTCCTTGCCGCCCAGGGCCTGGGTCACGGCCTGGAGCGTGCTCTCGATGCGCTTGGTGTCCGGCGTGCTCATGGCGTAGAGCAGGATGAAGAACACCAGCATGAGCATGGTCAGGTCGGAGAAGGTGGTGAGCCACTCCTGGGGGTCGCCCTCGTCGCTGTTGTCCGGCGGTGGTATGTATTCTTCTTCGGCCATGGGCTACTTCCTCTCGCTGGGGGCAAGGAAGGAGGACAGCTTCTCGGAAACGAGCATGGGGTTGTTGTTTTCCAGGATGGACTTGGCGCCCTCGAAGATGATCTCCAGGTGCAGTTCCTCCTGCAGGGTGCGGGTGCGCAGCTTGTTGGCGATGGGCAGGAAGATGACCACCGAGAGCACCGAACCGTAGAAGGTGGTGATGATGGCCACGGCCATGGCCGGGCCGATGGTCTTGGGGTCGGCCATGTTGGCCAGCATCTGCACCAAGCCGATGAGGGTGCCGATCATGCCGAAGGAAGGCGAGAGGCTGCCCAGGCGCTTGAACACTTCCTCGCCCACCTTGTGGCGGCGCTTCATGGAGTTGATCTCGATGGACAGGGTGCTGCGGATGAGGGAGGGGTCGGCGTTGTCGGCGATGAGCTGGCAGGCCTTCTTGAGCACCATGTTCTCGGTCTTGACGTTCTCCAGGGCCAGCAGGCCCTCGCGGCGGCTGATCTCGGCGATCTTGATCATGATGTTGACCACCTCGCGGGCGCGCACCTTGCGCGAGGAGAAGGCCTTGAACCCGGCGTAGAACGCCTGGCGCACCTCCTCGAAGGGAAAGGCCACGAAGATGGTGCCGAAGGTGCCGCCGAAGACGATCATGACGCTCGGCAGGTCGATGAACAGGCCGAGGTCGCCGCCCATCATGATGGCGGCCACCACCAGCGAGAGGCCGGAGATAAGTCCTAAGAGCGTTGCGAAATCCATAGACCGCGCCTACCCTGGCTTGTGCCCGCGGCCCTGTGTGGTCTATACCGGGGTGCATGAGCCACCCACATCCCACCACAGCCGCAAGCGTGAACCTTTCGGAAACCGTCCGACACTCTGCCCGCTTCATACGCGAAAAACTAGGCACAATTCAAGCAGGAACCTTGGGCCTCGTCCTGGGCAGCGGACTGGACGACCTGGCCGGACGAATCCAGGCCGCAACCGACATCCCCTGCTCCGAAATTCCCGGCCTGCCCGCCTCCACGGTGAAGGGCCACGGCGGCCTGCTGCGCCACGGCACCCTCGGCGGGCTGCCTGTTCTGGCCTTCCGGGGCCGCGTGCACCTCTACGAGGGCTTCGACGCCGCCACGGCCTGCCTGCCGGTTCGCCTGCTGGGCGAGCTCGGCGTCACCACCCTCATCCTGACCAACGCCGCTGGGGCGCTCAACCCGCAGTTCTGCGCGGGCAGCCCCATGCTCATCACCGACCACATCAACCTCACCGGCCAGAGCCCGCTCACCGGGGCCAACCACGAGCCCTGGGGCCCGCGCTTCCCGGACATGAGCCGGGTGTGGTGCCCCGAACTCCTTGAGCTGGCCCGGGCCAAGGCCCTGGAGCTCGGCCTGCGCGTGGAGCGCGGGGTGTATGTCCAGGTGCCCGGCCCCCAGCTGGAGACTCCGGCCGAGACAAGGGCTTATCGGCAGCTTGGGGCCGACGCCATAGGGATGAGCACCGCCATCGAGGCCATCGCCGCGCACCACATGGGCATTCGGCTGCTGGGCGTCAGCTGCCTGACCAACAAGAATCTGCCGGACTGCATGGCCCCGACAAGTCACGAGGAGGTGCTGGCCATGGCGGGCCAGGCCGCCTCGGGCATGGCCGACCTCATCGAGGGCGTGGCGCGGGATTTGGCGAAATTTCGCGCGCAAGGCGCTTGAAACCTCGGGGCGTCCCGGCATAAAGTAAACAGCACGAAGGTACGATAAGTGTTGCAGGCCAGCATGCCCATGTCGCCCATTCCGGGCGGGCGCCGGCCGCGGGACAGCATGAACGCACGCAGAACATTCCGGGCCACCGCCCTCCTCCTGGCCGCGCTTGCGGCGCTGACGCTCCTGACCGGGTGCGGCAGCACAACCACGTCCTACTACAACAGCATCAAGCGCACCGCCGTGGACGCCAAGGACGACCTGCTGGGCACCCGGCCCACCACCGCCGAGCTGTTCACCGAGGACAACACCCCGCTCATCGACATCAACTACGACGCCGCCGACGACCTCATGGGCCTTTTCGTCCCGGCCATGAACAAGAATTCGCCCATCTACTACGAACGCTTCCAGAACCGCATCGACCCCACCGACCCCTCGCCCTTCGGCAGGCTGGTGAGCGAGCAGGTGGCTGCGCGCCTGGCCCTGCGCAACTTCAAGGTCACGGACGGCCCGGCCAAGGTGCCGCCCCTGCGCGAGCCCAAGCCCCAAATCCTGAGCGCCACCATGGACCCCAAGGAGCGCGCCGCCATCGACGCCAAGAACCAGGAGGAGTGGAACCCGCCGCGGCCCTCCGTCATGACCGGCAGCTACCTCATCGCCGACAAGGTGGTGTACATCTCCGCCAAGATCACCGCGCTGGACGACGGCCAGGTCATGGCCGCCCACCACTGGACCGTGCCGGTGAACCGCAACACCCGCGCCCTTCTGCCGCAACTCAAGCAGACCGGCGGCATGAAGCCCTCGGTGCGCACCAGCCTGGGCACCAACCCCAGCGCCCTGGCCAACCCCTCGGGCCAGCCGCAGAACTACGTCACCCGCGACCTGGTGCGCTAGCCTTCCACTCCTCCGGGCCATGCGCCTACGCATTCGGCGGGCCTTGACGGCGCGCCAAACCTCACCTACCACTGGCCCGCAACCAAGGTGAGGAAACCCATGTCCACCGACACGCCCACGCTCTTCGAGAGCTTCTTCCAGAACGAAGCCCGCATGTTCCTGCTCGCGGGCATCCGCATCGCCCTTTCCGAGGACGGCAAGGACCTGACAAGCCTGGGCATCTTCCAGGACAGCGACCTGGCCGTGGCCCACATCGTGGCCAAGCAGGACACCGTCGTTGCGGGCCTGCCGCTCATCCCGCTGATCATGGAATTCGCGGGCTGCGAGTACCAGCACATGCTCAACGTGGACGAGGGCGACAAGGTCAGCCCCGGCACGCTCATCGCCGCCATCCAGGCCCCGGCCACGCACATCCTGCGCACTGAGCGCGTCATCCTGAACTACCTGGGCCACCTCTCGGGCATCGCCAGCCTCACGGCCAAGTACGTGGCCGCGCTCGGCGGCTCGCGCACCACGCTGCTGGACACCCGCAAGACCCTGCCCGGCCTGCGCTATCCCGAAAAGTACGCCGTGCTTGTGGGCGGGGCCAAAAACCACCGCCTGAATCTTTCGGAAATGCTCATGGTCAAGGACAACCACATCGACCGGGCCGGGGGCATCGGCCCCGCCGTGGAGGCCCTGCGCGCGGCCTACGGCGACGACTGCCCGCCCATCGAGGTGGAGTGCCGCACCCTGCAGGAAGTGGCCACCGCCGTGGACTGCCGGGTGGACCGCATCATGCTGGACAACATGGAGCCGGAGCTGATGCGCCAGGCCCTGCCTCTCGTGCCCGCGGGCATCGAGACCGAGGCCAGCGGCAACGTGACCCTGGAGAACATCGCCGAGATCGGGGCCGTGGGCCCGGATTTCGTCAGCGTCGGGCGCATCACCCACTCCGCGCCCAGTTCCGACTTCAGCCTGCGCATGTCGCCCATGGGCGAGTAGCGCCAACACAGACCAGGTACGAGAGACATGACCACCCCCGCTTCCCGCATCGAGAGAATCAGGGCCGCCTACGGCCCCCGGCTGGCCATTCTGGGCCACCACTACCAGCACGACGACGTCATCCGCCACACCGACTTCCAGGGCGACTCCCTGGAGCTGGCCCGCAAGATCGAGGGCCTGGAGGCCGAGCATGTGGTGTTCTGCGGCGTGTTCTTCATGGCCGAGTCCGCCGCCGCCCTGGCCCGGCCCGGCCAGAAGATCCACATTCCCGACACAAGCGCCACCTGCCCCATGGCCGAGATGGCCCCGGCGGCCCGGCTGGAGCAGGTGCTCACGGCCCTGCGCGCCAAAGGCCGCACGGTCATACCCCTGGCCTACGTGAACTCCTCTGCCGAGGTCAAAAGCATCTGCGGGCGCTTCGGCGGCAGCGTGTGCACCTCGGCCAACGCCCGCGTCATGCTCAACTGGGCCTTCGACCAGGGCGACGCGGTGCTCTTCCTGCCGGACAAGAACCTGGGCCACAACACCGCCGACCAGCTGGGCATTCCCGGCGGCCAGCGCCTGGAGATCAGCATCCGCAAGAACGGCGCGGGGCTGGACCTGGAGCGCGCCGCCAAGGCCCGGCTGCTGCTCTGGCCCGGGGCCTGCGCCATCCACCACATGTTCAAGCCGCGCCACGTGCAGGACATGCGCGACGCCATGCCCGGCGTGCGCATCATCGTGCACCCGGAGTGCATGCCCGAGGTCGTCCAGGCCTGCGACGGCGCCGGGTCCACCACCTTCCTCATCAAGTACTGCGCCGAGGCCGAGCCCGGCACCAGGATCGCCGTGGGCACGGAGCTGAACCTGGTCAAGCGCCTGGCCGCCCGCCACCCGGACAAGACCATCGTGCCCCTGCGCGAGCTGTGCTGCGCCAACATGGCCAAGATCAGCGAGGCCGCGCTGGCCGCGCAGTTGGAATCCCTGGAGACCGCAACGCCGGTGACGCTGGCGCCGGACATCGTCGAGCATTCCCGCGTGGCCCTGGAGCGCATGCTGCGCACCTGCGCCTAGCCGTAATCCTGCGAAGGCCCCGCGCCACCAAGGGGGGAGCGATGAACAGCTACAGGCTCAAGACCGAAGTTCTTGTCATCGGCTCCGGCATCGCCGGGTGCATCGCCGCCCTCACCCTGGCCGAGTCCGGGGCCGAGGTGGCCCTCGTCACCGCCGGGGAGGACCTGCTCTCGGGCAACACGCGGCTGGCCCAGGGCGGCATCGTGTTCCACTCCGAGGACGACCAGCCCGGCATCCTGGAAAAGGACATCCTCACCGCCGGGTGGAACCAGAACTACCTGCGGGCCGTGCGCTACCTGTCCCACAAGGGCCCGAAAGTCCTGCAGAAAACGCTCATCGACGCCTACCACGTGCCCTTCGCCCACCGCGACGCCGACGCCTGGTACTTCACCAAGGAGGGCGGCCACAGCGTGGCGCGCATCCTCTACGCCGCCGACCACACCGGGCTGACCATCATGCAGCGGCTGGTCCAGGCCGTGGAGCAGAACCCGAACATCCGGGTGCTCACCCGGCGCACGGCGGTGGACCTCATCACCACCCACCACCACGCCGCGCACACGGACTTCCGCTACACGCTGGAGAACCAGTGCCTGGGGGCCTACGTGTTCAACGAGGGCCTCGGCCAGGTGGAGGTCATGCTGGCGGACTTCACCCTGCTGGCCACGGGCGGGGCCGGGCACATCTACCTGCACACCACCAACTCGCGCGGCTCCATCGGCTCCGGCATCTCCATGGCCAGCCGCGCCGGGGTCAAGCTCAACAACCTGGAATACGTGCAGTTCCACCCCACGGCCTTCTACCAGGGCGCGCGCCGCTTCGAGCGCCGCTTCCTGATCTCCGAGGCCGTGCGCGGCGAGGGGGCGCGGCTGGTCAACGGCTCGGGCGAGGCCTTCATGGCCAACTACGACGCCCGCGCCGACCTGGCCCCGCGCGACATCGTCACCCGGGCCATCATGGCCGAGATGCTGCGCACCGACGAGGACTGCGTGTACCTGGACACCACCAGCGGCATGCACCGCGACGTGGCGGAGCGCTTTCCCACCATCTACAAGAAGTGCCAGGAGCACGGCATCGACATGAAGAGCGCGCCCATTCCCGTGGTGCCCGCGGCGCACTATTTCTGCGGCGGCATCCTGGTGGACCAGCGCGCCCGCACCACCCTGGAGCGCCTGTACGCCGCCGGGGAATGCACCTGCACGGGCGTGCACGGGGCCAACCGGCTGGCCAGCACCTCGCTGCTGGAGGGCCTGCTCTGGGGCTACAGCGCCGGGCAGGACATCGCCAAGCGCCTGGGCGCCCGAGGCAAGCTCACGCGCAAGCTGGCCGACTCCATCCCGGACTGGAAGAACCCCGGCGACATCCACAACGAGGACCCGGCGCTCATCGCCCAGGACTGGGCCACCATCCGCAACACCATGTGGAACTACGTGGGCATCATCCGCTCCACCGCCCGGCTGCGCCGCGCCTTCGAGGACCTGCGCAACCTGTCCAAGAACCTGCACGACTTCTACCGCAAGACCCCGCTGTCCAAGCCCATCATCGACCTGTTCCACGGCTGCCAGACGTCCTACGTGGTCACCCAGGCGGCCATGCGCAACACCAAGAGCCAGGGCTGCCACTACCGGGTGGACTAGCCCCCCGGCCCGGCGCACGCGAAAAGCTGCGCACCCCAACGCAAAAAGCCCGCCCCGGTCATGCCGGAGCGGGCTTGCTTGCTTCTAAGCGCAGGAAGAACTAGGCGGCGGCCTTGTTGATGGCGGCCTGGAGGCGGGCGATGGTGCGACCGGCCTTCTTCCAGTGGATGACCTTCTTGCCGGCGGCCTTGTCCAGCACGGAGCTGGCGGTGGCGAGGGCGGTGGCGGCCTTGGTGGCGTCCTTCTCGGACAGGGCCTGGCGCACGGCCTTCACGGCGTTCTTGATGCGGGTCTTGGCGGCCTTGTTGCGGGCATTACGCTTCAGGCTCTGACGGTGCCTCTTCAAGGCGGACTTATGATTGGCCAAGGCTCTTTCTCCTGATTCTTGGTGTTGTGTCTGCTCGATTATTGAATCGAGAGAGGGTTTCTACTCATAGCGCGCCGAACTTGTCAAGCGCTTTCTCACCAGTTGTCTAGACTTGCTTCCTAGACCTGCAACGCTCCGAAGTCGGCCACGCTCTTCATGCGGTCCACCAGCCCGAACAGCAGGTTCAGGCGGTTCTGGCGCAGAGCCGGGTCCTCGGCCATGACCATGACGCCGTCGAAGAAGGCGTCCACGGCGGGCCGAAGCTCACGCAACTGGGCCAGGATGCCCGCGAAGTCGTCGGCCTGCCACATTTCCTCGAAACGCTTGGCGCTCTGGCCGAGCTTCCCGGCCAGCTCGCGCTCCTGCTCGGCCTCCAGCAGCGCCTCATCCACGCTTGCGGACAGCGCCGTCCCGGCCTCGGCCCCCTGCTTGCGGATGATGTTGTCCGCGCGCTTGAAGGTCAGCACGGCCTGGGCGAAGTCGTCCTCGCGGCTGAAGGCGGCCAGGGCGTCGAAACGGGCCTTGAGGGTGCGGATGTCCACGAAACCGGCGCCAAGGGCGGCGTCGGCCACGCGGCTGTCCACGTCCTGCCCGGCGGCGAACAGCGCGCGCAGGCGCTGGCCAAAGAAGTCCAGCAACTTCTTTCCAGCTTCACCGGCCTCAAGCTTGAACTTAACGCCTTCATAACCTGCGAAGGCGTAGCCAATAACATCATGCAAGTTCAGGCGCAGCCCGTGCTCCATGACGATACGGCTGATGCCCAGCGCGGCGCGGCGAAGCGCGTAGGGGTCGGCGGCGCCGGTGGGGATCATGCCCAGGCCGAAGCATCCGGCCAGCGTGTCGGCCTTGTCGGCGATGGCCAGGAGCGCGCCGGAGAGCGTGGCGGGCACGGGCGAGTCCGGCCCGGCGGGCAGGTACTGCTCGGCCACGGCCTGGGCCACGATGGGGCTCTCGCCCTTGCGCGCCGCGTAGATGCCGCCCATGACGCCCTGCAGGCTGTCAAACTCATACACCATCTCGCTCATCAGGTCGGCCTTGGCCAGGCGTCCGGCCCGGGCCATGTCCGCCGCGAAGGCGGCGTCGCCGGGCTTGGCGGCCTGGGCCAGCTTGCCGCAGAGCTTCTCCAGGCGGCGGGACTTGTCGCCCATGCTGCCCAGCGGGCCCAGGAAGACCACGCTGTCCAGCTTGGCCAGCCACTCGTCCAGCTCGGTGCCCAGGTCGGCCTCCCAGAAGAACCGGGCGTCCTCCAGGCGGGCTTTCAGCACGCGCTCCCAGCCCTTCTTGACCACGGCCATGTCCGTGGGCTCGATGTTCAGCGTGGTCAGGAAGTGCGGCAGCAGCGAGCCGTCGGGCTTCTGGATGCCGAAGCTCTTCTGGTGGCTCTGCATGCTGGTGAGCAGCACCTGCTTGGGCAGCTCCAGGTACAGCGGCGCGAAATCCGCCAGGATGGGCCGGGGGAATTCCACGAGGTTGGCCACTTCAAGCAGCAGGCCCTCGTCCCAGACCACGCTGCCGCCCACTTCGCAGGCGATGCGGTCGCCCTCGGCGCGCACCATTTCCAGGCGCTCGCGGGCGTCGATGACCACCTTGGCCTTGTCGCGGATGACGTCGAAGTAGTCGGCGGCGCTGTCCACGGTCCAGGGGCCGGGGCCCAGCACGCGGTGGCCGTGGGTGATGCGCCCGGAGGTGAGCCCGGCGATCTCGATGGGCACCACGTCCGCATCGAGCAGCGCCAGCACCCAGCGCAGCGGGCGACCGAACAGGAACTCCAGGCTGCCCCACTTCATGCGCTTGGGGAAGGAGAGGGATTTGAAGGCCGTGAGGCACAGGCCGGGCAGGATGTCCAGGGTCTTGCCGCCGCCGACCTTCTTCCTGGCCGCCAGGTAGTCGCCCTTGGGCGTCTGCTGCACGAACAGGTCGGCCACGTCCAGGCCCTGGGTCTTGGCGAAGCCCTCGCCCGCCTTGGTCAGCTTGCCCTCGGCGTCGTAGGCGATCTTGACCGGCGGGCCGGAGACAAGCTCCTCTTCCAGGCGCTGGGTCAGCGCCAGGCCGGACACGTGGGCAGTGAGGCGGCGCGGGGTGGCGTAGGCCGCAACGCCGGCGTTGTCGATGCGGGCCTCGGCCAACAGCCTGGTGAACAGCTCGACCAGTTCCTCGCCCAGGCGCGGCACAAAGCGCGCGGGCATCTCTTCGGTGCCGATTTCCAGTATGAATTCAGACATATGCTCTGCTCTCCCGACTTATTTGGCAGCGGCCAGCATGGGGTGGCCCAGCTCTTCGCGCTGGGCGGCGTACAGGTGCGCGATGGCCGAGGCCAGGGCGCGGACGCGGCCGATGTAGCCGGTGCGCTCGGTGATGGAGATGGCACCCCGGGCGTCCAGCAGGTTGAAGGTGTGCGAGCACTTCAGGCAGTAGTCGTAGGCGGGCCAGGGCAGCTTCTCCTCGCACAGGCGCTTGCACTCGCCCTCGAACTTGTTGAACATGTCCAGCAGCATGGCGGAGTCGGACAGCTCGAAGTTGTACTTGGACTGCTCCACCTCGTTCTGGTGGTACACATGGCCGTAGGTCACGGCGTCGTTCCACTTCAGGTCGTAGACGCTCTCCTTCTCCTGCAGATACATGGAGATGCGCTCCAGGCCGTAGGTGATCTCCACGCTGGTGGGGAACAGGTCGATACCGCCCACCTGCTGAAAATAGGTGAACTGCGTCACCTCCATGCCGTTGAGCCAGACCTCCCAGCCCAGGCCCCAGGCGCCCAGCGTGGGCGACTCCCAGTCGTCCTCCACGAAGCGGATGTCGTGGGCCGCGGGGTCGATGCCCAGGGCGCGCAGGCTGTCCAGGTACAGGTCCTGGACGTTGTCGGGGCTGGGCTTCATGATGACCTGGAACTGGTAGTAGTGCTGCAGGCGGTTGGGATTCTCGCCGTAGCGGCCGTCGGTGGGACGTCGGGAGGGCTCCACGTAGCAGGTGTTCCAGGGCTCCGGCCCGATGACGCGGAAGAACGTGGAGGGGTTGAAGGTGCCCGCGCCGCACTCGATGTCGAAGGGCTGAACCAGCACGCAGCCCCGGTCGGTCCAGAAGCGCTGCAGGGTTTGGATCACGTCTTGGAAGTTCATGCTCTGCTCCAAAATCCTCGGATTTTATTCTAAACCTTGCGGTACATGCCATTTTCCCAGCGCAGGCCCAGGTGGTAGGCGATGAAGCGGTCCACCACGCGACCGGTCTGCCTGCGCACCTCCGGGTCCAGGGCCAGGGTGGGCCACTGGGCCGGGCGGCTTGCGCCGATCCACTCCAGCAGACGCGCGGTCTCGGGCCAGAGCGGCTGGCCCTCTGCCGGGCCGCAGCAGGTGCACACCAGCCCGCCGCGCTCCACGGAAAAACACACGCCCTCGGCCTGCCGCTCCGCCGCGTGCTCCCCTTCGTGTCCCGATAGGGGCCGCCCGCAACGCACGCACACGTCCAGTCCCGGTTTCAGGCCCTGCTCGAAGGTGAGCCTGGCCTTGAACAGCAGGGGCAGGATGTCCGCGCCGACCTCGCTGGCCTCCAGGGTCTCAAGCGTCTCCAGCAGCAGGTCGAAGGCCCTGCCCGCTCCCTGCTGGCCGATCTGCACGGCCTCGGCGAACTTGAGGCAGTGGGCCACCGGCCCCAGCTTGCGCGGGCTGGAGCGCAGGCCCGGGAAGGCATGCAGCAGCGTGCCCTCCTCCAGGACGTTGTAGGCCCCGCGCCTGCCCTGGCCAACCCGGAAGGTGGCCAGCACCAGCGGGTCCAGGCACCCACAAAAACGGCGGGTGCTCCTGCTCCCGCCAAAGGCGAAGGCCGTGACCACGCCACGGCCCGAAAAAAACAGCCTCGTCCAGATGTCGGCCTCCCGGAACCGGCCCACCTTGAGGACCAAGGCCCGTTCGGTGAACTCCACTGGCCTTCCCCTGTGCCCCGCCGCTAGCGGGTTCCGAACTCCACCACGTCGATGGAGCCGCGCTGGCCCTGGTAGGGGTGGGGCTGGCCGTTGACGCTGAAGCTGACGCCGCCCGCGTTGCCCAGGCGCACCCGGGCGTACCTGGCGAACTCCACCTTGCGGGTTTCGCCGGGCTGGAGCGTGAAATTCTTGTTCTTCGACCCGTCGTTGAACTGGACCCAGCAGGTCTCGCCGGGCTTGGCGGTGATGGCCAGTTCCTGCATGCCCTGCGCGGGGGCCGAAGCGGACTGCGCCGTGGCGGCGGGCTTGGCGTTGACGGATGTGGCCGACTGGCCCTTGGGCTTCTCCACGACGATGGAGTTCAAGGCCGCCGGGGCGGCGGGCTGGGCCGGGGCGACGGCGGGCTCACCCAGGCTGGAAGTGCGCGAGGCGGGCAGCGCGCCGCCCGTTATGCCCTGGGGCGCTCCCTGCGGGGCGGCCTGGGGCTCGGGCTCGACCGCGGCCTCGGTGGCGTTCAGGGCCTCGCTGGCGTTGTCCGCCGGAACAGGCAGCGGGGCGGGCTCGGCCACGGGAGCGGGCTTGGGCTCCTCAGGGGCCTTGTAGGAAATCTGGTAGTAATAGAGCAGTCCGCCCAGGGCGGCCACCAGCACCACGAGGATGAGGAAGGTGCGCAGCATGCCGCCGCCGCGGGGCTTTTCAGGCACCAGCGGGTCGGAGCCGTAGGTCTTGGGCTGCTCGTCCGGGGCCATGAAGGGCGAGGTGGTCGGGGCGGTGGACTTGCGCTCCGCTTCCGGCTCGGCTTCCGGCTGCGGCGCGGGCGCGGCAGCGGGCTGGTCGCCGGTCTCCTGCCGCTCCGCCGCGCCAGGGGCGGGCTGCCGGAACTCCTCATCCGAGGGCAGTTCCTGGACCGTGGGCTCCTGGGGCAGATAGGTCTCCAGGTCCTCGTCGCACTGCTGGTCCACGACACAGGCCAGGCGTTCCGGGTCCAGCCCCAGCAGGCGAGCGTAATTCTTGATGTAGCCCTTGAGGTACACGGGATGGGGCAGCAGGTTCACCTGCCCGTCCTCCAGGGCGCTCAGGTTGCGGCGGCTGATTTTGGTGGAGTCCATGACGTCGCGCAGGCTCATGCCGCGACGTTCGCGCTCACGCTTGAGAAGTGCGCCCAGCTCTTGAAGATTCATTCGTGCGCCCCCAACTCCCGGCCTGCTACAGGGTCCGGTATTCGATGACCGCCTTCTGGCGGAGCTTTTCCATATATTCCTGGAACGCCTTTTCGAACTTGCCTTCCTGGAGCGACTGGTAGATCTCGTCGCGCACGGTTTCCAGGGGGGTCTCCTCACCGGCCTTGATCCCGGTGACCTGGAGGAGGGCCTCGAAATCCTGCACTTTCAGCGGCTTGGTGATCTGACCGGGCTTGAGCCCCTGCAGGGCCTCGTTCCATTCCGGGGCAAGGTCCTTCCAGGCGATGACGCCGATGTCGCCGCCCTGGCCCACGCCGGGTCCTTTGGAAAACTTGTTGGCCGCGTCGGCGAAGGTGAGCTTGCCCGACTCGATCTCGGCCTTCATCTGCTCGGCGCTCATGCCCGCGGGCAGCAGCAGGATGGAGAGCTGCACACCGCTGTCCTTGGAGTATTCGGCCTTGCGTTCCTTGTAGCGGTTCTCGATCTCGGTGTCCGTGACCACGACCTTGGCCTGCACCAGCCCGCCGATGAGGCGGTGCTTGATGATGTCGCGGCGCATGTTGCGCTTGAACTCATCGCTGGTCATGCGCTGCTTGGCCAGGTTCTCGCGGAACTGCGCCTCGGTGAGGTTGCGCTTGGTCATGAACTCCTTGATCTGCTGGTCGACCTCGGCGTCGGTGACCTTGATCTTGTAGCGCTCGGCATCGCCCAGGATGAGGATGTCGTCGATCATCTGGTCGAGCACCTGCTTCTTGACCTGCTCCACCTGCGCCATCTCCGCGGCGCCGAGGGTGCGGCCGCGCATGTGCTCGTACAGCGGAGCCAGGCGCGTGTCGTACTCGTAGCGGGTGATGATCTGGCCGTTGACCACGACGATGATGCCGTCCAGCACGCTGTCGGCCAGGGCCGGAGCGGCGGCGGAAAGGGCGAGGACAAGGGCGAACGCGCCAATGCGCGCGGTCCGCGCCAGAAAGCGGAGAGTGGAACTCATGCTCGAATCAACCTCGTGCGCGGCTTGGTCCGCGTGGAAGACCGTGTTGCGCGGCTCGTTTCGCGACCGCATCCAGTGTTCTTAGCCGGTCTCGTTGCCGCTGGCAATGGTCGCGTTCTCCTGGTCCGCGCCCGTGGCGTCCGGAGGCAGGTCCTCGTCGTCCTGCTTGTGCAGGATGCGCGAGCTGACCTGGATCACCGAGGCGTCCACGGCCTTGGCCAGCCAGGCCTCGAAGACCTGGCGCACCTTGGTCTCCACCAGCGCGGCCTCGATGACCGGGTAGGCCTCGGTGGGGTCCTGGGTGTGCGCGGGCAGCTTTTCCAGCACCAGCAAACCCTCGAAGCCGTAGCGGTCGCCCACCACCACCGGCGAGCCCGCCCCGCGCGAGGCGTCCAGGGCGTCGGCCCAGGCCTTGGGCAGCAGCTCCCGGCTCACCGTGGACTCGCGCAGCTGCGCACCGGGAACGGCCGCCTCCACCGCCTGGAGATTCTTCTGGGACTTGTACAGCTCCAGGGCCTTGTCCACCATTTCCTTGGTCTGGCCCCGCGCCACGATGAGCCGCAGCCGCTCGGGCTGGCGGAACTCGCTCAGGTGCTCGCGGTAGTAGCTTTCCGCCTCGCGGTAGTCGATGTGCACCTGGGGCCGGAGCACCAGGCGCTGGAACTTCTCCACGGCCACCACGTAGCGCAGGTGCTTGCGCCACATGGCCAGGTCGATGAACTCGTCGGCGAGCATTTGCTCGAAGGTGTCGTCCGGATAGTCGGCGCGGATCTTGGCCTCGGCCTCCCTCAGCTCGTCGTCGGAGACCTGCTGGCTGCGCTTCTCCAGCTCCTGGCTCACCAGCTCCTGGGCGATGAGCGAGCCCAGGATGCGGCCGTAGGCCTCGCGCAGGGCGCCCACGGTGGGCAGCGCTCCGGAGAAGGCCTCGAACTGCTGGATGTCGTACTGGAACTCCAGCATGGAAAGGGAGATGGGGCGGCCATTGACCTTGGCCACCACGCCCACCTCTTCCCCGTTGCCGCGTCCGCAGCCCAGGCCTGCAAGCATGCCGAAGAGCAGCGCCAGCGCCGCGAAACGTCTCATCTTCCCCCCGGCTTGCCGCCGGCAGCCCCGCCCGGCGATTGCACGGCGGACTCCAGCAGCGATTCCAGCTCCCCACGCAGGTACTCCAAGCCAGCGGCAACGTCCAGACCTTCGGGGTAGCGCAATTCCAGCTTGGTGGGCGGCAGCAGGCGGGCCTTGCCGGGCCGCTTGCCCACCCACTCCACCAGCGCCGCGGGCGACACCACGCTGGTGTCCTGCCCCCAGGCCAGCACAGCGCGCACGGGCGAAAGCTCGGCCTTGAGCACCTGCAGGCGCGCCAGCACGCCCTTGGCCTCCAGCACGGCCAGGAAGTTCCGGGCATGTTCCGGCAGCGGGCCGAAGCGGTCGCGCAGCTCGCCCTCCAGCTCCAGCAGCACCGGCTGGCTCTTGGCGGCGGAGAGGGCCTTGTAGTAGCGCAGGCGCTCCTTGGGATCGGGCACGTAGTCGGCGGGCAGGTGCGCCTCGAACACGAAGGTCAGCTCCGGGTCGGTCTCCACCTTCACCGGGCCGCCGCGCACGCGCCGCACCTCCTCCTCCAGCATCTCCAGGAACAGGTCCAGGCCCACGCGGGCGATCTGGCCGCTCTGCACCTCACCCAGGATGTTGCCCGCCCCGCGCAGGCGCAGGTCCTCCATGGCCACCTGGAAGCCCGCGCCCAGGTAGTCCAGCTCCAGGATGATGCGCAGGCGGCGCTTGGAGATCTCGGCCAGGCGGTCCAGGCTGGGCACAACGAAGTAGGCGTAGGCCTGGCGATCGCTGCGGCCCACGCGGCCGCGCAGCTGGTACAGCTGGCCCAGGCCGAACATCTGGGCCTGGTCCACGATGAGCGTGTTGGCGTTGGGGAAGTCCAGGCCGGATTCCACGATGGCGGTGCACACCAGCACGTCCAGCTCCTTGTGCCAGAAGCCGTGCATGGCGTCCTCAAGCGCGCGCTCGGTCATCTGGCCATGCGCCATGCCCACGCGGGCGCCGGGGGCCAGCTTGCGCACGTACTCGGCCACCTGCTCCAGGCCCTCCACGCGGTTGTACACCCAGAACACCTGGCCGCCGCGAGACAATTCGCGCTCCAGCACGTTCTTGAGCAGCTGGTCGTCACGCTCCACCAGCGCGGTTTCCACGGGCTTGCGGTCCTCGGGCGGGGTCTCGATGACCGACAGGCCCCGGATGCCGGAGAGCGAGAGCTGCAGCGTGCGCGGAATGGGCGTGGCCGTGAGGGTCAGCACGTCGATGTTCTTGCGCAGAAGCTTGAGTTTTTCTTTATGTTTGACGCCGAAGCGCTGCTCCTCGTCCAGGATCATCAGGCCCAGGTTGGGCAGCTCCACATCGCTGGAGAGCATGCGGTGGGTGCCGATGAGGATGTCCACCTCGCCACGCGCGGCGGCCTGGGCGATGAGCTTCTGGCGCTTGGGCGGCACGAAGCGGCTGAGCATGGCCACGCGGATGGGAAAGCCCTCCATGCGCCGGGTGAAGGTCTGGAAATGCTGCTCGGCCAGCACGGTGGTGGGACATAGCAGCGCCACCTGCCTGCCGTCATGCACGGCGCGGAAGGCCGCGCGCAGGGCCACCTCGGTCTTGCCGAAGCCCACGTCGCCGCAGACCAGCCGGTCCATGGGCTCGGTCTTGGCCATGTCCTCGAACACGTCGTCGATGGCCCGGGACTGGTCCGGGGTCTCCTCGAACCCGAAGGTGGCCTCGAACTCGCGGTACATCTCGCCCGGCGGGCCGTAGGAATAGCCCTTGGCCACGCGGCGGAAGGCGTACATCTCCACCAGGTCCTGGGCGATCTTCTCGATGGCCTTGCGCGCGCGCTCGGTGCTCTTGGCCCACAGGCTGCCGCCCAGCCGGTCCAGCCTGGGCTCCGCCCCTTCCGGCCCCTTGAAGCGCTGCACCAGGTTCAAGCGGTCCACGGGCAGGTACAGCTTGTCCTCGCCGTCGAAGAACAGCAGCAGGTAGTCGCCCGCCGCCGCGCCGATCTTCAGGTGGTGCAGCCCGCCGAAGCGCGACAGGCCGTAGTCGCGGTGCACGATGAGGTCGTCGATGACCAGGTCGTCGAAACGCGACAGGCCCTGGAAGGCCTTGGCCCGGTCGGTCCTGGCCTGGGGCGCGGCCTCGGGCTGGAGGATGTTCTCCGGCAGCACGGTGAGCGCGCAGAAGGACAGCTCCATGCCCGCCTTGAGCGGCGACACCAGCGCGCACACCCCGCGTCCGCCGGGCTGCCAGTTCTGGCGGACGGTGAGGCCCTCCTGCTCCACCAGCTTCATGAACTTCTGGCGCGAGCGGTCGTTGTGGAAGGCCAGCACCACCTGGCTTCCGGCCTCGCTCCAATCCTTCAGCGCGGTCATCAGCGCGGTCCAGGGCCTGCGCGCGGCATCGGGCCGCCAGAACAGGTCCTGGAAGCTGTCGAAGCGCTTCTCCGGCAGGTCGATGCCCTGCTTCTCCTGGCCCATGACCAGGTCCTCGAAAACAATCTGGCGCTTGCCCAGCCAGGCCTTGCGGGCCAGCTCCTCCGGCCAGCAGAGCGACGAAAGCGGCCAGCGCCAGCCGCTCTCCTGCTCCTCGCGCTCCAGGAAGCCGCGCCAGGCCGCGTGCTGGTCCTCCAGGCGCGCGCGCAGGTCCGCCGAGGAGGCCAGCACATACACGCCCTCGGCGGGCAGAAAGGCGTCCAGGGTCACGGCCTCGGGGTAGAACAGGCCGGGCCAGACCATGCCTTCGCTGCGTTCGGCCCGGTCCTGCAGCTCCTGCTCGTCGGCGCTGGTCATGGCGCCGGAGACGCGCAGCCGCCGCCAGTGCTCCACGGCGCTGCCGATGGTGTCCACGCTGAGCACGCCGGGGGCCACGGGCAGCAGCGTCACCTCGGGCAGGTCCGCGCGCGAACGCTGGGTGCCCGGGTCGAACAGGCGGATCTCGTCGAGCGTGTCGCCGAAGAACTCCAGGCGCACGGGCAGGGCGTAGCCCGGGGCGTAGATGTCCAGGATGTCGCCGCGCACGGCCACCTCGCCCACGGCGGTGACCACGGGCCTGCGCACGTAGCCCCAGGACACGGCCTGGTCCAGCACCATGTCCGGGGAGAGGTCCTCGCCCTTGGTCAGCGTCAGCGTGCTCTGGTCCACCACCTCCACCGGCGGCCACTTGGGCAGCAGGTTGTCCACGGTGGTGAGCACGATGCGCGGCTTGCGCCCGAAGCGCAGGGAATGCAGCGCGGCCCAGCGCCCGGCCCAGTCCTCGGCGGTGGGCCGCCGGGGCAGGTGCTGGGGCAGGGTCACGATACCCCTGTCCCAGGCCGGGGTCAGCTCGTCGCCCGCGCCGCAAAAAAGTTGAAGCAACGCTTCAAGCTCGCGGAACTCGCGCGCGCCCGAGGCCACGAGCACGACCTCCTGGCCGTTGGCGCGCAGGCTGTGGGCCAGCAGGGCCTGGGAGGCCGGGCCGCTCTTGAACACGCGAAGCGCCCCGCCCCGCCCCTGGAAGAATTCCTGCATGGTCTGAGGAAACAGCACCGCAAACTCCGTCACGCGGCCATCCCACCTGGGGAGGCCGCGTCGTTTACGACAAAAAAAGGGCCGCCGCTTCGCGCGTGCGAGGCGGCGACCCGGAAAGGTCCTGGCTGGGAGAGGGGGCTGCTACACGCTGCCCAAGGCCGCGTGCTCGTCGCTGCTCAGAAGCTTGTTCAGGTCCAGCAGGATGAGCAGCCGGTCCTCCAGCTTGCCGACGCCGCTGATGTACTCGGAATCCAGTCCGGACACAACCGGCGGAGGCGGCTCCACGGTGTTGGAGGGAATGCGCAGCACCTCGGCCACGGAATCGACCACGAAGCCCACCACCATGCTGCTGATCTCGATGACGATGATGCGGGTGTGCTTGTCGTGGGCGCGGTCGGCCAGCTTGAAGCGACGGCGCAGGTCGATGATGGGGATGACCTTGCCGCGCAGGTTGATGACGCCCTCCACGAACTCCGGAGCGCGCGGCACGCGGGTGATCTCCATGGTGCGGATGATCTCCTGCACCTTGAGGATATCCACCCCGAACTCTTCTTCACCGATACTGAAGGTGACCAGCTGGATCAGCGTGTCATCCTGGCGGCGAACGTTTTCTTCCATAGATGTCAGCTCCTTGTTGTCCGCGCTGGGCCCCTGGCGGCTCAGCCCGATGCGTGGCGATCGCCCAGTTCACAATCTTTCGCAGGGAAAGGCTGCAAAGTCAACGCGATTCACGTGACGCCACCGTTCTATTATGAAAATTCCGGAAAAACGACCCGCCCGACCCGGTTTGACTGGGCCTGCGGAAACGTCTATGGTCACGACGTCCATTCGGCATTGAGCCGGGGAAACTTTACAGCGAGGACTTCAAGAAGCATGGGCCAATTCGCGGAATCCACAGACGATTATTCCCTCGAAGAGCAGATCAAATCCCTGGGCGACGACGAGCTGCTCGATTTCTGGGAAGAGACCCAGCACCTGGCCAAGCTGCTGGCCAGCGGCGACGCCCAGCCCGACGACGCCATGCACCCGGAGTACGAGCGACTCATCCTGCAGGAGCTGCAGGTGCGCTCCGGCCGGGGCGAGCTGCGCTAACCCCCTACCCCACGAACATAAACGGCCCGCCAGGACATACCCGGCGGGCCGTTTCGCTTTTTCGGGTTCCCGTCTACCGGCCGATGCCGAAATGCCTGAGCCCGAAGCGCGTCAGGATGTCGGCCTGGTACAGGTTGCGGCCATCGAAGACCACCGGCTCGGCCAGGCTCTTGGCAATGCCCGCGAAGTCCGGGTTGCGGAACTGGTTCCAGTCGGTCACCACGGCCAGGCCGTGCGCACCGGCCACGGCCTCGTACTGGCCGGACACGATCTGAACGCCCGGCACGTCCGCAAGTTCCGCGCGGGAGCGCTCTCCGGCGATGGGGTCGAAGGCGCGCACCTTCATGCCCCGGGCGGCCAGCGCGCGGATGATCTCGAAGGCCGGGGCCTCGCGCACGTCGTCGGTGTTGGCCTTGAAGGCCAAGCCCCAGAGCGCCAGGGTCTTGCCCGCCACACCGCCCAGCGGCGCGAAGTAGTTGATGACCTTTTCGGCCAGCACGGTCTTCTGGCGGGCGTTCACGGCGTCCACCGCGGCGATGAGCGCGGCCTCGTAGCCGTGGTCGCGCGCGGTGGCCAGGAAGGCCTTCACGTCCTTGGGAAAGCAGGAGCCGCCGTAGCCCACGCCGGGGTAGATGAAGTCGTAGCCGATGCGGTGGTCGCTGCCGATGCCCAGGCGCACCTCGCTCACGTCCGCGCCCACGCGCTCGCAGATGTTGGCCACCTCGTTGATGAAGCTGATCTTGGTGGCCAGCATGCAGTTGGCGGCGTACTTGGTCATCTCCGCGCTTCTGGTGCGCATGACGATGAGCTTCTCGCGGCTGCGGGCGAAGGGCGCGTAAAGCGCCTTGAGCATCTCCGCGCTCTTGGGGTTCTCGGTGCCCACCACCACGCGGTCGGGCTTCATGAAGTCCTTCACCGCGTCGCCTTCCTTGAGGAATTCGGGGTTGGACACCACGTCGAACTCCACGGCGGCCCCGCGGGCCTTCAGCTCGCCCTCGACAATGGCGCGCACGCGGTCGGCGGTGCCAACAGGCACGGTGGACTTGTTCACCACGATGAGCGGGTGGGCCATGACCTGGCCGATCTCGCGCGCCACGGCGTCCACGTAGCACAGGTCGCACACGCCGTCGTCGCCGGAGGGCGTGCCCACGCAGATGAACGCGAACTCCGCCGGGCCGCTGCCGGTGTGCAGGCCCTCGGCCAGGCTGGTGGTGAAGATGAGGCGGCCCTCGGCGCAGTTACGGCGCACCAGTTCCTCCAGCCCCGGCTCGAAAATGTGGACCTTCCCTGCGCGCAGGGTCTCCACCACCGTTTCGCTCACATCCACGCAGCGCACGTGGTTGCCCATCTCAGAGAGGCAGGCTGCGGTGACCAGCCCGACGTAGCCGGTGCCGACAATGCAGACGTTCATGCAGGCTCCTGTATGTTCTTCACCCATTTCGCGGGCGTCTAGCGAGTACCAAAGCCCCGCCTTTCCTGTCAACGAGGTCCGCGCCTCAAGCCCGGCGTTGCCAAGCACACCGGGAACGCGTAGGATTCCCGGAGCGAACCCAAACATCCGGAGGACGCCATGCCCCTGCTCTGCGTCAATGTCGACCACGTGGCCACCCTGCGCCAGGCCCGCATGGGCCACGAGCCCGAACCCGCCGCCGCCGCCGCCGAGGCCGAGCTGGGCGGGGCCACGGGCATCATCGTGCACCTGCGCGAGGACCGCCGCCACATCCAGGACCGCGACGTGGAGATCATCCGCCGCACGCTGAACACCAAGCTGAACCTGGAAATGGCCGCCACCGCCGAGATGCAGGGCATCGCGCTCAAGATCCGCCCCCACACCGTATGCCTGGTGCCGGAAAAGCGCCAGGAGCTCACCACCGAGGGGGGGCTCAACTGCATCGGGCGCGAGGGCGAACTCTCCGCCTACCTGGCCCCGCTGCTGGCCCAGGAGATCGAGGCCAGCCTGTTCATCGACGCCGACTTCCGGCAGATCGACGCCGCGGCCAAGACCGGGGCGCAGTACGTCGAGATCCACACCGGCCACTACGCCGACGCCAAGACGCCCTCCCAGGTGCGCGCCGAGCTGGACAAGATCCTGAAAGGCATCGTGCACGCCCAGGAGCTGGGCCTGAAGGTGAACCTGGGCCACGGGCTCAACTACGTCAACATCTACCCGTTCAAGAACGTGCCCGGCATCTGCGAGTACTCCATCGGCCACAGCATCATGTCCCGCGCCATCTTCACCGGCGTGCGCCAGGCCACCCGCGACATGGTGGACATCCTGCGCAGCTTCGCCGATTAAGGGAACAGCATGATCCTGGGCGTGGGACTGGACATCACTGAGGTGGACCGCATCCGCCGCTCGCTGGAGCGTTTCGGCCAGCGTTTCACCTCCCGCGTGCTCACCGCCGCCGAGGCCGCCAGCATGCCCGCCAACGACGCCGCGCCCTACGTGGCCGCCCGCTTCGCCGCCAAGGAGGCCGCCTCCAAGGCCCTGGGCACCGGCTTCGCCGAGGGCGTCACGGTGAAAAGCATCGAGGTGGTGCGCCTGCCCTCGGGCGCTCCGGAGCTGCGCCTGCATGACGCGGCCAAGGCCCGCGCCGAGGCCCTTGGCGTCACCCGCGCGCACCTGTCCATCACCCACGGGCGCGACGTGGCCGCCGCCACGGTGATCCTGGAGGGCGCGCCGTAGCGTTTCCTCTTTCCGCTTCCTGAACTTCAGCGCTAGGAGGCCAGTCCATGCCCACTCCCCTGCCCACACCCGCCGAAATGGCCGCCTGGGACCGCGCCGCCATCCAGGACTTCGGCCTGCCCGCCGAGCTGCTCATGGAGAACGCCGGCGGCGCCGCGCTGGACGTGTTGCGCAAGGCCTACGGCCCGCTCTCCGGGGCCAAGGCGCTGCTCGTCGCCGGTGGCGGCAACAACGGCGGCGACGCCTTCGTGCTGGCCCGCAGGCTCATCGACCGGGGCGCCGAGGCGCTGGTGCTGCACACCCACGCCAAGGCCCGGTACTCGCCCGAGGCCCGCCTGCACTGGAACATCGCCGAGCGCGCCGGGGTGGCTTTCCGCCGCATCCCGCTGGACAGGCCGGAGCGCGTGGAGCCGCTGCTCGACCGTGTGCTGTCCGAATTCGGCGTGCCGGACATCCTTGTGGACGGCCTGCTTGGCACCGGGTTCACCGGCGAGCTGAAGCCCGGCGCCAAGGAACTGGTGCAGGCCATGAACGAGCTTGCCGAGGCCTGCTTCACGCTGGCCCTGGACACGCCCTCGGGCCTGGACGGCAACACCGGCCTGCCGAGGCCGGAGGCCGTGCGCGCCGACGCCACGGTGTGCTTCCACGCCGCCAAGCTCGGCCCCGCCATGCCCCACGCCGCGCCCTACACCGGCGACCTCCACGTGCGCGACATCGGCCTGCCGCTGGCCGTGATGAACGCCGCCCCGCCGGGCCAGTATCTCATGGACGGCTCGCTGCTGGATCTGCTCGCGGCCCCGCCACCGGAGCTGCACAAGGGCCGGGCCGGGCACGTGCTGGTGCTGGGCGGCAGCGAGGGCCTCACCGGCGCGGCGCAACTGGCGGCGCTGGGCGCGCTGCGGGCCGGGGCCGGGCTGGTCACGGTGGGCTGCCCGCGCGGCGTGCTCGCCGAGGTCAAGGCCGGGCACCCGGACTTCATGGCCCTGCCCCTTGGGCCGGAGGGCGCGCGCACCTGGTCGCCCGCCTGCATGGAGGACCTGCTGCCCGCGCTGGGCCGGTTCG
>JAEXRD010000053.1 GCA_023438245.1 Pseudomonadota bacterium | reverse complement strand
CCTGAATGCCCATGATTTCCGGCCTGTTCTCGTACATCTGCCGGATGCGCCAGCGGGCCTGGTGCAGCTGCTCGTTGTTGATGCCGTTGCGCAGGGCGGTGTCGGCCTCGATGAAGGCGGCCAGCCGGTCGCACATCTTGAGCAGCGGGCCGTCCTTGGGGTCCATGTCGTCCACGTTGCAGGTGCTGCGCAGGTCGCCCTCGGTGACGTGGCGCACCTCGCGGTCACCCGGCTCGCGCACGGTGGCGATGAACTCCGAGCCCACGGCCAGGCCCAGCAGGTAGGACAGGCGCTCGGCCAGCTCGGCGCAGCCGCCGGTGCGCAGCGGGACGAGGATCTTGCGCTCCAGCTCCTGGGTCTCGTACTGCTTGATGAGCTCGCCGATGGAGGCGTCCGCGCTTTTGACCGGCGAGATGATGTCGCGGGTCAAGAGCTCGGGCAGGTCGTGGAACAGGCCGCTGAAGAAGTTGTTCTGCCGCCGGGCGCGGCAGGCCCCGGCCTCCACGCTGAAGAACCAGGAGAAGGCCGCCACCAGGAACATGTGGCCCAGCACCGTGGTCTCGGGCACGCGCGGGGTCTGCGACCAGCGCTTCTGGAAGCGCAGCTGCCCGGCCTTGGCCGCGAAGCGCGCGAACTCGTTGCCCCCGTCCAGCAGCTCGGCCACGCCGGGGATGTCGGAAAGATCGTGCAGCCGGGTGACGAAGCTCTCCTCGATCTCGGGCAGCTCCTCGTCGGACGGGTTGAAGGGCCGGAGCACGCGGAACTCGGAATAGCTGGCGAAGAGGTGCGCGGCCTTGAGGATGCGCCGGGCCGGAGTCACCTCCTCCGGCTCCATGAGCGCGTCGGTCATGCGTCCCCAGAAGGCCTCGCCCAGGGGCGCCAGCCGGGGCTTCAGCTGCGGCAGCACCCACTGGGTGAGCTTCTGGTAGTCCTCGCGGTTGGCCTTGATCTTGTAGAACACCGGCGGCTTGATGTCGGTGATGACCAGCCGGTAGAAGTAGTCGAACAGCCCGCCCTCGATGACCTCCTCGCTGAGCGCCAGGCGCTCCTCGTCGGCCATGCCCGCGCACACGCGGGAGAGCAGCATCCAGGCCACGATCATCTTGTGGGCCTGCTTGTCCACCTCCATGAGTTCCATGGGGCGCAGGCGGTCGTTCCAGCGCTTCATGAACGCGCCGGAAAACACGAGTTGCAGCAGGCTCTTGCGGATGACGGTGGACGACATGAGGCCCTCCTTGGGTGCGTCAAGCCTTGAGATGTATCCCGCTTGCCCACGGCAGGCAAGCGGACCCGGAACCCCTACGCCCGCTCGAACAGCGCCAGGCACTCGGCGTGCGCCGTGTGCGGGAACAGGTCCACCGCGCGCACCGCCGCCAGCCGGTAGGCCCCCTTCAAGATCCCGGCATCGCGCGCCAGGGTGGCCGGGTTGCAGGACACGTAGCCCAGCCGGGGCACGGGGTTTTCCGTCAGCCAGCGCGCCAGCCCGGCGTCCAGGCCCTCGCGCGGGGGGTCCACGATGGCCGCGTCGGCCTTGGCGAAGCCCTGGGGCAGCTGGGCGGGCATGGGCTCCTCGCCGGAGAGGTCGGCGCGCAGGAAACGGCAGTTGGCCACCTTGTTCAGCCGGGCGTTGGCCTCGGCGTCGGCGATGGCGGCGGGGTTCATCTCCAGCCCCAGCACCTTCACCTGGTCTTGGCCCGCGCTTCCCGCCAGGAACAGCGCGATGCCGCCGCCGCCGCAGTACAGGTCGTGCAGCACCTCGCCGGGCCCCGGATCGAGCATCTCGCGCAGGCCGGAGTACAGCGCCTCGGCCCCGCGCGTGCAGGTCTGGAAGAAGGCGTCGGCGGACACGGAGTAGCGCACCCCCTCCAGCGCCTCGATGAGCGCGCTTTCGCCCAGGGTCAGCAGGGTGCGCTCGCCCTGGGCCAGGCCGTCGGCGCGGGCGCGCTCGGCGTGCACGAAGCCCTTGAGCTCCGGGTGGCGGCGCATGAGCGCCTCGCCCAGCGCGCTGATGGCGCGGGCCTGCTCCGGCGTGGCGGGCGCGGTGATGACCTGGGCCAGCCAGGCGTCCTGGTGCACGCTGTGGCGCAGCACGAGGTGGCGCAGCAGGCCCGTGCGCGTGCCCCGGTCATAGGCGGGCAGCCCGGCCTGGCGGCACATCTCGCGCACTGCGGCCACCAGCTCAGAACCCTTGTCCGGGAAGATGGGGCAGGCGGAAAGGTCGAACACCCGGCCCGGATTGCCGCCCTCGTACAGGCCGAGGATGAGCGCCCCGCCCCGGGCCTGGAAGGCGAACTCCATCTTGTTGCGGAAGGCCGTGAGCGCGGGCGCGGCGATGGCCGGGAGCACCCGCTCCGGCTTCACTCCGCCGATGCGCGCAAGCGCCTCCACGATCTGGCGCTCCTTCCACTTCAGCTGGGCCTTCGGGGCCAGGTGCTGCAGCGAGCAGCCGCCGCACAGGCCGAAATGCCCGCAGAACGGCTCCACGGCCTCGGGCGAGAGGTGCAGCACCTCCACGACCACGGCCTCGGCATGCCGCCGGTGCACCGCCGTGAGCCGGGCCTTGACCCGCGAGCCGGGCAGCGCGCCCTGCACGAACACGGCCATGCCCGCCATGCCCTCGACCTCCTCCGGCATCCGGGCCACGCCCGCGCCGCCCAGGGCCAAGGAATCCACCGCCAGCTCCAGCACCTTGCCCACCAGGGGCGAGGCCTGGGCCTGCGAGGCGGGGCGCTGGCCGCCGCCGTGCCTGGGCGAACGCCCGGTGCTGGAATGGGAATGCCGGCCCGAACGGGAGCGCACGCCCCCGCGGCCGGAAGAAGAATTGCGGCTCATGGCCCCTCTCTTTGGTTGCGCTATTTCGGTTGCGGGCCTTCGTAGCCCGTCAGCTCCATGGAAAAACTGCCCACGATGACCTTGCTCTTGACCCGCACGGGGATGCGCCGGGCGTCCGCCGTGATCCAGACCTGGAGCGTGGCGTCGGGGCTTTTGCGGAACACTCCGCCGATCTCTTTAATCTCAGGCTCCACCAGGAAGGTGTCGAACTCGCCCGCGGCCACCTTCACGGTCTCGCGCCGCACCACCCGCGCCCGGCCTACCACGGCCTTCTCGCCGTCGGTCACCGGCGCGGCGAACTCGTAGCCCACGGCCAGCGGCTTGGTGCGGAACAAAAACAGCATGGAAAGCGGATCGAAGCAGCCGTACGGCGTGATCACCGCGTTCTTGAGCTCGCCCTTGCTGTAGCGGTGGGCCACGCTGCCGCCCTCGTCAAAACGCACCAGGTAGTGGCGGATGTAGGTGCCTTCCTCCTGGTCCTTCTTGTACAGCCAGGCCCGCGCCATGCCCGGGTCCACCCAGCTCTCGATGCTGTCGCGCACCTTGTAGAAGGTGTCGATGAACGGGGTGCTCTTGGCCAGCGCCCGGAAATACAGCGTCTTCCGGCCGTCCAGCGCCACGCCCGGAACCGTCTCCAGCGTGGCCGACCCGGCCTTCACCACGGTCCAGTACAGGTCGTAGGAGAGCTTCTCGCCGCGGGCAAAAAGATGCTCCGCCTGCACCGGGCGCACAGGCTCCGGCTGGACTGGTCGCACAGGCTCCGCCTGGGCCTGCCCGGTGGCCAGGGCCAGCAGCAAAAGCAGGGCGGCGGCAACAAGGCGGTTCATGGCCCGCAGAGTGCGGTCCGGCACCGGATTTGTCAAGGACGCCCCTCCGCCCGCCGGGCACGCTTCCACCCGTCCCCGTGCGGTTCCCGCCCTGCGCACCTTGCGCCGCCGGGCCAAGCCGGGTTACAGGATGATCAACCGCCCGGCGTTGCTTGGATATTGGGCGGAACCCACGGGAAGGAGAAATCTATGCTGTTTCGCAAGCGGGCCTGGGATCTCATGCGCGAGGACTTCGCCTGGGTGGACGAGTCGGCAAGCCTGGCCGAGGCCGTGCGCGTGATGCGCCAAAGCCAGCAGACCACGCCGGAAAACAATGTTGTGCTGGTGATGAGCAAGGGCGCGCTCAAGGGCGCGGTGAGCATCTGGAACGTGATGAAGGCCGTGGACGCGCTGGTGCTGCGCGACCCGGACCTCAAGATCGCCAAGGAGTCGGACTTCGACAAGACCTTCGCCCGGGCCAGCGCCGCCTGCACCCACACCGCCCTGGCCGGACACATGGAGGCCGAGGTGCCGACCCTCAAACCCAACGACGCCCTCCCGGCCATCATGGACCTGTTCCTGCGCAAGCGCCGGGGCTGGGCCGTGGTGGAGGAAAACGGCAAGGTCCTGGGCGTCATCCTTGTCTCCGACCTGTACCGCGAACTGACCACCGACATGGTGGAGGCGTTCTAGGAGTAGGGTGAGTTGGGGGAGGGCGGGGGAACTTTTTTCCAAAAAGATTCCCCCGCCC
>JAEXRD010000164.1 GCA_023438245.1 Pseudomonadota bacterium | reverse complement strand
TCGTGGGACCGGCTCTCACCATCACCGCGCTCGGCGCGATCGAAAGCCTGTTGTGCGGCGCGGTGGCCAGCAATATGACCGGCATCCGCCTGCAGGCCAACCAGGAATTGATCGCCCAGGGCGTGGGTAACATTATCATTCCATTCTTCGGCGGCGTTCCGGCAACGGCTGCCATCGCGCGCAGCAGCGTGGGGATCAAATCGGGCGGCAAAACGCGTGTGGTCAGCATTGTCCACGCGCTGATTCTCACTGCGTCCATGTTCTTCCTCGCGCCGGTCATGTCACGCATTCCGCTTGCGGCTCTGGCCGGCGTGCTGGTGGTCACCGCGTGGCGCATGAACGAATGGGAATCCATCCATTACATCTTCCACAATAAATTCAAGACGGCCATCATCACCTTCACCATCACCCTGCTGGCTACCGTGGCGCTTGACCTGACCCAGGCCATCATGATCGGCGCGTTCCTTTCGGCGCTGGTCTTCTTGAATGACAGTTCTAGCATCGACATCCAGATCCAGGAAGTTGACCCCGAGAAGCTGCGCGGACGCGGCATCGAGAACGCCGGTCACTGCAAGCACGTGAGGGTGGCATACCTCACCGGCCCGTTGTTCTTTGCCGCCACCGGCAACTTCAACGAAGCCTTTACCGGGTTGACCAATACCCACGCGCTGATCCTTTCGATGCGCGGCGTGCCGTTGATCGATACCTCCGGATTACAGTCATTGACCACGCTGTACCAGAATTTGAAGAAATCCGGCACGGTGCTGATGCTGGCCAGCGTGCAGCCCGGTGTGCAGACCATGCTGTCACGCGGCGGGCTGGATACAATGATCGGCACAGAAAATTTCTTCTGGTCAGCCGACCAGGCGATCGTGGAAGCAGAGAAACGCGGCTGCGTGTACTGCGCGGAGATATAAGTTATTCTTGTTGAATCCGAACCCCTGAGAATCTCAAAGATCCTCAGGGGTTTTTAGTTTTTCTCGTCTCCCCTTCAGGGCGAGGGATTTAACACGGTACTCCTCTCCCCCCCGGGGAGAGGCCGGGTGTGGGGTATTCTCTGCCATCGCAGTTACCGGCAGATCACACGCATTTTGCTTTCATACGCAGATCCGCATATCAGGAGGCTTTTTCCCCTCACCTAACCTCTCCTCTTCGGGGTGGGGAATTAATCCGTCCGCCAATATCAAACACCCTTCCCGCCCGTTTACACATCAACCGCCGAGGCGGCAGGTAACGGTTTTTCTGTATCCACACCATCCTCCCGGCAATGCCGCGGGCGATGCAGCCGGATTGGAAGTCAATTCCCAACAGACGCGTGACGCCCCGGCTGCAACGCCCCTACATAGAAATCTGGCCGGTCCACGGGTTCTTGCCCCCTTTGCGGACGGTGTATTTCCCGTCCGGAAGGGGGGATCAAGGGGGGATTCTGGCCCGGGCATGAACGCATCTTATCCTTCCGCTTGCATCTACCTTACCGGAGAAAATGCAATCCCCATTGAAACCCTCTTTACGGATTGGTGTACAACTCCCACATACAATCGCCCAGGTCGAACCCGGTGAAGGTCACCGGCATGGTTGCCGCCAGTGGGCTGCAGGCATACACCCCGATAGCCGCCTCTTCAATTTCATTGTGCATGTGCAGCACTCGCATCTGGGCGAATTGCCGTCCGTCCATCGAATTTTCGATCAGAAAATCCTGCCCGCGGCGGCTGAGGCGGTAGGTCATTTCATTGATGGATGAGGCGATATCCGTGGTCGCCCAGTCTGAATAGCCGAGGTTGGTCACCACACTGCCCAGCTTGGAAATTTTCTCGCCCTCATATTCCACCGAGGCTTTGAACCAGTTATCGGCATCCTGATACAGCACAATGCCGCACTGGTCAAACAGTTTGACCGGCTTCCAGGCTGCCTTCACGGTGAAGGAAAATTCCCTTTGAATCACCGGCATCACGAACGCGTGGGCGGTATCGTGTTGAAACCCATAGTAGGTGCGCTGCCAGAAATCCGTCTCCGGTTGGGTGACCATCTCGAGCGAGTTTTTGCCTATGCTGAATTTATCCGGCGAATTGATCCACTGAAATTGATCCAGGTTCATGCTGGTTTCCTCCCGTACATAACATCTCGTATTCCAAAGTATACAGCACTTGCCCCGGCCCAATAGTTTTCTGGCCGCAATAAAAGCCGTGACAAAACAGAATATTTACACGAAAGCCAACCTCCTTAACACCGGCTTAACACCCGTGAAGCTATAACCAGATTGAGATTAATTCGTGGAGTTGATATGTCTGATCTTATTGTGTTGACCGTTTTCATCCTGTTGAGCGCCGTCACTTTCCTTTTTCTGTGCGGCATTGAAAAGCTGAAGGAACAGAAATGATGTACCTGGTGATGGGCTTGATCGTTCTGGCGCTGCTGGTGTATGTGTTCGCCGCGCTGTTGTTTCCGGAGAAGTTCTGATGGCAGCCTCTGAGTGGCTCCAAATCGGATTATTTTTCGTTCTATTACTGGCTCTGGTCAAACCGCTGGGCGGGTATATGGCGGCTGTCTATTCCGGTGAGAAGACTTTCCTTTCGCCGGAAGTCCGCCCGGTGGAAGGGTTTATCTATCGCCTGACCGGCACTTCGCCCGACGAAGAGATGACCTGGAAGCAATATAGCATTGCCGTGTTACTGTTCAACCTGGCCGGTATTGTTTTCCTCTACTTGCTTCTGCGGTTGCAGCATGTGCTTCCTTTAAATTCAGCCGCTATGCCGCCCATCGCGCCGGACCAGGCGTTTAACGCCGCCGTCAGCTTTGTGACCAACACCAACTGGCAGTCGTATTCCGGTGAAGCATCCATGAGCCTATTCTCGCAAACAGTGGGCTTCACCGTGCAGAATTTCCTCTCGGCAGCCACCGGCATGGCGGTGATGATGGCTCTGATCCGCGGCCTGATCCGCAAACAAACCGCCAATCTGGGCAGTTTCTGGGTTGACCTTACCCGCGGGATCCTGTATATCCTTTTACCCCTTTCGATTGTGCTGGGTATTGTTCTGGCCGGGTTGGGGTCCGTCCAGACTCTCTCTCCCGCTCTGCAGGCAACGCCCCTTGATTCCCCGGCCGCGCAGACCATCGCGGCCGGACCGGTCGCCTCGCAGGTGGCCATCAAACACCTGGGGACTAACGGCGGCGGGTTCATGAATGCCAACGCCGCGCACCCCTTTGAGAATCCGTCGCCGCTTTCCAACCTGCTGTTGATGCTGGCCGAAACCGCCATCCCCGTTGCGCTGACGTTCACCTATGGCAAACTGGTGGGTGATACCCGCCAGGGTTGGGCCATTCTCACGGCCATGATAATCCTGTTGCTGGCCTTCACAACATTAGCCTGCGTATCTGAAGCCGCGGGGAACCCGGCACTGGCCAAAGCCGCCCCCGCGGGAATGACGCTGGACCAGTCACAGGGCAATATGGAAGGCAAGGAAGTACGCTTCGGTGCGCCTGTCTCTGCGCTGTTTGCTTCCATCACCACGGCTACGTCATCCGGCGCGGTGATCGCCTCGCACGATTCGTTCATGCCGCTCGGCGGGCTTTCCGCGCTGGTGCTGATGCAGTTGGGTGAAGTGGTTCCCGGCGGTGTGGGTTCAGGCATGTACGGCATATTGATCTTTGTGATTGTTGCCGTGTTCATTTCAGGGCTGATGGTGGGCCGCACCCCCGAATACCTGGGCAAGAAGATCGAACCATTTGAGATCAAAATGGCCGCGCTGCTGATCTTGATCATGCCTCTGCTTGTTCTATCGCTCACGGCCGTCGCGCTGATGACCGCCGCCGGTCAGGCCGGCATCACCAACCCCGGTCCGCACGGACTGAGTCAGGTGCTGTATGGTTTCACCTCGATGGGCAACAATAACGGGTCAGCCTTCGCCGGTTTGAACGCCAACACAATGTTCTACAACCTCGCCGGCGCGGCAGCCATGTTCATCGCCCGTTTCTGGCTGATCATCCCCACGCTGGCGCTGGCCGGTTCGCTGGCCGGCAAGAAGAAGATCCCGGTGGGCGCCGGTACGCTGCCCACCACCACACCGTTGTTTATCGGCTGGCTGGTTTTGATCATCCTGATTGTGGGCGCGCTGAACTTTTTGCCCGTACTGGCCGTCGGGCCCATCATTGAACATCTGTTTATGGCAGGACTTTAACCCTATGGTAACTGAAATTATTCCCCGCAAGAAAACCAAGCGCGTTTCCGGTCTGTACCGGAAAGCGGTTGTGGACGCGTTCACCAAACTCAACCCCGCCCGCATGATGCACAACCCTGTCATGTTCATCGTGGAAATCGGCAGCCTGTTGACCACTTTCCTGTTCATTCAGGCGCTGACAGGCCAGGGCGAAGCCCCGGCGTGGTTCATCGGCTCCATCACCGCCTGGCTGTGGTTTACCGTAATCTTCGCCAACTTCTCTGAAGCTCTGGCCGAAGGCCGCGGCAAAGCCCAGGCGGACGCTTTACGCAAAACCCGTCAGGAGACGCAGGCAAAGAAGGTTTCAAAGGGTATTAAACCCGGGGAGAAACCAGATGCCTTTGTACTGACCGAATCGACAAAACTGCGCCAGGGTGACCTGTACCTGGTGGAAACCGGCGACATCCTGCCGGCTGACGGCGAGATCGTGATCGGCATTGCCTCCGTGGATGAGAGCGCCGTCACCGGCGAATCGGCCCCGGTGATCCGCGAAGCCGGCGGCGACCGCTCGGCTGTCACCGGGGGAACCCGCCTGCTTTCCGATTGGCTGGTGGTCAAAGTCTCTTCCGACCCCGGTGAGGGTTTTCTGGACAAGATGATCGGGCTGGTGGAAGGCGCGAAACGCAGTAAAACCCCCAACGAAATCGCGCTGAACATCCTGCTGGCATCTTTCACCATCATTTTCCTGGTGGTCTGCACCACACTGCTGCCGTTCTCACTCTACAGTGTGCAAACCGCCGGCAAGGGGACGCCCGTCACCATTACCGTGCTGATCGCCCTGCTGGTCTGCCTGATCCCCACCACCATCGGCGGGCTGATCTCGGCCATAGGCATCGCCGGTATGGACCGCCTGATCCAGCGCAACGTGATCGCCCTCTCCGGCCGCGCCGTGGAAGCCGCCGGTGATATTGACGTGCTGCTGCTCGACAAGACCGGCACCATCACCCTGGGCAACCGTCAGGCAGTAGCTTTTCTGCCCGTCAGCGGCGTGACGGAAAAAGACCTGGCTAACTCGGCACAGCTCGCGTCACTGGCCGATGAGACCCCCGAGGGACGCAGTGTGGTGGTGCTGGCTAAAGAGAAATTCAACCTGCGCGGCCGCACCGTGTCCTCCAGCGAAGATTACCCCGAGGGCATGCGCTTCATCCCCTTCACCGCCCAGACGCGCATGAGCGGCGTTGACCTTGACCATACCCGCATCCGCAAAGGCGCGCCCGATACCATGTACGCCTATATGGAAGAAGCGGGCCAAACCATTCCGGTGGAACTGCGCCAGAATGTGGAACGCATCGCCAAAACAGGCGGCACACCGCTGGTGGTAACTAAGAACGAGAAGCCGCTGGGCATCATCCACCTGAAGGATGTGGTCAAAGGTGGGCTGAACGAACGCTTTGCCCAGCTCCGAAAGATGGGCATCAAAACCATCATGATCACCGGCGACAACCCGTTGACCGCCGCCGCCATCGCCGCGGAAGCCGGAGTGGACGATTTTCTGGCACAGGCTACGCCCGAAAATAAGTTGAAATTGATCCGCGAGATTCAGGCGGAAGGCCGCCTGGTGGCCATGACCGGCGACGGCACCAATGATGCCCCTGCCCTGGCGCAGGCTGATGTGGCCGTCGCCATGAATACTGGCACCCAGCCGGCGCGTGAAGCCGCCAACATGATCGACCTCGAATCCAACCCCACCAAGCTGATCGAGATCGTGGAGATCGGCAAGCAGCTGTTGATGACCCGCGGCTCGCTGACCACGTTCAGTATTGCCAACGACATCGCCAAATACTTTGCCATCATCCCGGCGGCCTTTGCCGGCACCTACCCGCAGCTTGGTCTGCTCAATTTCATGGGGCTGTCATCACCATTCAGCGCCATCCTCTCTGCCGTGATCTTCAACGCGCTGATCATCATCATGCTGATCCCGCTGGCGCTGCGCGGCGTGCCGTACCGGGCCGTGGGCGCGTCAAAGCTGCTGCGCGATAACCTGCTGATCTACGGCCTGGGCGGGCTGGTGGCGCCGTTCATTGGCATCAAGATCATTGATATGGTCCTCTTTGCTGTTGGTGTTCACTAGGATGGAGAAGCAATGAAATATCCCCGACTCGCCATGTGCCGCCTGATGTTCTGGGTCGCCATTCCCCTGGCCTTTATACTGGAGTACGGCGAACACATGCTGCATGTTTCTGATAACGCCAATTTATTATTCCAGATAATTATCCTGGCGATTGTTCTGCAGTGGGTTATTTTCTGGAATAACCGTCTTGAATTATTGGAGATGGAAATTTCATCTCTCGAATGGGAAGAAGCTCACCGACTTCCGGGAAGCACAAATGACAAAAATATTTAAGCAATCTCTGGCATTTCTCGTACTTTTTATACTGATAACCGGTATTCTCTACCCGCTGCTGGTGACCGGCCTTGCGGTTGTGATCTTCCCCTGGCAGGCGGGGGGCAGCCTGATCAAGTCGGCGGATGGTTTAATCATCGGATCGCAGAACATCGGGCAGGAATTTACCAGCCCGAAATACTTCTGGGGACGTCCGTCAGCCACGGCCGGCCAACCGTATAACGCGGCGGCCTCGGGTGCGTCAAACCTGAGTGTGTTAAACCCTGAACTCGCCCGGCAGGTGGAAGAACGAATGACCCGGCTCAAAGCCGCCGATCCGGATAACACCCTGCCCGTTCCCGTTGACCTTGTCACGGCATCCGCCAGCGGCCTGGACCCGGATATCAGCCCGTCAGCCGCATATTACCAGGTGCACCGTGTGGCCGCCGCCCGCGGGCTGCCGGAACAAACAGTGCACGATCTGGTGACCGCGCACATTGAAAAGCCCTTCCTGTACATATTTGGTGAACCCAGGGTGAATGTTCTTTCACTTAATCTAGCCCTGGATTCAGTACAATAAAGCCATGACAGAAACTCAACGGCCCGACCCTGATGCCTTACTGGCCCGAGTGCAGGCGGAAGAATCATCGCACCAGCACGGGAAATTGAAGATATTCCTCGGCTATGCTGCCGGTGTGGGTAAAACCTATGCCATGCTCGAAGCCGCCGGTCAGCGTAAAGACCAGAATGTGGATGTGGTCATCGGGTTGATTGAAACCCACGGCCGCCGAGATACCGAAGCCAAACTGGCCGGGCTGGAGATCATCCCGCGGAAAAAAATCGCCTATCATGGCGTTGACCTCACCGAGATGGATATCGACGCCATTCTGGCGCGCAAGCCCCAACTGGTAGTGGTAGACGAACTGGCACACACCAATGTGCCGGGGTCCCGTCACCCGAAACGTTACACCGATGTGGAAGAACTGCTGGCCGCCGGCATCAGCGTGTATACCACGGTCAATATTCAGCATCTGGAAAGCATGAATGATATCGTCCGGCAGATCACCGGGGTGACCGTGCGCGAAACGGTGCCCGATCGGATCATTGATGAAGCCAGCGAGATCGAAGTCATCGACCTGCCGCCGGATGAATTAATCCAGCGGATGAAGGAAGGCAAAGTATATATCCCGGATCAGGCTTCCCGGGCGATCGAGAAATTCTTCCGCAAGGGCAACCTCACCGCCCTGCGTGAGATGAGCCTGCGGCGCGCCGCCGAACAGGTGGATACCCAGATGCGTTCATACATGCAGGCGGAATCCATTGCCGGGCCGTGGAAGGCTGGTGACCGGATACTCGTATGCATCAGTTCACACCCGCTGGGCGAACGGTTGATCCGCGCCGGCCGCCGCCTGGCGGATGACTTGAACGCCGAGTGGATCGTTTCGTTTGTAGAAACGCCCGGTCACACGCATATGCCGCCGGAAAGCCACGAGCGGGTGGTGCGCAACCTCAGCCTGGCCGAACAACTCGGCGCACACGTGGAATATCTGGTGGGCACAACCGTATCACAGGCCGTGATCGACTACGCCCGCCGCAATAACGTCACCAAAATTATCGCCGGCAAACCGCTGCGCCCCCGTCTACTTGAAGTATTGCGCGGCGGCTCGGTGATTGACCAGATCATGCGGGAAAGCGGTTCGATCGATATTTATGTCATCAGTGAAGAAAAGATGGAGCCGGTCACCCTGCCGCCCACATCTCACCTGTTGAAACGGCGCTGGGGGCGCTATCTGTACAGTCTCCTGTTGGTCAGCCTGATATCAGTCTTCAATGCCCTTTTCCTGCGTGATCTGGAACCGACAAATCTGGTCATGTTCTATCTGGCGGCCGTGGTAATTTCTGCCGTCTATTTTGGACGCGGGCCATCCATTCTGGCATCATTGGCAAGCGTACTTGTTTTTGATTTCTTTTTCATCCATCCGTATTACAGTTTTACAGTCACCGATACCGAATATATCGTAACGTTCATCGCTCTGTTGGCTGTGGGCTTGATCATCAGTTCTTCCGCGTCACAATTACGTGACCAGGTGGACCAGCTTAAGAAACGGGAAAACAATGCGCGCGCGATCAACGCGATGAGCAAAGACCTGACCGCCGCTGTGAATATAGGCCGGGTGCTGGACATAGTGGAACGCCGGATCAGCCAGACGTTTGAATGTGACGTGGCCATTCTGCTGCCCGAAGGCGCCGACCTCAGTGTGCGGGTGTCAACCGATGGGCTGGTCTTGGATAGTAACGAACTGGCCGTGGCAGATTGGACCTACCACAACCGTCAACCCGCCGGGCGCGGAACCGAAACCCTGCCGGCCGCGGGCATCCGCTGCCTGCCGCTGGAAACGTCACACGGGATAGTCGGTGTGCTGGGTGTGCGGGCAAACGGAAACGGGCGCTTTACCGATTTCAATGACCGGCTGCTGCTGGAAAACTTCACCAACCTGGCCGCACTGGCCATCGAACGCGCGCTGTTTGCCGAACAGGCCACCCTCGCAGAGTCACTGCGGGTGACGGAAAACCTTCAGTCTGCACTGCTCAACTCGATCTCTCACGAATTGCGCACACCGTTGGCATCCATCATGGGTGTGTTGACCAGTCTGGAAGAAGATGAATCCGGCGGCGGAAAGAAGAACCGGCTCAACCATGAAACCCGGCTTGAATTGATGCATTCCGCGTCTGAACAAACCCGCCAGTTGAACCATCTGGTGGGCAACCTGCTGGATATGACCCGCATCCAATCCGGTTCCGTCTCTTTGAAGCAATCACCGGTTGATATTCAGGACCTGGTGGGCGCCATATTGAACCAGATGGAACGCCGCTTGCAGGGCCGCCCGGTTGAGGTACATATTCCCGATGGATTTCCATCCGTCCGGGTGGATACCGTCCTGTTCGGGCAGGCCGTCAGCAATCTTCTGGATAACGCGGCAAAATTCTCAGCCGCAGATTCGCCCGTCATCATTCAGGTTGAACAGGTTAAAGAAGAGGTGCTGGTCAGCGTACGGGACTACGGCCTTGGTGTTCCGGAAAACGAACTGGACCGCATCTTTGACAAGTTCTTCCGGGGCAGCAACCCGGGTTTGGTCAAAGGAACCGGTTTGGGACTTTCGATCTGTGCCGGCATAGTGGAGGCGCATAAGGGTAGAATATGGGCAGAGAATTGTGACGGCGGCGGTTTGAAGGTGACCATCGCCCTGCCGTCAACCTGCCTGGATACCGGAGAATGAATCAATAGTGAGCGGCGCCCTGCGGATATTAATCGTGGATGATGAGATTGAGATACGGCGTTTTCTGCGCGCGTCTCTCTCTGCCCACGGCAATACGGTGTTCGAGGCCGCCTGCGGGGCGGATGCCATCAAGATGGTGATGGATAACCGCCCTGACCTGTTGATTCTGGACCTGGGCCTGCCAGATCTGGACGGGGTGGAAGTCACCCGCCGGCTGCGGGAGTGGAGCCAGATTCCCATCATTATTTTGTCGGTGCGTGATCAGGAGCAGGATAAGATACTGGCGCTCGATGCCGGCGCGGATGATTACCTCACCAAACCGTTCGGCATCGGCGAGCTGCTGGCGCGCATCCGCGTGGTGATGCGGCGGGTGGTTACACCGGAAGGCGTTTCCACATTCACAGTGGGTGACCTGAACATTGACCTGGCCCGCCGCCGGGTTCAAGTTGCCGGGAATGACGTCACATTGACACCCACCGAGTATGACCTGTTGAAAACCATGGCGCAGAATGCCGGGCGGGTGCTCACCCACCGCCACCTGATCCATCAGGTGTGGGGCAGCGCGTATGAAGATGAAGACCGCCTGTTACGTGTCAATATTGCCAACCTGCGCCGCAAGATCGAAAAAGACCCATCCAAACCGGAATACATCGTCACCGAACTGGGGGTCGGGTATCGGTTGAAGACAACTGACGGGGGATAAATAAAATCGCAAGTATATAGGGTGGGTTGAATGCGCGATTATTGACATTATATTCCCGGTAAATTAATAAGGGACGTGTAGGGTTGATGCCGGCGGGGGATTAATCCGTCTATGCGCGCAATCCCCGATTTCCGCCGCATCAACCGCGGGCCAAAATCACGTAACCCTGGCGGGAATGTATCTTAAATTGTGCAACGGTAGAAGCAAGCGGATTCAAGTCAAAGATTTCGGTTAAATAAATCCCCGCTTGCATCTACCCTACCGAAGCCACGCCGGGGATCCAATCACATAGGGTGGGTTGAATGCCCGAAGATTGACATTATTCCCCGGCGATTCATCACCATCACATAAGCGCATTCAACCCACCATCCCCAGCCGGGAATGCTTCCTGAATTGTGCCACGGTAGATGCAAGCGGATTCAGGTCAATGATTTCCGGCATGTATCTTCCCGCTTGCATCTACCCTGCGCAGGCCTTTGTAATATCCCCCGGTGGATTCTGGTATGATTACGCCAACACCGTTTTCAGGAGAAAACCATGAAGATCGCTGTGACTGGCGCCAGGGGACTGCTGGGCGAAGAATGTATTCGCACGCTGGGAGCGGAGCACGAGATGATCCCCCTGCCCCCGCACGGTGACCTCGACCTGGTGAATTTCCACGCCGCGCGTGACTGGTTCCTCGCCAACAAACCGGACGTGATCATCCACACCGCTGCCAACCGTGACCCCGATTCGTGCGAAATCAATCCCGATCTGGTCTGGACGTCGAACACACTGGTGGCATGGAACGTGGTCAATGCCGCACGCGAACTGGATGCCGTGCTGGTGCATGCCAGCTCAGACAGTGTCTTCCCCGGTGACCGCGACCTGCCCTACCATGAGTTTGACGAAGCCCGCGACCCGATCAACGTGTACGGGCGCACCAAGCTGGCTTCGGAAAAGCTTGTTCTGCAATACATCCCCAAACATTTCAACCTGCGCATGCCCCTGCTCTTCGGCCGCACCGGCGGGCCAGGCCGCAACAACCTGCTCAAATTGCGCGCCGCTGCCCTGGCCGGCA
>JAEXRD010000078.1 GCA_023438245.1 Pseudomonadota bacterium | reverse complement strand
CCCCCAACTCGCTCTACTCTATCTTCCCCCCGCCCCGTTTCCGGGCCTTGGGGGTCTGGGCGTCGCTCACTTCCGGCGGCATGGAGTCGCCGGGCTGGAGCTTGGCGATGGCCGGGCTTTCGTCGCGCTTGCCCAGGTTGGCCAGGCGGGCGACGATGACCTCGGGGTTGGGGTAGGTGTCCTTGATGGAGAGGAGCAGCTCCCGGGCCTTGGCGATGTCGCGTTCGGACTCGTAGGCCTCGGCCAGCAGGAAGGTGCCCATGACCTTGAGGTCCTGCGGGGCCTTGTCCATGGCCAGAAGGTCGGTGAGGATGGCCTTGCTCTTGGGCCAGTTCCAGGAGAGGCCGTAGGTCTGGGCCAGCTCGTACATGGCGCGGCCCTTGAGTTCGGCGTCCGGGGCCTGGGCCACGGCCTGGGACAGGAGCTCCACGGCCTGGTCGTGCTGGCCCAGGGCGCGGCCCGCCACGGCCATGCGCATCTGCGCCTGCACGGCCCGGGCGGCGTCCTTTCCGGCGGTGTCCAGGCAGCGGCCCCAGGCGTCCATGGCCTTCTTGCGCTGGCCGGTCTGCTCGTACAGCTCGCCCAGGCGGTACAGCAGCGGCCAGTTCAGCTCCGGGCGCGTGGCGAACTCCAGGGTCGCCGTTTCCAGCAGGGTCACGCCCTTGGCCTGGTCGCCCTTCACCGAGGTGTTGATTTCGACAAGGCGGGACCAGGCTTCCAGGCGGTGCTTGCCCTGCGGATCGGACTGCAGGTAGCGCTCGTAGGCCGTCTCGGCCTCCAGGAAATAGCCGCCGGTGTAGGCCTCGCGGGCGATGGACAGGTCGCGCCCGGAATCCTCGGACACGGCCCTGTCGCAGGCGGCCAGCAAAAGCAGCGCCGCCAGCGACAGGGCGATGGTCCGTATGGTTCGTGCAGTCGGCATGGCCGCCCCGGGCTACTGCTCCGTGGCGCCGGAGCCGTTTTCGGTGCCGGTGTCGCCGTTCAGGGCGTCGTCCATGACCTCGTCCAGGTCCTGGTCGACATCGAGGCCCTGGCGCTGCACCAGGTCGAAGCCCGCCACCACGATGCCCTCGTCCAGGTTGATGAGGCGCACGCCCTGGGTGGCGCGGCCCAGGTTCAGGCTCACCTGGCGCACCGGGAAGCGCACGATCTTGTTGGCGCTGGACAGAATGACCATCTGGTCGGTCTCGGCCACCATCACCGCGCCCACGACCTTGCCGGTCTTCTCGGTGACGCGCATGTTGATGATGCCCTTGCCGCCGCGAGACTGCGCCCGGTACTGGTCAAGCGGGGTGCGCTTGCCGTAGCCCAGGCCGCTCACGGTCAGGATCTGCTCGCGGTCCGGGTCGCCGGTGACCACGCCCGCCATGACGCGGTCGCGGCCGCGCAGGGTGATGCCCTTGACGCCCGCGGCGGTGCGGCCCATGGGGCGCACTTCCTCGACGGGGAAGCGGATGGCCGTGCCCTGCTCGGTGACGAGCAGCACGTGGGAGTCGTCCTTCACGTCGCAGACCATCATCAGTTCGTCGCCGTCCTTCAGGGTCACCGCGCGGATGCCCGTGGAGCGGATGTTGGCGTAGGCCGAGGCCACGGTGCGCTTGACCATGCCCTGGCGGGTGACGAAGAGGAACTGGCGGTCCTCGGCGAACTCGCGCAGGGTGATGGCCGTGGCGATGAACTCTTCTTTTTCCAGCGGCAGCAGGTTGTTGATGTGCGCGCCCTTGGCGTAGCGCCCGGCTTCCGGCACCTGGTGGGCCTTGAGCTGGAGCATGCGGCCCTGGTTGGTGAACAAGAGCAGGTACTGGTGATTGCTGGTCAAGAGGAAGGTGTGCACGAAGTCGCCGTCGCCGGTCTGCACGCCCGCGATGCCCTTTCCGCCGCGCTTCTGCTGCTGGTAGTGCGAGAGGCTGGTGCGCTTGATGTAGCCGCGGCGCGACAGGGTGATGACCGCCTCGTCGTCGGGGATGAGGTCCTCGATGGCGATGTCGGTGGCCTCTTCGGACACGATCTGCGTCTTGCGCTCGGTGGAGTAGCCCTTCTTCACCTCGTTCAGCTCGTCGCGGATGACGCCCTTGAGCACGCTCTCGTCGGCCAGGATGCTCTTGAGGTAGGCGATGAGCTTCAGCAGCTCGGCGTATTCCTCAAGCAGCTTCTCGCGCTCCATGTTGGTCAGCCGCTGCAGGCGCATGTCCAGGATGGCCTGGGCCTGGATGTCGGACAGGCCGAAGCGGTCCATCAGCCCGCTCTTGGCCTCGGGCACGGTCTTGCTGGCGCGGATGAGGGCCACCACCTCGTCGATGTTGTCGATGGCGATCTTGAGGCCTTCCAGGATGTGGGCGCGGGCCTCGCTCTTGTCCAGGTCGAAGCGCGTGCGGCGGATGATGACCTCGCGCCGATGCTCCAGGAAGTAGGCCAGGATCTGCTTGAGGTTGAGCAGCATGGGCCTGTTGCCCACCACGGCCATCATGTTGATGCCGAAGCTGGTTTCCAGCGGGGTGTACTTGAACAGGGCGTTGATGACGATGTCCGGGATGGCCCCGCGCTTGAGCTCCAGCACGATGCGGATGCCCTTGCGGTCGGACTCGTCGCGCAGGTCGGCCACGCCCTCGATCTTCTTGTCGTTGACCAGGGCGGCGATCTTTTCCACCAGGCTGGACTTGTTCAGCGCGTAAGGAATCTCCGTGATGACCACGTTCTCCTTGCCGCCCTTCTTGCCCTCCTCCACGCTGACAACGCCGCGCATCTTGATGCTGCCGCGGCCGGTGAGATAGGCGTCGGCCAGGCCGCGCCCGGCGTACACCTGGCCTCCGGTGGGGAAGTCCGGGCCCTTGATGAGCGGAAGCAGCTCGCGCGGGGTGCAGTTGGGGTGGTCCAGCACCATCAGGCAGCCGTCGATGAGCTCGCCCAGGTTGTGGGGCGGGATGTTGGTGGCCATGCCCACCGCGATGCCCGAGCTGCCGTTCAAAAGCAGGTTGGGCACCTTGGCGGGCAGCACCACGGGCTCTTCCAGCGTGTTGTCGTAGTTGGGCCGGAAATCGACGGTCTTCTTCTCGATGTCGCCCAAAAACTCGCTGCACAGCTTGCTCATGCGCACTTCGGTGTAACGCATGGCCGCCGCGGCGTCGCCGTCGATGGAGCCGAAGTTGCCCTGCCCGTCCACCAGGGTGTCGCGCATGGAAAATTCCTGCGCCATGCGCACCAGGGCGTCGTAGACCGCGCTGTCGCCGTGGGGATGGTACTTGCCGATGACGTCGCCCACCACGCGGGCGGACTTCTTGTAGGCGCGGTTGTAGCTGTTGCCCAGCTCGTGCATGGCGAAAAGGATGCGCCTGTGCACGGGCTTGAGGCCGTCGCGCACATCCGGGATGGCGCGGCCCACGATGACCGAGAGCGAATACTCAAGGTAGGACCGGCGCATCTCGCGTTCAATGGTCACATTCTGACTCACGTATTTCCTCCAGAGGCCGCCCGCCCTTGCGTTTCGGGGTTTCCGGGTCCGGCCAGCAGGTTATCCGCAATGATCTGCAAAGAACTCCAACAACGCGGCGCGCCAGCGGATTTCTCCCCGGCCCGCCGCCCTGACTTGCCTAGATGTCCAGGTCTTCCACGGTCATGGCGTTGCGCTCGATGAACTCGCGGCGCGGGCCCACGGAGTCGCCCATGAGCTCGCTGAAGATCCGGTCGGCTTCCTCGCCGTCCTCGATCTTGACCTGCAGCAGGGTGCGCTTGTCCGGGTCCATGGTGGTCTGCCAGAGCTGCTCGGGGTTCATTTCGCCCAGGCCCTTGTAGCGCTGCACGGTGTAGCCCCGGTGCGACTCGTCGAGCACGGTGGAGAGCAGGTTGAAGAACCCGCCGACCTTGATCTCGCCCGCGCCCTCGGCCCGGGTGAGGGTGAATTCCTCGCCGCCGCAAAGCATCAGCAGTTCCTCGTTCAGCTCCTGGGCCTTGCGGTAGGTCTTGGAACCGAAGAAGTCCACGGCCAGGCGCGTGCGGTGGCCGCTGGCGCTGGTGAACACCACGAAGATGCGGCGCTCGCTCTCGTCTTCCTCCACGTCGAGCATGGCCTTGAACCCGGCGGCCAGCACCGGGGCCACCAGCTCGTCCAGGCCGCGCACGCTGGCGCGCTCCTCGTCGGTGAGGCTGGGCCGGGGCAGGCGGGGAGCCGGGATCAGCTCGCCCTCGCCGTCCTCGCCGGCGACCACTTCGTCCGTGTCCAGCACTTCGTCCACGTCCTCGCCGATCATCTCGGCCAGGGCGGCCAGGGTGAAGTCCCGCGGGGTGAGCCTGCCGCTTCCCACCAGGCCCAGGAACAGCGCCTCCTCGATGCCCATGTGCAGGGCCTCGCGCACGCGATCCTTGAGCTGGCGCACCTGGTCGAGCAGCTTGCGCAGCTCCTTGCCGGTGAACTCGCGCGGCTCGGCGGCGCCGTCGCCCTGGGGGTTGGTGCGCGCGGTGAGGGCCTTCTCGGCCTGGGTGAGCAGGAAGGCGTGCAGCTCCTTCTCGTCCTTGATGTATTTTTCGAACTTGCCCTTGTGCGCGCGGAACAGCGGCGGCTGGGCGATGTACACGAAGCCGCGGTCGATGAGCTCGCGGTACTGGCGGAAGAAGAACGTGAGCAGGAGCGTGCGGATGTGGCTGCCGTCCACGTCGGCGTCGGTCATGATGACGATCTTGTGGTAGCGCAGGCGGTCGAAGTCCGGCCCGTCCTCCTCGCCGGTGCCCGGCACGCCCACGCCCATGGCGGTGATGAGCGCCCGGATTTCCTTGTTGCCCAGCATCTTGTCGTAGCGGGTCTTCTCCACGTTCAGAATCTTGCCGCGCAGGGGCAGGATGGCCTGGATGCGCGGGTTGCGGCCCTGCTTGGCCGAGCCGCCTGCGGAGTCGCCCTCGACGATGAAGATTTCGCTCTCGCCGGGGTCCTTGCTCTGGCAGTCGGCCAGCTTGCCCGGCAGGGAGTTGTCGGACAGCGCGCCCTTGCGGCGCACCAGGTCGCGGGCCTTGCGCGCGGCCTCGCGGGCGCGGGCGGCGTCCACCACCTTCTCGATGATGGCCCGGGCCTCCTTGGGGTTTTCCTCAAGGAACTGGGAGAGCTTCTCGTACACCAGGCCGGAAACCAGGCCCGTGACCTCGGAGTTGCCGAGCTTGGTCTTGGTCTGGCCCTCGAACTGGGGCATGGGCAGCTTGACGCTGATGACGCAGGTCAGGCCCTCGCGCACGTCGTCGCCGGAGAGCTTCTCCTTGATCTTCTTGGCCAGGTCGCTCTTCTGCACGTAGGTGTTCAGCGCGCGGGTCAGCGCGGTCTTGAAGCCCACCAGGTGCGTGCCGCCCTCGATGGTGCGGATGTTGTTGGCGAAGGTCTGGACGTTTTCCTTGTAGCTGGCGTTGTACTGCAGGGCGAACTCGGTGACCACGATGCCCTTGCCCGAGGCGCCGGAGTCCATGTCGCCGATGGCGTAGATCATGTCGTGCACCGTGGTCTGGCCCTGGTTCAGGTCCTCCACGAAGCTCTTGATGCCGCCCTCGAACTTGAAGAAGTCCTTGTCGCCGGTGCGCTCGTCCAGGAACTCGATCTCCAGGCCCCGGTTGAGGTAGGCCAGCTCCTGGAGGCGCTTCTTCAGGACGGCGTACTCGAACTGGTCGGTCTCGAAGATGTCCCCGTCGGGCTTGAAGCGCACCTTGGTGCCGGTGCCCACGGCCTCGCCCACGTCCTCCACCGGGGTGACGGGGATGCCGCGCTCGTAGGTCTGGCGGTAGGTGCGCCCGCCGCGCTTCACCGTGGCGGTGAGCGTCTCGGACAGGGCGTTGACCACGGACACGCCCACGCCGTGCAGGCCGCCGGAGACCTTGTAGGCGTCGTTGTCGAACTTGCCGCCCGCGTGCAGGATGGTCATGACGACCTCAAGGGCCGTCTTCTTCTCCTTGGGGTGCATGTCCACGGGGATGCCGCGGCCGTTGTCCGCCCCGGTGCAGGAGTTGTCCATGTGCAGGGTGATCTTCACCCTGGTGCAATATCCGGCCATGGCCTCGTCGATGGCGTTGTCCACCACCTCGTAGACCAGGTGGTGCAGGCCCCGGATGTCGGTGGAGCCGATGTACATAGCCGGGCGCTTGCGCACGGCGGAGAGGCCTTCGAGTACCGTGATGCTGTCCGCCGTATACGCGGCGGCGTTCTTTTCCTTGTCGGTCATTGCGGGCCTGGTCCTTCCTTAGGCGTTTTCTTCGGCGTAGTAGGTTTCTTCCTGGATCATCATGGGCATGATGATCACGTCGTAGTCGGCGTCCACCGATCCGGAGATGCCGCAGGGGGCCTCGGCTCCGGTGAGGGTGAAGCTCACCTCGTCGCTGGTGAAGTGCGAGAGGATCTCGATGAGGTTCTTGGTGGGGAAGGCGATGCGCTGCAGGTCGCCCTGGAAGCTGGCGGAGAGGCTCTCGGTGCCGGTGCCCACATCCTGGCCCTGGCTGTACAGCACCACCTCGCCGGGGCTGAACAGGAAGTACGTGCAGCGGTTGCTCTCGGTGTTGAAGATGGCGATGCGCTCCAGGCTGTCCATGAGCTCGGCGCGGTTCAACGTCAGCCGGGAGGAGGAGGGGTCCTTCAGCTTGGACAGGAAGCCCTGGTAGTTGGGGTACTGGTAGAACGACAGCGGCAGGCTGAAGGTCTCGCGGTGGTCGCCGGTGCGCAGGAACAGGCGCTTTTCGCCCAGGGCCATCTCCACCTCGTCCGCGCCCAGCCACTTTTTCAGCTCGGCCAGATACTTGCGCTGGATGAGCGCGCCCTCGGCGGGCAGCACGGCCACGATCTCCTCGTTGACGAAGGTGAACATGGCGAACTGGTGGCCGTTGAGGCCGCAGACCTCCACGCGCCGTCCGCCCGTTCCGTCGTCCACGGGCTTCATGGACAGGCAGGCGATGGCCTCCATGCTGTCCTCCTCGCTGATGCAGAAGCTGATGCGGTCGATGAGCTCCTGCAGGAAGCTGCCGCTCCAGAACACGGTGTCGCCGCCGGGAAATTCGCTGAAGGGCTGGAACCACTCGGCCTCGTTGGCGGGCAGCTTGTACTTGCGGCTGCCCTGCTCCACGTGCACGTTCTTGCCCTCGGCGTCGGTCTTGATGGTCAGCTCGCCCGCGGGCAGCTTGCGGACCAGTTCATAAAAGGCGCGGCCCTGCACCCCGGCGCGGCCCTGGGCCTCCACCTTGGCGGGATATTCGCCCGCGAACTCGAGGCTTGAGTCCGTGGACATGATGCGCAGGCTGCCGTCCCCGGCCTCCAGCCAGATGCTGCGCAGGAAGGCCGCCCCGGTCTTGGCCGGGATGATGCCTGCGGATTTGGCCAGGCCTTCGATGATGTCGTCTCTCACAACCTTCACAAACATATGTCTTCTCCTTGATGGCTTCTATTAGCCCGGATCGTTTGTTCCCAACTTATGCAACATACCGTCGGTTCAGCATTATTTTGGAACACGTCTTGTTGTCTCACACAAACAGGCTGGTGTTTCACGCGCCCGTTCGGCACAAGCCTACGGTTGCCGACAGCGAACCTTCAAATCTTTCAACAGCTGTTTCAAAATCTTGTCGTCTGCCTGCAAGTCCTGGATCTTCTTGACGGAATAGATGACCGTCGAATGATCCTTGCCGCCGAAGGCCCGGCCCAGCGCCGGGTAGGACAGCCCCAGCATCTGCCGGCACAGCCACATGGCCACCTGCCGGGCCAGGGCGATGTTCTGGCGCCGGTCCTCGCCCAGCACGTCCTTCTGGCCCACCTGGTAGTGCTCGCACACCACGCTGATGATGGTCTCCGGGGTGACGGCGGGCTGGTCGCGCTCCTCGGTGCTCATGAGGATCTGCTCGAAGTCGCGCGCGGAGATGTCCTTTCTCACCAGCTCGCGGAAGGCCAAAAGCTTGATGAGGATGCCGCCCAGGGCGCGGAAATTCTGGAAGCGCTGGGCCAGGGTCAGCACCTGGTCCTTGGAGAGGGGCAGCTTCTTGGCCCGCACGCGGTCCAGCACGAACTGGGCGCGGATCTCCAGGTCCGGCTGCTTGAGCGTGACCACCAGCCCGCCCTCCAGGCGCGAGCGCAGCGCGGGCACGATGTCATCGTGCGCGGCCACGCGGTCGGCGCAGGTGAACACCATCTGCTTGCCCTGGTCCTGGAAGGCGTTGAACAGGGCCAGGAGCTCGTGCTGCAGCCCGGCGTCGCCGGAGAGCCAGTGGATGTCGTCGATGAGCAGGAAGCTGTGGCCGGAAAGGTACTGCCGCGCGGCCAGGGTTCGCTCCGGCCCGGCGTCGACATTGGTTCCCGGTTCGCCCCCGGTCTTGTACAGCTCCTTCAGGCCCTCGCCGGTGGTGACCAGGATGGAGGACACCGGGTGGCGCTTGGCGATGTCGTTGGCGATGGCCTTGAGCAGGTGGCTCTTGCCCGAGCCGGACTTGCCGCAGATGACGAAGGGGTTGAACTGGGCGTCCTCTCCGCGGGCCACCTGCCGGGCCGTCTCCAGCGGGAAGTAGTTCTTGGAGTTGGTCAGGAAGCTGTCGAAGCTGAACTGGGCGTCGAAAGGATAGGCGATGTGGCGGGGGGACTGTCCGCCGGAGTTGGCGGAGCTGCCGGAGTTGCCGGATCGGCCCGCTCCCGGGGCGGAGCCCTGCGGGTCGGCCGCGCCGTCGCCGTTCGGTCCGTTGGTTTTGCCCCCCACCAGGTAGCGGATGTCGCACCCGCCGTGGCCCAGGAAGCGGAACAGCTCGGACTCGAACTGATCCTGCATGCGCCCGGCGAACCACTGGGCGAAAAAGCTGTGCGGAAAGCGCACGCGCACCTCTCCCCCACCCTCGGCCATGTCTATGTCCAGGGGGTCGAACCAGCGCCGGAGCTCCTGCTCGGAGCAGGCGGCGGCCATATGGTCGCGCAGGGCTTTCTTCACGCGGGGCTTCGTTTCTTCCAGAGACTGCAATTTGTGGAAAAACCAGGAGAATTTTCCCGGTCACACCAGGGGGCGCGCCGAGCGCCGTCGAATATGCGTTTCTACCCCAAAACGCAACCAATGCCAAGCAAATACGACCACTCGCCCGCACCGGAAAAGCGTTGCCTTTCCGGCCGATTTGGGCCATGCTGGAACGTGCGGGAAGCGCCGGATTTTTCCACATCTTGTTCTAAAAAAGGAACGCGCTGTGGAAAACGCGACCCCCGCTCCGTCCGCGTGTCCAACGAGTTCCCTGCGCGCCCAGGCGCGCCATCCGGAGGAAGACCATGGCCGAGAAACCGAAGAAGGCCGCCGCAGCCAAAAAACCCGCGGCCAGCCCCAAGGCCGACACCAAAGTCGCCCCCAAGGCCGAGAAGAAGCCCGCCGCCGGCAAAACCGCCGCCAAGGCCCCTGCCAAGGGCCAGGGCCCGCTCAAGACCTCCAAGACCATCGCCGAGATCAATGAGCGCATCCGCAAGGGCAAGGCCGTTGTGCTCACCGCCGAGGAGATGGTCGAGGCCGTGCGCAGCATGGGCAAGACCCGCGCCGCCCGCGAGGTGGACGTGGTGACCACGGGCACCTTCTCGCCCATGTGCTCCTCGGGCATGCTCTTCAACTTCGGCCAGGAGCCCCCGCTCATCAAGGCCAGCCAGGTGTGGCTGAACAACGTGCCCTGCTACGCCGGCCTGGCCGCCGTGGACGCCTACATCGGCGTCACCGAGCCCTCCGCCGACGATCCGCTGAACAAGGTCTACCCCGGGCGCTTCGCCTACGGCGGCGGCCACGTCATCGAGGACCTGCTGCGCGGAAAGCCCGTGCGCCTGCGCGCCAAGGCCTACGGCACGGACTGCTACCCCCGCAAGGAGCTGGAGAAGGACGTGACCCTGGCCGGGCTGCCCTACGCCCAGCTGCTCAATCCGCGCAACTGCTACCAGAACTACAACTGCGCGGTGAACCTGTCGGGCCGCACCATCTACACCTACATGGGCCCGCTGAAGCCCGGCGGGCGCAACGCCAACTTCGCCACCGCGGGCCAGCTCTCGCCCCTGTTCAACGATCCGTACCTGCGCACCATCGGCCTGGGCACGCGGATCTTCCTGGGCGGCGGCATCGGGTATGTCATCGGCGCGGGCACCCAGCACGTGGCCAAGCCCCAGCGCAACGAGCGCGGCATCCCGCTCACGGCCTCCGGCACCCTGGAGCTCAAGGGCGACCTGAAGCAGATGGACGCGCGCTACGTGCGCGGCATCTCCATGGTGGGCTACGGCTGCACGCTGAACATGGGCGTGGGCATCCCCATTCCCATCCTGGACGAGGACCTGGCCTGGCGCACCGGCGTCTCCAACGCCGAGATCCACATGCCCGTGCGCGACTACGGCTACGACTATCCCAACGGGGTCAACCGCATCCTGGGCCACGTGACCCTGGAAGAGCTCATGAGCGGCGAGATCGACGTGGGCGGCCGCAAGACCCCCACCGTGCCGGTGACCAGCTACACCATGTCGCTGGAGATCGCCGAGAAGCTCAAATCCTGGATCGCGGAGGGCAAGTTCCTGCTCAGCGAGCCGCAGGAAGCCATCACCAGCTTGTAACCGAAAGGGGGCCGGAAGGTCCCCTTTTTTTGCGCCGCGCCCCGGCGCCACAGGAGTGTCCGAACGCCATGGCCGAGATCTTCCGCGCCGCCAAAGTCCTGCCCGTCTCCCCCGGCCTGCCGCCCGTCATCGAGGACGGGGCCGTGGCCTGCGAGGACACGGGCATGGGCGGGGAGCGCGCCATCCTGGCCGTGGGCCGCTATTCCGACATCAAGGCCGCCCACCCCGGCGCCGTGCGCGACCTGGGCGACGCGACCCTGGCCCCGGCCGTGTTCAACAGCCACACCCACCTGGAGATGACGCACCTGAAGGACCGGCTGGTGCGCGGCCAGGGCTTCGTGCCCTGGGTCACCAGCATGCTGGACCACGCGCTCTACGCCTTCGAGACCCCGCTCATCCAGCGCGAGCTCATGCGCCTGGAGGCGCGCGGCACGGCCTTCGTGGCCGACATCAGCACCCGCAACGCCCCGGCCATGGCCGGGCTGCTGGCGGCCAGCGGGCTGTTCTCCGCCTCGTTCCAGGAGGCCATCGGGAGCGTGGTGCCCGAGGACCCGGCCACGCTCATCCACAGCCTGCCGTCCGACGTTTCCGACGCCTTTGGCCGGGGCCTGCTCTCCACCGCCGGGCACGCGCTGTACAGCACCTCCGGGGCGCTGCTCCAGGCCGCCAAGCGCGCCGCCAGCGAGCGCGGCCTGCCCTTCAGCCTGCACCTGGCCGAGCACGAGGAGGAGGACAGGATCCTGCTCACGGGGCAGAGCGCCTTCCTGGACCTGCTGCGCTCGCGCGGGTTCCTCACCAGCTACGAGCCGCCGCGCAAGCGCCCGCTGCCCCTGGCGCTGGAGCTGGGCCTGCTGGACGAAAAGACCCTGGCCGTGCACTGCGTGCGCCTGTCCGAGCCGGACATGGACGCGCTGGCGGCCACCGGGGCCAGCGTGTGCCTGTGCCCGCGCAGCAACGAGTTCATCGGCGTGGGCATCGCCCCGGCGGCGGGGCTGCTTCGGCGCGGCGTCAACGTCTGCCTCGGCACGGACGGGCTGTGCTCCGCCCCGGACCTGGACGTGTGGGGCGAGCTGGCCTGGCTTCGGCAGCGCGTCCTGCCGGAGCTGGCGCTGGCCGACGGCGTGGCGCTCATCACCCGCAACCCGGCGCGGTTCTTCGGCCTGGAAGGCCGCCTGGGCAGCCTGGAGCCGGGGCGGCTGGCGCGCTTCTCCGTGGTCCCGCGCCAGGTGGAGGAAGCCTTTTCGCTGTAGGCGCCCGAAATTTCCGAGGCCCGGCGTAGGCCGGGGGAAAACCGCCGCCGCGGACCCTCATCACCGCGCGGCACAAGGCACGGAGGCCAAGACTCATGGAGTCGCCCATGCAATGGAAACACAAGGACCTGCTTGACGTTTCCCAGTTCACGCCCGAGGAGATCCGCCACATCCTGGCCACGGCGGAGCACTTCCGGGCCATCAATTCGCGCGCGGTGAAGAAGGTGCCCACGCTCAAGGGCCGCAGCGTGGTGCTGTTCTTCGCCGAGGCCAGCACCCGCACCAAGACCAGCTTCGACATGGCGGGCAAGCGCCTGAGCGCCGACACCTTCGCCCTGGCCAAGAGCGGTTCCAGCCTGGCCAAGGGCGAGACCCTCAAGGACACCGCGCTGACCCTGCAGGCCATGAACCCCGACGGCATCGTCATACGCCACGGCTCCAGCGGCGCGGCGCAGTTTTTGGCCGAGCGCCTGGAGTGCAGCGTCATCAACGCCGGCGACGGTCGCCATGCCCACCCCACCCAGGCCCTGCTGGACGCCCTCACCCTCACCCGGCGCTGGAACGGCCAGTTCGCGGGCAAGACCGTGCTCATCCTGGGTGACATCGCCCACAGCCGCGTGGCCCGCAGCAACGTCATCCTGCTGACCATGCTGGGCGCGCGCGTGCGCCTGTGCGGGCCGCGCACCCTGCTGCCGACAAGGCTCGACACCTGGCCCGTGGAGGTGTTCAGCGACCTGGGCAAGGCCGTGAAAGGCGCGGACGCGGTGATGTGCCTGCGCCTGCAGCTGGAGCGCCAGCAGGCGGGACTCTTGCCCGACCTGCGCGAGTACGCCCGCACCTTCGGCCTGGGCGCGAAACATCTGCTGGACGCCGCGCCCGGCTGCTGCGTGCTGCACCCCGGCCCCATCAACCGGGGCGTGGAGATCGACTCCGCCCTGGCCGACTCCGCCGAGAGCCTGATTCTGGACCAGGTGGAGAACGGGGTGGCCGTGCGCATGGCCCTGCTGTTCCTCTACCTCACCCGCAAGAGCCCGGACGCCGCCCTCTCCGGCGATGGGCTTTAGGAGGCCGCCATGAGTGAATCCGCGAAGAAGATCGAGCTCGCCGTGCGCGGCGCGCTGTGGTTCGGCGCAGTAAAGGGCAAGAAGGCCTCGAAAAAAGGCCAGCTGGTGGACGTGTTCGTGGCCGGGGGCAAGATCGTGGCCCTGGTTCCGGCGGGCAGCCTGAAGCTCTCCGCCGCCAAGGACGTCGACGCGGGCGGCCAGGTGCTGCTGCCCAGCCTGACGGACGTGCACACCCACCTGCGCGAGCCCGGCCAGGAGTACAAGGAGGACGTGGAGAGCGGCCTGCGCGCCGCCGCCCACGGCGGGTTCTCCAACATCCTGTGCATGGCCAACACCCGGCCCGTGAACGACAACGCCAGCGTGACGGAACTGATGCTGGACAAGGCCCGCAAATACTGGCCGGGCGGCCCGCGCCTGTTCCCCATCGGGGCGCTCACCAAGGGCCTGAAGGGCCTGGAGCTGGCGCCCATGGCCGAGCTCAAGGCGGCCGGGTGCGCCGCCCTGTCCAACGACGGCCTGCCCGTGACCAGCACCGAGATCTTCCGCCGCGCGCTGGAATACGCCGCCGACCTGGGGCTCATCGTCATCGACCACTGCGAGGACCCCTACCTGGCCCCGGCGGCGGGCATGAACGAGGGCGAGGTCTCCAGCCGCCTGGGCATGGGGGCCCAGCCGGACGTGGCCGAGGCCATCCAGGTGGCCCGCGACATCCTGCTGGCCGAGTACCTGAATGTTTCCATCCACCTGGCCCACGTGTCCTGCGAGAAGAGCGCCGCGCTCGTCCGCTTTGCCAAGGCCCGCGGGGTCAACGTCACCGCCGAGACCTGCCCGCACTACCTGACGCTCACCGACGAGGAGTGCGCGGGCTACAGCTCCCTGGCCAAGGTCAGCCCGCCGCTGCGCACGAAGGCCGACGTGGAGGCCATGCTGGACGCCCTGAACGACGGCACCATCGACATGCTGGCCACGGACCACGCGCCCCACGCCGCGCACGAGAAGGAGGTCGAGTTCGACCTGGCGCCCTGCGGCATCTCCGGCCTGGACACGGCCCTGGCCACCACCTGGGCGCTGGTGCGCACCGGCAGGCTCTCCTTCGAGGCCTTCCGGCGGGCCTGGACCACCGCGCCCTGCGCGCGCTTCGGTCTGCCGGTGAACCGCTTCGAGCCGGGCGACCCGGCGGACTTCACGCTGTTCGACCAGGACCGCGAATGGACCGTGGGCCCGGAGACCATGATGAGCAAGAGCAAGAACACCCCGCTGCTGGGCCGCGTGCTGCGGGGCAGGGTTTCTTCCCATTTCCTTGCGGGCAAAGCCGTGCTATAGGGCGGTTGCGCTGTCGCATCGACAGGCGCTTCGAAGGAACCCCCCCGGCCCGCCGCGCGCGGGGTCGGAACCGGCACATGGAGGAAGAATGATCGACCCGTTCAAAGAGGCCGTGAGCCTGTGCAAGACCATCATGCGCAACGGCTACGACGCCTACGTCATCAACGCCCGCCTGCAGAAGGACGTGCTGCGCATGCAGAAGGTGTCCGGCGGCGAGCTGTGCATGGACATCAGCACCGAGCTGGATTTCGACGGCCTGCGCCGCCTGTTCCCCAAGATGATCCCCGGCAAGGACGAGGGCGTGCTCGGCTGCATCGAGATGGAAGGCGTGTGCTTCTGCTTCCATCCGGCTGTCACCGAGGACGGCGCGCACCCCGAGGAATGCGTGGCCCGGCTCACCCCGCGCCTGCTCAAGGTGCTGCAGGAGCGCGGCGAGATTCCGCTGGCCGCGGCCTGCGCCTACCTGCCACCGCCGGAGGACCAGGACCAGGGCCTCACCGGGTTTGACGACGGCGTCATCGCCATCAAGGGCTTCCCGGACCAGACCCTCAAGAAGGACTACCTCATCGCCGTGCGGGCCATGCGCTTTGCCGCCAACCTGCACCTGCCCATCGAGCAGAACACCTGGCTGGCCATCGTGCGCGGCGCGCGCCGCGTGCTGGACTACTGCCCGGTCACCGACATCATGGACGAATGGCGCAAGGTGGAGGCGGAGAACATGCACGCCTTCGTCAAGCTCCTGTTCGAATGCCAGATCCTGCACGGGCTGATCCCGGAGATCGCCGCCCTGGCCCGCGTGCGCCAGCTGAAAAGCCAGGAGGCCGGCGAGGAGACCGTGTTCCAGCACACGCTGGACGTGATGCGCCACTACCCCGAGGTGCTGCCCTACGACTGGTACGGCACCCTGGCCTGCATGTTCCACGACGTGGGCAAGCTCTACACCGCCGAGTACTCCGACGGCCAGTGGAGCTTCCTGCAACACCACCGCGTGGGCGCCAAGGTCACGCGCAAGATCCTGAATCGCCTGCACTTCCCCAGCGAGGACGTGGACCTGATCTGCACCCTGGTGCGCGACCACATGCGCCCGCACTTCATGCTCACGGACAAGGGCGTGCGCAAGCTCCGGGCCATCGACGAGTACCCGCGCATCCTGGAGATGGTGCGGGCCGACATCAAGGCGCGCGGCGGCTCCTACCGCGAGTTCAACCACATCCTCAAGATGCTGGAACGCGCCGACATCCCCGAGGAAGCCCTCGAACCCTTCCTCAACGGCCGCGACATCATGCAGGCCACAGGCATGAACCCCGGCCCGTCGGTGGGCATCATCCGCGACGCGCTGCTCAAGGCCCAGATCGCGGGCGACGTGACGGGCGTGGACGAGGCCAAGGCCTTCGTGGCCCGCTACGCCGCCGAAGAAGGACTCAAATAGCCCGCAATTGTTTCACAGGAAACATTCGGCCCGGCTTCCCACTTGGGAGGCCGGGCCTTTTTTTGCGCGTGGGAGGAGGGGAGAGTTGGGGGCGGGAGGCCTAATCAAGGTTTTGGGCCTTGATCGCAAAGCCGTCCACGCGGTTGTCTCCGCCGAACCAGATGTGGATGCTCCGGACCTGCGTCTGCCCGAATTCTCCAGGCTTTGAGGTTCGTTCCGAGAAATAAAGATAGCCTCGGCCCAGAGTGCGGTGGGGGGGGCCGAACATGGTTCTTACCTTCGCCCTAGTCAAACCCAGACGTAGGCCGCCCTTTGTGCGCACGGCGGCGCTCACGGATCTTGTCGGCATGCAACGGCGCTCGCCCTGGACGATCCTTGAAACATCGGAATGCACATCAACAGAAATGAGTGAGTCCGGGTATACGACAAACACGACGGCAGTGGCGTCGCCCTTGCGCGCAGAGGAATAGCAGAACAGCGAATCGTCGTTTTCGCCGAAGCGGATGCGGGGGGCCAGCCCGAGCAACGTGAGCACGTCCCTTGTTTCGGCGCTTGTGAGGGGAAGACGTGCTTCCTGACTCTCGCCCAGTCCGATGAGCTCATGGTGGGCATCGTCCAAGACAGCGGAGTAGGGGGGCACTTCCTTGCGGGGTGGGCGGTAGCTCCACACAGGTTCATTCACAAGGACGCGCGAGAACTCCTGAGCACCGGAGGCCGGGGCGGAGAAAGCCGCCAGGAAGCAAAGGACGAGGGCAGGAAGCAAACTATTTCGTGACACGCAACCACCTCCCGACATAGGGCCTCAGCATTTCGCGCTCATTCTTTCCATGACGATGCACCCTGTTGAGGCTGTACTCGTCTTGTTGTTGCTATGGATGAGAAACGAATGGGGGTTGCGCCCCATGCCACCCGTGACTTCGCTTCCAACTCTAGCCTCCGTGGCTGGGTCCGGTACCAGCCTGTAGACGGGCGGACCATACTTGGAAATGGTCTTTGCATCCGTGACTTGCTGAATCTTCCAGTTCCCTTCAGGGATCGGCCCTTCGTTCACGAGGTGCTGGCTCTCCACTTTGTTCTTGTGTTGGCCTGCGCCGCTGTATGTCTTTGTCGTGATGGCGTCGCCTCGCGGATCGTGCATGGTATGGCTCCCAATGCTGTAGGTCAGGTGCGGCTCCTTCGGGGCTGTAGGCACAGGCGGGTATTTTTCCGATTGCGGCGGCGTCACCGGTCCACGCACTTCACTGCCACCAAAGATGCCCCCGGCATCGGAAACGATTTGTCCGCTCTCGGTCAGGAGTGCGTCTCCCGCTACATACTGGCCATCTGCTGTGTTGAAATTTCGCATGCTGCCGTGGGGACCGGGCTTGGTGCTGATGCTGGCATGCATGCTTTTGCCGTCCGGGCTGACCCAGGTCCTGATCTCGTGGCCGTTCTTGAAATAAATCATAGCCTTCCTCCAATTGATTTTCAATGGAGTATAGCATGGCCTTTGGAGCGCGGATAAAAATCACCCATTTTTGGCCGGGAAAAGGACAAAACTAGCCAATTGACAGGGTGCTGGCAGAGGGGGGGCGCAGTGTGAGCCGCGCAGGCGCGGGGTTCAGGAATGGACGGTTTCCCCCGCTCCCCCCGCTCTCACGACCTCAGCACGTCCAGAATCTCGATGTGCGCGGCCTGCCGGGCCGGGTAGGCCCCGGCGAGGAGACCCAGCAGCACGCTGCCGAACAGGGTGGCCAGGCTGAAGCGGACGAGGATGACGTGCGGGAATCCGGCCAGGGCGCAGACGATTTGCACCAGGCCCAGGCTGGCGGCCACGCCGAGCGCCCCGCCGGTTCCGGCCATGATGCCCGCCTCCAGCAGGAACTGGCGCGTGATGTGCCCCCGGCTGCCGCCCACGGCGCGGCGTATGCCGATTTCCATGCGCCGGGCCTGCACCATGAGCACCATGATGGACAGGATGCCCATGCCGCCCACGGCGAAGCTGATGGTGGAGGTGATGGCCCCCAGGGTCTGCACCAGGTCCAGGGCCTCCTTGCGCAGCTGCATGCTGTCGGCGGGGGTGAGCATGGAGAAGTCGTCCTTCTTGCCTTCCAGGTGGTGGCGGGCGCGCAGGATGTCGGCGGTGGCCTGGCGCACGCGGTCCAGGTCGGCGCGCTCGTCCAGGTGCAGGTACACCCCGGAGATCCAGGTCTGGTTGGAGGCGCGGCGCATGTAGGTGGAAAGCGGCATGAAGGTCTGCTCGTCCTGGTCGGCGCCGGTGATGTCGCGGCCCTTGGACTCCATGACGCCGACCACGGTGAAGCGGGCGCGGAAGATGAACACCTCGCGCCCCAGGGCGGCTTCGGACCCGCCGAAGAGGCGCTCGGCGATCTTGCTGCCCAGCACGACGATGCGCTCCATGTCCATGAGGTCGGCCTCGGTGATGAAGCGGCCGTAGGCGGGGTTGAAGCTGCGGATGGAGGTGTAGGCGGGGTAGGTGGCCAGGATCTGGGTGGTGACGGTGGTGTTGCCGCTGCGGATGGGCCGGGTGCTGCTGACGTAGGGCGCGTGATCCAGCACCGAGGGCACGCCCCCGGCCACGGCCTGGGCGTCGGCCACGGTGAAGGTGCTCACCGACCCGGCGAAGCGCGCGGCGCTGCCGTCGCGGGTGAAGCGCACGCTGCCGGCCATGACGGCGAAGAGGTTGGGGCCGAGCTTGGCGGCCTCGGCCTCGGCGTTCTTGTACATGGCCTCGGCCACGTGCTCCACGCCGTTGAAGGCCAGCGCGCCCAGGAACACGCCCAGCATGGCCAGCACGGCCCGGAGCTTGTGCGCGGCCAGCGAGGCCAGGGCGATCTTGAGGTCCAGCAGCATGGGGCCACACTACCCCGGCGGGCGCGCGGGCGCAATGTCCCAGGCTGGCTGGCGGCTTGTCAGCGGGGGCGATGGGGAGTAGGGCGGGGGACATGAAAAACGCGCTGCGCAAATTTCTGAAAATGACGCAACCATTGTGGTTGGCGTTGTGGATGCTTGCGGTTGGTTGCGGATCGGCGCTGGGGGCGGATTCCTCGGCCCTTTCGCTGTGGACGCCGGAGCAGCTGGCCGAACCGCGCGGGGCGGCGGCCATCAAGGCCGAGCGGGCCATCCGCCAGCTTCCGGCGGCGGACCTGACGCACCCCGCCGAAGTGGCCGGGGGCGAGCGCGAGCTGCCGCCGCTGGCTCCGGAGCGCCGGGGCATCATCCGCCGCGTGGCGCTGCCCGAAGGCGACCGCCGCGTGGCGCTCTCCTTCGACCTGTGCGAGCGGGCGGTGCACGTGACGGGCTACGACGCGGCCCTGGTGGACGCCCTGCGCGGGTTCGACCACGGGCGCGGGGCCAGGGCCACGTTCTTCGCCGGGGGCAAGTGGCTGCGCTCGCACCCGGAGCGGGCCATGCAGCTCATGGCCGACCCGCGTTTCGAGCTGGGCCACCATGGCTGGACGCACGCCAACATGCTGGTGGCCACCCCGGAGGAGCGCCAGAGGCAGGTGCGCTGGACGGCGGCGCAGTTCGCGGCCCTGAACGCCGAGCTCTCGCGCAGGCTGGCCGCGCGCGGGCTGCCTCCGGCCGCTCCGGCCCCGGCCCCGCTGTTCCGCCTGCCCTATGGCCGGGGCGCGGCGGAGACGGCGGCCTGGCTGGCTGGGCAGGGCCTGGCCGTGATCCAGTGGGACGTGGTGGGCGAAGGCTTCGGCGGCAGCGCCCAGGAGCGCGCCCGGGCCATCGCGGAGGCGGCGCGACCCGGCTCCATCGTGCTGCTGCACGCCAACTGCGTGCCCAGGGACACCGCCCAGGTGGTGCGCCTGCTGCTGCCGCTCTTGGCCCAGAAGGGCCTGCGCACGGCCACGGTGAGCGAACTGCTGGCCTCCGGCAGGCCGGAAACCGTGGGCGGCGGCTACTTCAGCCATCCCGGCGACAACGCCCAGTACGACACCCTGTTCGAGGGCCACGGCACGCTCGGCAGGGTGGGGGGCAGCAAGGCCAAGCGGCGCTAGCGTTTCTTCTTGGACTTTTTGGCGGGAGCCTGTTCCGGCTCGGCTTTCTCGACCTGTGAGGCCGCGCCCAGGCTGTGGCGTGAGAGGAACTCCCAGACCAGCGCGGAAACGTCCGGCTCGCGCGGGGGCATGTCGCAGTACTTGTAGACCTCGCGCGCGCCGCCGGGCCAGGCGTGGCCGCCGCCGTGCACCACCAGGGAGCGCAGCTCGGCGCGGCCTTTCTTGCCCCCTTCGTAGATCTCCATGCGCGAGCGGGTCTTGGTGTGCTCCAGCACGCGGGGCTTGCCCAGGCCCAGGCCGCGCACCCAGTAGTCCACCTGGGCGCGGGCGGGATGGTCCTCGCAGAAGCGGCCCGTGGCCGGGTGCGCCGGAGTGGGGCCGTAGCGCGCCACCTTGTCCTGGTCGCCGTGCACGACGAGCACGGGCAGGGGGGCCCCCGGCGGGTCCAGGTCGCAGGGCAGGGTGCCGCTGACCACCGCGATGGCCGCCGCCACGCCGGGCCGCTCCAGCGCGAAACGGCTGGCCAGCATGGCTCCGTTGGAAAATCCCGCCAGATAGATCCGCCGCCCGTCAATCATCGGGCCGCTGAAGCTGTCCGCCCTCAGCCGCGAGATGAGCGCGTCCAGAAAGCCCACGTCGTCCACCTTGGTGTCGCGCGCGAAGCCGCAGCACATCCAGGCGTTCCAGGTCTGGCCGCCTTCCGGCCCCAGGCCTTCGGGGAACACGGCCAGGAAGCCCGCCCGGTCCGCCAGGCCGGTCAGGTTGGTCTGGCGCATGCCCTGGGCTGCGCTGCCCCCGGCCCCGTGCAGGAAGATCACCAGCGGCAGCTTCCTGGCCCCCTTTCCGGCGGCCTGGGGCGGCACGTGCACCAGGGCGGTGCGCTTCACCCCGTCGTGGGTCAGGGCGAAATTCAGGTCGCGCGCCACGGGCCGGGCTTTTCCCGCATTCTGGCCCGCGCCCTGCCCCTGCTGCTGCCGTTCGCGCACCACGTCGCGCAGGGGCTTTTCCGCACCGCCCTCCGGCCCTCCCTTCGGGCCCAGGGGCTTCACCACCGGGGCGACCGGGGCCACAGGCCCGCCCTGTCGCGTGGGCATAGGCTCCTGAGCGCCCTTGCCCGGAGCCTGCATGATGCTGTCCAACAACGTCGTGGCGCGATTCTCCGCTCCGTGGCCAGGACTGGGCAGCAGTATCAGGGCCAGGGCCGCCGCCAGCCCCAGGAAGCACGCGCGGGGGGGGGGGGGGGGGGCGGCGGGGCGCCGCC
>JAEXRD010000062.1 GCA_023438245.1 Pseudomonadota bacterium | reverse complement strand
GGGGCGAAGGGGGCGAAGGGGGCGGGAGGCCCGGGCCCCGTGAACCCCCCGAAGGGGGCGTCGGTTCCCGGGCCTTCCGCGTTGGGAGGAGGGGAGTGAGGCGGGTTAAGGGTGTTGTGGAGTGTGGAGGTGTTCGGAGATTCGGCCCGACCCGGCTGACCCGGTTGAGTGGGCGGCCTGGCTGGGCTGGGCGGGCTGGGCGGCATCGGCCAGCTGGCAGAGCGGGGGCAGCGGGCTGGCGGCCTGGGGGCAGGCCTTGGCGGCCTCCCCGGCCAGCAGGGCGGTGAGCTCCCGGCGCAGCTTGAGGAAATCGGCCACCACGCAGGGGTCGAACATCACCCCCGCGTTGCGCTCGATCTCGTACACGGCCTGGTCCAGATGCATGCCGGGCCGGTAGGGCCGGTCCTCGGTCATGGCGCAGAAGGCGTCGGCCACGGCCACGATGCGCGCCCCCAGCGGGATGCGCGCGCCCGCCAAGCCATGGGGATAGCCCCGGCCGTCGTAGCGCTCGTGGTGGGCCAGCACGATCTCGCACACGCCGGGGCTGCCGCAGAACAGCTGCACGGGCCGCAGGATGTCCGCGCCCATCTGCGGGTGCAGGCGCATGATCTCCCACTCGGCGGGCGTAAGCGGCCCGGGCTTGTGCAGGATGTGGTCGGGGATGCCGATCTTGCCCACGTCGTGCAGGTGGGCGGCCATGTGCACCAGGGTGGCCTGGCGCGCGGTGAGGCCGTGCGCGCGGGCCAGCAGGCTCGAAATCTCGGCCACCATCTCGGAATGCTGGAACAGCCGGTTGTCGCGGGCGTCCACGGCCCGGCCCAGGCTCTCGGCCAGCTGGTGGGCGGTGTTCTGGGCGCAGGGGCCGGAAGCCCCGCATCGTCCGGAACAGGCGTGCTTGTCCTTGCCCGTTTTGTGCCCGGATTTCGCCGCGCCCGCTCCACTCTCCATGAACATGCCCTCGCTCCTACTGGTCTGCATTCCGCACGGGCCTTTCCCCGTCGCGCAAGCCCCTTGTGCATGAGTTGAAATTGAAAGTCAACATCAATATTGCGCACGAGGGAATAGGGCTCGGTCTTCCGCCCGGGCGCTGGGCGCACAGGCTGTCAACCGGGTAATTTTGTCCTTTTCGCGGGCGGAAACGGGTGATTTTTGTCCGGCAGGGCAGGGCCGTGGTATACTTGCCGGTGCAAAAGGGAAGGCCGGGCTCCGGAGGTGTTCCGCAGCCCGGCCTCGGGTCGACGTGGATCGAAAGGTCGAGACTACTCGGCCTTCTTCTCGGCGGTGGCTTCCTTCTTGGCCTTCTTGGGGGCCTTCTTGGCGGCCTTCTTCTCCTTCTTGGCGGGGGCGGCGGCCTCGGCGGCGGGCTTCTCGGCCGGGGTGGCGGCGTCGGCGGCAAAGGACACGCCGGCGAAGGCAAGGACCATGGTCAGGGCGATGATGACTTTCTTCATGGGAACATCTCCTCGGAGATTGGCGGTTTTGGAAAGGCCCATCCCTTCCGTACGTAGGGATCTTGTATCACTGCCCCGGAGGACTGCAAGAGAATTTTACACTTCTTTTACAGGGGGCTAAAGAATCTGTAGACAATTCCGCGCTCTGGGCGCGCCGCAGGGCGCCCGCGCGGCCCGTATCATCTCAAAAGGAGGACATTGTGCACACCACCGTACCCAGAAGCGCCGCGCGCCTGTTCCATCTGACCCTGGCCGCCACGGGCAACCTGGCGGCCGCTGTCCGCGCCGCGGACATCACCCTGGCGGAGGGGCGCAGGCTGCGTGACCAGCCGCCCCCGGAGGGCCTGAAGCTTCCGGCCCGCCCGCCCGGATCGGCCCCCGGGGACGCCCAGGCGCACAGGCTGGAGCTGGCCGTGGCCGCTCTGGAGCAGGAGGCCGTGCGCCGCGCGCTGCATGGCGTGAGCGAGCCGGTGTTCCACCAGGGCCGGGAGTGCGGCAGCAAGGCCAAGCATTCCGATGCGCTCTTGATCTTCCTGCTCAAAACGCTCCGGCCCGAGCGCTACGGCCCGGCCACGCGCCGTCCCGAGCGCGACGGGGAGGACGAGGCCGGGGAGGAGGCCGAGGGCGAGGGCGCGCCGCCGCTGTGCGTGGACTTCGCCGGAGGCCTGGAGCGGGCGGAGGAATAGCAAAGGGCGGCCCCCCGGTCAGGGAGCCGCCCTCTTCGTTTCCTGGTCGCTCCGCCCTACAGCACGGGCAGGTAGCGCTCGATCTCGTACTGGGTGACCTGGGTGCGGTAGCGGTCCCACTCCATGATCTTGTTCTCATAGAGCTTGGTGAAGATGTGCTCGCCCAGCACCTCGCGCACCAGCTCGCTCTTCTTCATCTCCTCGGCGGCCTCGAACAGGCTGCCGGGCAGGCTCTCGATGCCGTTGTCCGCCAGCTCCTTCGGGGTCATGTGGAAGATGTCGGCCTCCACCGGGTCGGGCAGCTGGTAGCCCTGCTCCATGCCGCGCAGGCCCGCCGCCAGCATCACCGCAAAGGCCAGGTAGGGGTTGGCCGCCGGGTCGGGGCAGCGCAGCTCCATGCGCGTGGCGGCCTCCTTGCCGGGCTTGTACATGGGCACGCGCACCAGCGCCGAGCGGTTGCGGCGCGCCCAGGCCACGTACACCGGGGCCTCGTAGCCGGGAACCAGGCGCTTGTAGCTGTTCACCCACTGGTTGGTCACGCAGGCGAACTCCCGGGCGTGGCGCAGGATGCCCGCGATGAAGCTCTTGCCCTCGGGCGAGAGGTGGTACTGGTCGGAGGGGTCGAAGAACAGGTTCTTGCCGTTCTTGAACAGGCTCTGGTGCACGTGCATGCCGCTGCCGTTCTGGCCGAAGATGGGCTTGGGCATGAAGGTGGCGTAGGCCCCGTGCTTGCGGGCCGTCTCCTTCACCACCACGCGGTAGGTCATGGTGATGTCGGCCATGCGCAGGGCCTCGGCGTAGCGCATGTCGATCTCGTGCTGGCTGGCGGCCACCTCGTGGTGGCTGTACTCGATGTCGATGCCCATGCGCTCCAGGGCGAAGATGATGTCGCGGCGGATGTGGTTGCCCTTGTCCAGCGGGGGCGCGTCGAAGTAGCCGCCCTGGTCCAGGGGCGCGGTGCCCTTGTCGCTTTCGAACAGGAAGAACTCCAGCTCCGGGCCGGTGTAGTAGGTGTAGCCCTTCTCCGCGCATTTGGAGAGCACCCGGCGCAGGCAGTAGCGCGAGTCCGCGGCGTAGGGCTCGCCGTCGGGGGTGTGGATGTCGCAGAACATGCGCGCCACGGGGCGGTCCATGGGCCGCCAGGCCAGGATCTGGAAGCTGGTGGGGTCGGGCATGGCGATCATGTCCGACTCCTCCACGCGGGCAAATCCGAGGATGGACGAGCCGTCGAAGCCCATGCCCTCCTCGAAGGCGGCCTCCAGCTCGCGCGGGGTCACCTGGAAGCTCTTCAGGCTGCCCAGGATGTCCACGAACCAGAACTGCACGAAGCTGACATCGTAATCCTTCACGGCCTTGAGGACGTCGTCCGCGTTGCGGCATTTGAAGACCGGGGTGTCCATGGGGCGTGCTCCTTTGCTTGTGATTATCCAAACCGGGGACGAAACCAGGATGCATACTAGCCCCGGCCTACGCATCTGTAAAGGGAGGAGCGCGGCACGGCGGGCTGGCGGCCCGCTCCCGCCAACGCTGCCCCAACTTTGACACCCAGGCCCGAATGCCGTATTGCACGCCACAAACGTTTCCCCGTGCGCGGGCACCCGCTTACGCGCGGCATCCAAAATCGAACCCCAATTCGAAACCTCAGAGGCCTGACTGATGAGCAAACTCGCGACCCTGCCCGGTGACGACGTCCGCCAGATCATGTGGCGCTTCACGGATCGGTATGACCTGCAGATGGTGGTGCAGTCCGCCCGTGGCGTGGCGCGCGGCCACGTGGCCCGCATGGTGGCCGACGGCGTGCGCAACTCCCACGACTGGACCGAGCGCAAGAACACCCTGCTGGACGCCTTCGACGCCTCCGGCCTCACCGCCCTGTACATGGACACCACCCAGGGCGGCTACATCGACGGCCCCAAGAATTTCGCCCTGTGCCTGACCACCTTCGAGCTCTCCTGGGTGGACGCCGGAGCCGCCACCTGCGGCCTGGCCACCAACCTGGCCCTGGCCCCCATCCACGAGAAGGGCACCCCCGAGCAGCGCGACCACTACATGTCCGTCGCCTGCCCGCAGGAGGGACGGCCCACCCAGCGCGGGGCCTTCGCGCTCACCGAGCCGCTGCCCTTCGTGGGCGTGGACACCGGCATTCTGACCAGCAAGGTCCGCGTGGCCGAGTGGAAAGAGGGCGAGGAACCCATGCTCCAGGTGGACAAGCGCGGCCGCTTCATCACCGGCATGGACTTCGCCAATTTCGTCACCGCCGCCGTTGTCAGCGACGACCCCCGCATCAAGGGCTCCTGCATGGTCATCCTGGAGGAGACCGACCCCGGCGTGTTCGACCGCGGGGCCGTGACCAAGAAGATGGTGCACCAGCTCTCCAGCACCTGCGACCCCATCCTGAGCCTGAAGGTGCCCGCCAGCCGCATCATCGGCGGCTACTCCGTCGTGGATGGCGTCATCGTGCCCAAGTACAACCACGCCGAGATCATCGGCAGCGTGTTCCACCGCACCCGCATCCCGGTGGGAGTCATGAGCTCGGCCAAGCTGCTCTCGGCCATCGAGCCCATCATCCGCTACCACCGCGGCCGCTTCCGCGGCGGCGACGCCCAGCCCGGCACCCCGCGCTACGAGCAGGGCCTGCAGATGAAGGAGGACGCCACCCAGCGCCTGGCCGACCTGTGGGCCTGCGGCGAGGCGGGCAGCTCGCTGGGCTTCGACGCCGCGCGCAAGGCCGACCTGCTGGACCCGCTGGAGAAGCAGAAGGAAGCCATGTTCCACGCCCAGGGCATCACCGGCCCGCGCGCCCAGATGAGCGCGCTGAAGAAGCTGGAGCCGCTGGCCCTGGAGTACCTGAAGCTCCTGTTCACCCCCGAGGGCGAGCGCGATCAGGCCCGTTTCGAGGAACTTTCCAACGACGTGCTGGTGCAGTGCATCGTGCTCGACGCCGAGACCAACGTGCTCATCCCGGCCTGCAAGCTGTGGGCTCCGGGCGTGGGCGCGGACATGATGCGCCAGGCCGTGGCCCTGGTGGGCGGCTACGGCGTCACCGAGGACTGCCCCGGCTTCCTGTTCCAGAAGTGGAACGACACCCAGCTGGAGGCCACCTACGAGGGCCCGGAGGTGGTGCAGCGCCGCCACATGACCGCCACCATGACCAACCCGGTGTTCCTGGCCTTCATGGGCCACTGGATCGACCGCCTGGACGCCCTGGCCGCCAGCTGGCCCCAGGCCGGGACCAAGGCCCTGGCCCAGGCCATGCGCCTGTGGCTCAACACCCTGCAGCTGATGCAGACCGGCAAGGACGCCGAGGGCAAGAAGCTCTACAGCGGCAACCGCCAGGGCGTGACCTTCCCCCTGGCCGACGCCCTGGCCTGGCTGGTGGCGGCCAACTGCTTCGTGGATGACATCATCGAGCTGAAGAACAAGGGCCCGGAGAACCCCGTTGTGGCCGAGGGCCTGGAAGGCCTGCTCAGCTTCTACGGCGACCTCTCGGCCATGCAGTGCGCCCGCACCGCGGGCGAGGTGGCGCGCATCTGCGCCGAGCTGGTGTACGGCTACGCCGCCCCTGAGGCTGGCGCACCCGAGGCCGGAGAGTTCCAGGCCCTGCGCGCCGCGGTGGACGCCTCGCTGGCTGGCGCGCGCCTGGCCCGCGACCGTGCGGGCGAGGCCCTGGCCGGGGTCATGATCCCCGAGGCTCTGGACTATCCGCTGTAGGCCGCGCGCGGCATGCACTCATCCAGAGGGGCGGTCCGGTTGCGGGCCGCCCCTTTTTTTCTGCGCAATTATCGGGCAGGGTGGTGATGGGGGCGAATCCCCCTGCAGTTGCTTCCGGCATTGTTTGGAACGCGACGACCCGGGAAGAGCCTCCCCCCTTTTTCGTTGACGAACCCGCCGTGCACTACGTAGTGTAATTATGTCAGCCGAGGCAGCAGATTCGAACAACCCCGGAGGATGAGCCCCAGTGCCGCTGTCCCTGATCCGCGCCCAGAAAGCCAGTCTGGCCCAGTGGTTCCTCCTCGCGGGGGCGCTTCTGGTCATGGGCGCGGCCCTGGCCTTCAACCTGTACCAGGACCGCCGCCGCACCCTGGACAGCGAGAGCGAGCGCCTGCTGGCCCAGGCCGCCATCCTGGAGCAGATCGTCAGCACCAACCTGGAGGCCCTGAACCTGGTGCTGGTGAAGCTTTGCGCCGAGCATGTGGACCGCTGGCCCGGGCCCGAGGCCAACACGCGCCTCAAGGCCCTGGAGGAGGGCATGGCCGGCGTGCGCACGCTGGCCGTGCTCAACAACCGCGGCGCCATCGTGGCCAGCAGCAGGCCGGAGATCCTGGGCGGCGACTACAGCGGACGCGAGTACTTTCAGGCGGCCAAGGCCCTGGCGGGCAAGGACGTGCTCATCGTGGGGCGGCCCTTCGTCACGGTGCTGGGCGTGCGCTCCATCAACGTCAGCCGGGCCCTGCTGGGGGCCGGGGGCGAATTTCTGGGCGTGGTCACCGCCACCCTGGACCCGGCCTACTTCTCGCCCATGCTGGGCGCGGTGCTCTACGCCCCGGACATGTGGGCGCATCTGGTGCACTACGAGGGCGAGGTGTTCCTGGACATGCCCCGCCACGAGGGCGTGGCGGGCATGAATCTGGCCCTGCCGGGCACGCTGTTTTCCCGCCATGTGGAGAGCGGCAAGTCCTCCAACGTGTTTCTGGAGATCGTGTGGGCCACGGGGCAGTGGCGCATGCTGGCCGCGCGCACCATCCGGCCCTCGGGCCTGACCCTGGACCGCCCGCTGGTGGTGGGCATCGCGCGCGACCCCGAGGCCGTGCTGGCGCGCTGGCGGGGCGATGCGCTGCTCCAGGCCGCGCTGTACTTGACGCTGGCCGTTCTGGCCGTGCCTGGCCTGGCCCTGTACCAGCGCCGTCAGCGCCAGTACGACCTCCAGGCCGCCCAGGCCGCCCAGGCTCTGAGGGAAAGCGAGCGCTTCATGCGCACCGTGGCCGACAACATCCCCGGCATGGTCGGCTACTGGGACCGCACCCTGCGCTGCCGCTTCGCCAATGCCGCCTACCTGGAATGGTTCGGCAAGACGCCGGAGCAGATGCTCGGCCTCTCCATACACGAGTTGCTGGGCCCGGCGCTGTATGCCAAGAACGAGCCCTTCATCTCCGGTGCGCTGGCGGGCCAGGTGCAGCGCTTCGAGCGCGCGCTCCGGCGCATGGACGGCAGCACGCGCAACACCCAGGCCCACTACATCCCCGACGTGGAGGGCGGGCTGGTGCGCGGCTTCTTCGTGCTGGTCAGCGACGTCACCGAGCTCAAGCAGGCCCAGACCCGGCTGGAGGAGCGCGTGGCCGAGCGCACCGAGGAACTGCGGCGCGTGGTCTCCGACCTCTCCGCGGCCAAGGTCCAGGCCGAAGCCGCCAGCCGCACCAAGAGCGCCTTCCTGGCCAACCTGAGCCACGAGCTGCGCACCCCGCTCAACCCCATCCTGGCCCTCACCGAGCTGGTGCTGGCGGGCGAGCTTTCCGCCGAGCAGCGCGACTACCTGTGCGACGTGCAGTCCTCGGCCAAGCGGCTGCTGGGCATGTTCGAGCGCCTGCTCGACCTGGTGGCCCTGGAGGACTACGCGCCGGAATCCTCCGCCGTGCGCCTGGCCGGGCTGCACGCCATGCTGCTGGAGGAGCTGCGCCCGCGGGCCGAGGCCAAGGGGCTTTCGCTGGGCGGCGGGGTGGATTCCGGCCTGCCCGTCTACGCCTGGCTGGATCTGCGCCTGATGCGCATGGCCGCGCTGGAGGTCTGCCACAACGCCCTGCGCTTCACCGCCCAGGGCGGAGTGCAGGTGTTCCTGCGGGCCGAGCATGCCTCGGAAGGGCCGGGCGGCAGGCTCTGCCTGGAGATCGTCGACAGCGGCCAGGGCATCGACCCGGAGAGGCTGCCCGCGATCCTGAGCGGCTTCACCCAGGGGGAGGCCCCGCTCACCAAGCGCCACGGCGGGCTGGGCGTGGGCATGGCCATGGTCAGCCGCGCGGTGGAGCTCATGGCCGGAGAGGTGAAGATCGACAGCCGCCCGGAAGGAGGCACGCGCGTGCGCATCCTGATTCCGCTGTGCGCCGCGCCGGAGGACCTCTCGGCCCAGGCGGACTTCGCCTGCGCCTAGACGGTCCCGGGAACTCCCGGCACATGGGAAGGCCCCCCGGAGCGGAACTCCGGGGGGCCTTTTTCGTGGGGCCGGGGTGCTAGGCCAGCCTGGTGGTGGAGGCCGCGCCGCCGGTCACCACCGCCACCAGGGCGGAGAGCGCCGGGGCGGTGTCCGCGCCGGTCACGGCAAGGATGATGTCGCCGGTGCCGAGGTTGTACTCCTCGATGGCCCTGGTGAAGTAGCCGGGGTCGTCCACGCTGGCGATGGCGTCGGCGCTGCGGTACAGGAACAGCTGCTGGCCGGGCACGCCGCCCATCAGGCGCATGCTGGAAGCGTCGTAGGTCATGGGGTCTCCTTTGGCTCCGCTTGCGGAGTTGTTGTTGTGCCTTGCGGTCGGTTGCGGTCGGGGGGCTAGGCGGCCATGGCGGCGTCGTCGTCGCAGTCGATGCGGATCACGCCGTCCTCGTCGATGAGGCAGGCCCCGGCGGAGAGCATGTGGTCCACCAGGTGGGCGGCCTTCTCCGGCACCCAGTCGGTGAACACCTTGACGTCCTGGGCCTCGGCCAGGCCCACGGCGCTGCGGTGGTACAGGAAGCAGTTGCGCGTGCCGGAGGCCATGGGCAGGCCGGTGTGGAACATCCAGGTGATGCCCAGCCACGTGCGGCTCTCGGTGCCCTTGAGCCAGGGGTAGCGGTCGCCCGCGAAGTCGGCGCTCTTGAACTCGCTGATGTCCAGGAGCTCGTTCCACTGGTGGGCGCCCACAACGGCGAAGCGGTTGCCGTCGTCGGGCACGTCCTTGCTGTTCAAGAGGGCGAAGGCCTCCAGGATCTTGGCCTTGGTCAGGCCCTTGCCGCCCTCGGCCACCACGCAGCCGGTGCCGGCCATGCGGGAGAGGATCAGCTCGTCGATCTTGCGGCCCAGGGCGTAGGCCCCGGCGTTGGCCACCACCAGGCGCTCGTCGGTGTTGGTCTTCAGCTCGTCGAGCTTGTCCACGTAGTCCGCGCCGTACCAGTCCTCCAGGGTGGCGGTGACGGAGGCGTGCTCGATGTTCATGAGCGGCACGTTGCCGTGGCGGGTCTTCTTGCCCGCCGAGCCCTTGCCGTTCTTCTGGAACACGGCGGTGGCGCCGGTGACGCCGGTCTTGAGCCGCACGGTGTTGCGCAGCTTGCTGCCGCGCTGCTGGTAGGCCTGGTGCACGTCGGCCAGGTACATGGCGACGAAGCTGTTGGCGATGCTGATGGACATGCAATCCTCCGAAAGATTTGAGGGTTGCCGGGTGTCCCAGGTGTGCCCTCGCCGCGCGGCCGGGAGGTGGCCGGGTGGGCATGGAGGAGGTCGGAAGCGCACGGGCAGAGGTGGCGCTCCCGCCGCGCGGCGAAGGCGGGGCCGGTGTCCGGGGCGGGAAATCCTGAGCCCGTCCGGACGAGGCGAAGTATACCCCCGGTTTTTGGGCCGGGACAAAATGGCCATGTTTTTGGCCGGGAAAAGGACAAGAATTCCCGGTTGACAGCATTCCGGACCAGGGGTTGCGCTCGGGCTTCGCCCTGTGCCATGAAGGGGAAACTGCCGCAAACCTCACGCGGACAAGGAGCGCCCATGACCGCCAGAACACGCCGTCTTTCCTTGGCCCTGGCCCTGCCCGCCCTGGTCCTGCTGGGAGCCTGCGCCCCGCAGGTGCTCACCCAGCCCGTGCCCGTGTCCTCCGACCCGCCGGGGGCGCAGGTCTACGTGGACGGCGCGCCCGCGTGCCAGACCCCCTGCAAGGTGGACCTGACGCGCAACCAGGACCACCTGCTGACGCTGCGCAGGGACGGCTACCGCCAGCAGGACGTGGCCGTGAAGCGCCAGTACCAGAGCGCCAAGGTCATGCTGAACGCCATCAACGAGGGCGTGCGCTCCAACGATTTCTTCAAGAACGCCTCCTGGGGCCTGGGCGGCGGGGTGCAGTCGGTGAGCCGCCAGGAGGACACCGGCGAGGCCTACGTGCTGGTGCCCAGCACCCTCTCGGTGCGCCTGGCCCCGCTGGCTCCCCCGGCCCCGGTCGTGGTTCCGACGCCGGGCGCGGCCAAGGCCCCGGTGGACATGGGCGCGCTGATGCGCCGCATGAGCCCCGGCGACGAGCAGATGCTGGAGAACGCGCTGGAGGGCACGAGAAGCGGCCAGCCCGCGGTGTGGACCAATCCGGAGAGCATGGCGCGCTTCTCCGTGGTGCCGGAGCCCGCAGACATCTCGCCCTCGGGCGTGGTGGTGCGCTGGTTCACGCTGGCGGTGCGCCAGGGCGGGGTGACGGACCTGGCGCATGCCCCGGCCCGGCGCGTGGGGCACGGCGAGTGGGTGGTGGACCTGGGGGCCTCGCAGGCGCAGGGCCAGGCGCAGGGAACCGCTCCGGCGACCTTCCCCGGCGGCCCCGTCTCCGGGCCCGGCGCTCCCGCCGACCAGGGCGCGGAGGACATCACCCGGGCCGAAACCATGCGCGCCCTGGGGCAGACCGCCTGGCCCACGGCCCACAAGAGCTGGGACATGGGCTCGTCGGGCTCCACCAAGACCAGCACCACATACGGGGCGGACGGCTCGCAGAGCACCACCACGACCACCACGCGCACCAGCACCAGGGGCTCGGTGAGCGTGGGGCCGGGCGCGGCGGTGACGGCCATCGGCGCGCTGCAGGACCTGCTGGGCGGGAGCAAGTAGGCCCGGCCAGTCGCCTGGCCATTCGCCCGGCCAGTCGGCCCGATCGACAGAACAGGGCCGCTACGCCAGCGGCACCCCCAGCCCGCGCAGGGTGGATTTGAGCTCGTCCATGCGCAGGGGCTTGCGCACGTAGCCGTCGGCCTGGCCCTGGAAGAAGGCCGTGGTGACGCTGCCCGTATCGGCCAGGGCGGTGGTCATGACCACCTTGCACTCCGCGCCCGGGGCCACGGCGCGCGCGCCTTCCAGCTCGCGCATGCGCTTGAGCGCCTCCTGGCCGTCAAGCCGGGGCATGTTGATGTCCAGGCAGACCAGCCCGTAGGGGTTGCCCTCGTCCAGGGCGGCGGCGAAGCGCGCGAGGGCCTCTTCGCCGTTCTCCGCCGTGTCGGCCTGGCCGGAGTCCTGGAGCACCCGGACCAGGCAGTGGCGGGTGGCCGGGTCGTCGTCCACGATGAGAATGCGCATGGCGGCGTCTCCTCGCGGGCGGGCCTAGGGCGCGACCTTGGCCAGGGCGGCCAGCGCGGCGTCGTAGTCCGGCTCGCTGGCCACCTCGGGCACGATCTGCGCGTAGACGACGGTTCCGGCGGGATCCACCACGAACACGGCGCGGGCCAGCAGGCGCAGTTCCTTGATGAGCACGCCGTACTTCAGGCCGAACTCCACGGCCTTGTGGTCGGAGAGGGTCTGCACCTTGTCGATGCCCGCGGCCCCGCACCAGCGCTTCTGGGCGAAGGGCAGGTCGGCGCTGATGGTCAGGATCTTCACGTTCTCGCCCAGCTTGGCGGCCTCGGTGTTGAAGCGGCGGGTCTCCATGTCGCAGGTGGGCGTGTCCAGCGAGGGCACGGCGGAGAGCACGAGGGCCTTGCCCTTGTAGTCGGCCAGGGTGGCCGGGGCCAGGTCGTTGGTCAGCAGGGTGAAGTCCGGGGCCTTGTCGCCCACCTTCACGGGCGTGCCCTGCAGGGTCAGCGGGTTGCCGTGGATGGTGACGAGGCCGGTGCGTTCGGTGGGCTGGCTCATGGGGTTCCTCCAAAAGGGAAAAGGGTATGATTCGGCCCTAGCGCGTTTTGGCCGCGCTGAAAAGAGGGGCGGGCACTCCGGAAAGAGCGGAGGAGATAAAAAAGGCCCGAATCCTCTCGGGCCCGGGGGCGCAAACAAAAAAAGCCCGAGTCCTTGCGGACCCGGGCCGGAGAAACGAAACAGGGCCGAACCCTTTCGGATTCGGCCCTGGACAGTGCTGGCGGAGCGGACGGGACTTGAACCCGCGACCTCCGACGTGACAGGCCGGCGTTCTAACCAACTGAACTACCGCTCCGCACTGTTGCTCCTGTGGTGGGCGGAACAGGGCTCGAACCTGTGACCCCCGGCTTGTAAGGCCGATGCTCTGCCAACTGAGCTATCCGCCCGGGATGGTTCGTGCAACCCGCATGAGGACGATGTGGCGGCTTGGCGTCCGCCCGTCCCCTGTGGCTGCCCGCCACGGAGAAGTGGTGTTTGCCACAGGGGCGGTCGGCTGTCAAAGGGTTTTTTCAGTTTTTTTCAGGCCCGCCTCGAAAATCCGACCCTAGCGGTCGGACCAGAGCAGGCGGCGGCCCTTCCTGGTCAGCCAGCCCAGGGGCAGGCCCCGGAAATACAGGCCGCACAGCCCGCGCGGATCATCCCCGCCGGAGTCCGCCGCGCCCAGGCTGCGGCCCGCCAGCAGGTCCAGCAGCGGGGCCACGTCCTCCACGTCCAGCCTGCGCGCGGGCGCAAGCGCCTCCGCAGGGGGCAGAAGCGAGCGCAGGCGCGGATCGAGCTTGAGCGGCGCGGCCTGGGGCCTGGCGGCCTTGGCGGGCTTCTGGGGCTTTGCCCCCCGGCGGCCCTTGGCCTCCACGGCGTCGCGACCGCCGCTTGTGGTGCCCAGCAGAAAGCCCTGCCAGCGCAGGCCGGACTCGCTCAGGCCCAGCGCAAGCGCCGCCCGGTGCAGGAAAAAGGCCTTGCCCCCGAACTCGCGCACCTCGCCCTGCGGCAGGGCGGAAAGATCCAGCGGCGCGGCCTCCAGAAGCTCGCCCTCGGCCAGCTCCCGGCCGCCCAGGTCGCGGCTCACGGAATAGTCGCGCTCCGCCCCGATGGCGGCCTCGGCCTGCGCCGACCGGACAGCGTCCTCCGGCTTGCGGAAGCGCGCCAGGAAAAAGCCCTGGCCGCCGCCCTGCTGGGCCTGGCCGCGCTGCTCGCCCACGCGCAGCACCCCCGGGGTGTCGGCCCGGGCGGGCTCCACGGCCTGGAAGCCCTCCACAGCGGCCAGCGCCACCGGCTCCAGGCCCAGAAAGTCCCGCGCCCAGGCGGCCTGGTCCTCGTTTTCGCGCACGTTGGTGGTGCAGGTCGAAAACACCAGTTCCCCGCCGGGGGCCAGCAGTTCCGCCGCTCGCGCCAAGAGCTCCCGCTGCAATTTCACCAGCGCCTCGGCCTTTTCCGGGGTCCACAGCTCCAGCACCTTGGGATTCTTGTCCACCGTGCCCCAGCCGCTGCACGGCGGGTCCAGCAGTATCCGCGAAAAGACGCCCGCCGCCAGGCCCAGCTTCTGCGACTCCACCCCCGCCGTGGCCGTGTTCAGGGCGTTCATGCGCCGCAGATTCTGCCTGAGCGTCGCCAGCCGGTCGTGGCTGGGCTCGCAGGCCAGCACGAAGCCCTCCGGCCCGGCCATCTGCGACAATATGCCCGTCTTGCCGCCGGGACTGGCGCACATGTCCAGGCATACCGCACCATCCGGCGCGCCCAAAAGCACCGGCGGCAACATCGAGGAGCGGTCCTGAATATAAATGAGCCCGAAGCTGGCCGCCACGGACGCGCCCAGCGCGAAGGGCTCGCGCACGAGCCGCCGCGCCAGGGGATAGAACGGCTCCGGCTCGAACTCGAAGCCCTGCGCCGCAAGCAGCGCGTCCACAAGGTGCGCCTGGCCCGGCTCCACGCACAGCCGATACGTCCGGATGGTCTGGGTCGTCATGGCCGCACTGATAGCCCGCGCCCGCAGCGATGGCAATGCGCCAGGGGGGGGCCCGACGGAGAGCCTGCGATATCCGCACGTTTCCACCGCCGGACGCGGCAAGGTTTCTTTTGCATGGCGCGGGCGTTGGTGCTAGAGGGCGGGGGAGTAAGCGCCCATCCCCGGCTGTCCGGCGGGCGTGGCAAGGAAGAGCGCAATCACTCCCCCGAATGTTTCAGGAGGACGAGAATGTTTCGGAAAAAGGCCCTGATGCTTTTGGCCCTGGCCGTTATGCTGGCGCTGCCCGCGCTGGTGCTGGCCCAGGGCGCGCGCACCTACGCGGTGCTGCCCTTCAAGGTCACTGGCGACAAGTACCAGTACATGAGCCGCGGCGCGCAGACCATGCTGTCCTCGCGCCTGGCCTGGCTGGGCTATTTCGAGCCCGCGCCCGCGGCCAACGTGGAGCGCGCGGGGACCAGGCTGCCCGCGTCGGCCTCGGAGGCCCAGTCCCTCATGGGCCAGGTGGGCAGCGACTTCCTGGTGGCTGGCGCCATCGTGTTCAACGACAAGCAGGCCGACCTGGAGATCAAGGTCTACGACCGCAAGGGCCAGACCTGGACCAAGACCAGCCAGGCGCCCATCGAGGGCCTGGTGCCCGCCCTGGAGAAGCTGGCCACGGAAGTGCGCGGCGAGGTGTTCAAGCGCCCCGGCGACGACAAGGCCGCGGCCGAGAAGGAGAAGAAGGATATCCGCAAGGAGCAGCAGAACGCGGCTCCCGTGCCCCGCAACGCGGAGTTCCTCTCCGGCGGCGCCACCGAGGCCGCCGTAGGCCCGGCGGGCGGCCCGGTGATGAACCCGCAGTTCCGCTACGAGGGCGGCTCCGAGACCCCTGGCCGCTGGCAGAGCCAGAGCCTGCGCTTCCAGTCCGTGGGCATGGTTGTGGCCGACTTCGACGGCAACAAGAAGAACAGCGTGGTCATTGCCGGCGAAAACCAGATCTATTCCTACGATTTCTACCAGAACACCCTGCGCCCGCTGTCCAGCATCAAGGTGTCCATGCGCTTCCGCATCCTGCGCGTGTCCACGTTCGACCTGGACCGCGACGGCCGGGCCGAGCTGCTGGTCTCCGGCGTGGACGATCCCGACGGCAACATGGAGCCGCGCACCTACATCTACCGGGTGAACGGCGGCAAGTTCGAGGAGTTCATGCCCTTCCAGCGCTCGCACATGGCCGTGGTGCGCACCCCGCCCACCTACGTGCCCACGCTGCTCAGCCAGGACAAGGGCAGCCATGGCCCGTTCGACGAGCGCGGCGTGAGCGAGGTGGTATACAGCGGCGGCAAGGAGCTGCAGGCGGTGCGCCACCTCAAGCTGCCCAGCATCGCCAACGTGTACAACTTCACCTACCTGCCGGACCAGACCAGCCACAAGATCCTGGTGCTGAACGAGTACAACTACCTCAAGACCTTCACCCCGGACGGCGAGGTGCAGGCCAGCATGGAGGAGGGCTACAACAGCTCGGCCATCTACGTGGTCATCGACGAGCGCATGCCCGGCATGAACACCGGCAAGCGCGACGACGCCACCGCGCTGTTCTACTACATCCCCATCCGCATGATCCCGGTGTCCTTTGACCCGCGCGGCAAGTACGAGGTCATCATGAACAAGGACATCTCGGTCGCGGCCCAGGTGTTCCAGCGCTTCCGGCGCTTCTCCCAGGGCGAGGTGCACTCGCTGTTCTGGGACGGCGTGGGCATGAGCCTGGCCTGGAAGAGCCGCCGCATCAAGGGCACGGTGGTGGACCTGGCCGTTGACGACCTGCAGAACACGGGCAAGAAGCAGCTCGTGGTCTGCCTGAACACCTACTCCGGGGCCGTGGGCTCGGGCAACGAGAAGACCGTTGTCGTGACCTACGCCCTGGCCGCCAGCCCGCAGAAGTAACGG
>JAEXRD010000048.1 GCA_023438245.1 Pseudomonadota bacterium | reverse complement strand
GTCTTTCCCTCGAAAAAGCCCTGCGCGCATGTTTGTCGGGGCCTGCCCGATGCCGGGCCGTGGCTGCCTTGGTCTGCGCACCCGGCCAATCGCGGGTCCGGGGGGTCGTCACCCCCCGGCGCGGGGGTCCAGGGGGCGCGAGGCCCCCTGGCCGCCGGAGGCGGCACATGGCCAGCGCCCAGCGCGCGGAGGCGGGCATGATCAGCACGAGGCTTGGGAGCATGCTCAGGATGGGCACTTCGAGCAGGCCGCACATGCGCAGCCCGGTGCCCAGCATGATGATGCCGCCGCAGGCTCCGAAGTCGGCCAGCATGGCGGGCGTGGTGAAGGGGATGGCGGCCTGGGCGGCCAGCAGGATGGCGCTTTGGAGCAGCAGTTGGGGCAAGGCGAGGGTTCCGGCCACGGCGCCCAGGCTGGCGGCGAAGAGCATGGCGGTGGGCAGGTCCAGCAGCGCCTTGACCAGCAGCAGGGCGGGATCTCCGGCCATGCCCTCGCGGATGGCTCCCATGACGCCCAGTCCGCTGACGCAGAAGAGCACGGCGGCCACGGCGAACTGGTCGCGGAAGCTTTGTTCGGGCAGGGGGGAGGTGCCGCGCTTGGGGAACAGGGCGGCCAGCTTGAGGGCCGCGTTCATGGTGCGGTCTTCCAGGCGCAGGGCCTCGCCCAGCAGGGTGCCGACGAGCAGCGAGGCGATGACCGGTGGCAGGGCGTTGACCTTGGCGGTCATGGACACGCCGATGCCCAGCGCGCAGCAGCTGAAGACCATCATCATCTTGGAGCGGAAGGCGGGGCTTAAGCTTGCGCCGCCCAGGGAGCCTGCCACGGCTCCGAGGACGATGCAGGCGCTGTTGGTCAGGGGGCCGAGCATGGTTCCTCCGGGGGAATGGGGAAGGGGCGGGCCGAGAGATACGCCTGGCCAGGGGGAACCGCAAGGGTGGCGACCGGGGCCTGCCGTGCGGGGGGGGGGCCTGTTCAGACGGGAGCGGGTGGGCTATGGATGTGCGCATGACGGACAGGAAGCGCGTGTTGCATGTCATCACCGGGCTGAACGTGGGCGGGGCCGAGACCTGGCTGTGCCGCCTGCTGACGGGCATGGCCGGGGGCTGCTGGGGCAAGCGGCTGGAGCACCGCGTGGTGACTCTTTTGCCGTGCGGGCCGCTGGCCGAGCCCATCCGCGCCCTGGGCGTGGAGGTGGAGAGCCTGGGCATGGCGCGCGGGATTCCCAGTCCGGGCGCGGTGCTCCGGCTGGCCGGGATCATGCGCTCGTGGCGGCCGCACGTGGTGCAGACGTGGCTGTACCATGCGGATTTACTGGGATTCGTGGCCCGGGCGCTGGCGTTTGGGAGCAGGCCCGCGCTGTCCTGGGGTATTCGCTGCGCCTACATGGATTTCTCGAAGTACGGGCTGGGAACGCGGCTGACGGTGCGGGCCTGCGCGGCGCTGTCGGGCCGGGTGCAGACCGTGGTGGCCAACTCGCAGGCCGGCGCGGAGCACCATGTGCGCGAGCTGGGCTACGACGCCGGGACCATGCGCGTGCTGGAGAACGGCGTGGACATGGAGCGCTGCCGGCCCGACGCGGCGGCCCGCGCGGAGCTCCGGGCGGAGTGGGGCCTGGGCGAGGGCGAGGTGCTGGTGGGCCTTGTGGCGCGGGTGGACCCCATGAAGGGCCACGACGTGTTCTGCCGCATGGCGCGGCTGGTGCGCGAGCGTTGCGGGGGTAATGTCCGCTTCGTGTTCTGCGGCCAGGGCACGCGCCCGGGCGAGGAGGGCTGGCCGGACCTTCAGGCGATGCTTGAGGAATCGGGCCTGCGGGATTCTGCGGTGCTGCTGGGCCAGCGGCGCGATGTGGAGCGCGTGTGGGCGGCGCTGGATGTGGCGGTGCTGCCCAGCCTGGGCGAGGGGTTTCCCAATGCGCTGCTGGAGGCGCTGGCCTGCGGGGTTCCCGCTGTGGCGCTGGATGTGGGCGACGCGGCGGCCATCGTGGGCCCGGGCGGGGCGGTGGTTCCGGCCGCGGGCGATGTGGAGGCTCGGGCTCGGTCGCTGGCGGCGCAGGTGGAGCGCCTGGTGCTGGCCGGTGGCGAGGAGCGCACGCGCCTGGGCCGTGCTGGCCGGGTGCATGTGTCCGGGCGCTACGCGCTGGAGGCGGCGGTGGGCGGCTGGGCCGAGCACCTGTACGGCCTCGCCTGCTTATCGAAACAAGGCTAATGCTTCGGGATTAATGGCAAGTACGGTGTCGATCGCTTATCGACACCGCCGGTCGGCCTACTCCGTGGGCTGGAACCGGTAGCCCACCCCGCGCACCGTCTCCACCCAGTCCGCATAGGCCCCCAGCTTGGCCCGCAGCCGCCGCACGTGCGTGTCGATGGTGCGCGAGGTGCCGTCGAAGTCCGTCTCCCACACCGTGTCCAGCAGCCGGTCGCGCGAGAGCACGCGGCCCCGCGCCTGCACCAGCTCGCGCAGGATCTTGTGCTCCGTGGCCGTCAGCGACACCGGCGCGCCGTCCACCGTCAGGCCGTGGCCCGCGAAGTCGATGGCCAGGCCCGCGCGCTCGAACAGTTCCGTGGCCTGGTCCCCGGCGTCGGCGGCGGCGCGGCGCAGCACGGCCTTGACCCGCAGCAACAGCTCGCGCGGGCTGAAGGGCTTGACCACGTAGTCCTCGGCCCCCAGCTCCAGCCCCACGATGCGGTCCACCTCGTCGCCGCGCGCGGTGAGCATGATCACCGGCAGGGCCTTCAGGCGCGGGTCGCCCTTCAGGCGGCGGCACACCTCCAGCCCGTCCATGCCGCCGGGCAGCATCACGTCCAGGATGACCAGCGCGGGTTTGACCCGCCCGGCCAGCTCCAGGGCGCGCGCGCCGTTGTCGGTGCTGCGCACGGCGTAGCCCGCGCCCTCCAGGTTGTAGGTCAACAGATCTCTGGTCTCGGCGTGATCTTCCACCACCAGCACGGTTTTGCCGTCCACGGCTCCTCCTGGATTTTCCGCCTAAAGTCCCGGCCCCTTCGGGCCGATTGTGCGTGTATCGCACGAAGAACGCATACCCGCGCCCGCCCGCTTCGGCAAGAGTTCGGCCAATCAGGCGGGAAAGGGCGCGTACAATCAGGCAGGGACGGGCATGTACTACCACGGTTTCGACAAGAAGTTCCCTTCCGGCTCGACCCCCTGGACCCAGGGCGACGACCAGCTCGTGGGTCTGCTGTTCACCAAGATCATCAACCGCACCGCGGGGTTCGAGAACCAGCACCCGGCGGAGCAGCTCACCGACGAGATCGCCCAGAACCTGTTCGACCTGCTGCTGTACATCCACAAGGACTGCAAAAGCTGCTAGGCCGGGCCCGGCCCGCGCCCGCCTCCCATGGCGCTCCGGAACCGCCCGGCGCGCCTTGACCCGCGTCCGCCGCCCGGTTAAGCAGCGTTTGAATCCGTGCATGAAGCGGTGTTTGAAGGAGGCGCGATGGCCAGGGCGGACATGGGCACGAAGCAGAGGATCCTGGAGGTGGCGCGGCAGGTGTTCGCCGAGCGCGGCGTCAAGGAGGCCACGGTGCGCGAGATCTGCCGCCGGGCCGGGGCCAACGTGGCGGCGGTGAACTACCATTTCGGCGGCAAGGACAGGCTGTTCATGGCCGTGCTGGCCGACCACATGAGCACGGCCCAGCAGCGCTATCCCGAGCTTTTGGGCCTGACCCCCCAGGCGCCTCCCCGCGACCGCCTGCTGGCCTACATCCGCTCGCTGCTGCACAAGTTCCTGGGCGACGGCGACCCGCTGCACGAAAAGCTGGGCGCGCTGCTCACCTCGGAGTTCCTTTCGCCCTCCGAGCACTTCGACGCCCTCATGGACCGCTTCGTCACCCCGCAGCACCAGGTGCTGGTGGGCATCGTGCGCGAGCTGATGCCCGGCGCCAGCGACCGCGCCGCGCACCTCTGCGCCGCCGGGGTGGTGGGCTACTGCCTGCTGTTCGACCAGATGCGCCAGGTCATCCGGCGCATGCAGCCGCAGCTGTCCCTGGAAAATCTCGGCGTGGAGCCCCTTGCCGTCTTCATCGGCGAGTTCTGTCTCGCCGGCATGGAGCGGATGCGCACTCTTGAGGCCTAGGGGGGGCTGTTCTCAAAACGCGTCTTTTGCCCCCTGGACGTCGTCAGG
>JAEXRD010000011.1 GCA_023438245.1 Pseudomonadota bacterium | reverse complement strand
GGGGCGACGTGTCCGGCCTGTGGGGCAATGTGTCCGGCCTGAGGGGCGACGTGTCCGGCCTGTGGGGCGACGTGTCCGGCCTGAGGGGCGACGTGTCCGGCCTGTTGGGCGACGTGTCCGGCCTGTGGGGCGACGTGGACGAATGCAGCCTCACAGACGAAGAGCGCGAGAAAGGCGTGGACGCGTCAACGCTGGTTGAAGAGTAGGGCGACCATGACCACACCCGACAAGCCGATCATCGTCGACCTGTTCGCGGGGGGCGGCCTGTGAGCACCTACAGCGACTTCCTGTCCGCCAAGATCAAGATGGCCCAGCGTTCCGGCTTCGCGGTCGACGCTGGCCAGGTGAATCCGCTGCTCAAGCCGCACCAGAGCGACATCGTGCGATGGGCCCTGGACGGCGGACGCCGGGCCATCTTCGCGGCCTTCGGCCTGGGAAAAAGCTTCATGCAGTTGGAGGCCCTGCGCTGCATCGGCGAACGCGAGCACGGCCGCCAGCTCATCATCGCGCCCCTGGGCGTGCGCCAGGAGTTCAAGGCTGACGCGGCGAAGCTCGGCGTGGCCATCACCTTCGTGCGCCACACCGAGGACCTTGGCGGCGATGGCCTGTACGTCACCAACTACGAGAGCGTGCGCGACGGCCGCCTGGACGTGAACGCCTTCAACGCGGTGAGCCTGGACGAGGCAAGCGTGTTGCGCTCCTACGGCTCGCTCACCTTCCAGACGTTCCTGACGCTCTTCTCCGGGGTCAAGTACCGCTTCGTGGCCACGGCCACGCCCAGCCCGAACCGCTACAAGGAACTGATCCACTACGCGGGGTTCCTGGGCGTCATGGACACCGGCCAGGCCCTGACCCGCTTCTTCCAGCGCGACAGCACCAAGGCCAACAACCTGACCCTGTACCCTCACAAGGAGCGCGAGTTCTGGCTCTGGGTCAATTCCTGGGCGATCTTCCTGCAAAAGCCCTCGGACCTGGGCCACTCCGACGAGGGCTACGAACTGCCCAAGCTGCACGTGCACTACCACATGGTCCGCTCGGCCTCCGGACCCACGGTGGACCGGGACGGCCAGATCAAGCTCATCAACGACGCGGCGATCTCCCTCCAGGCTGCGAGCGCCGAAAAGCGGGCCAGCCTGCCGGCGCGCATCGCCAAGATGCTGGAGATCGTGAAGCGCCCGAGCTGCGTCGGCCTGTCTGCCTGCGGTGGCCCCTGCGACGATAGCTGCCCCTGCATCCGGCCGGAAGATCACTGCATCATCTGGCACGACCAGGAGGCCGAGCGCCACGCCATCACCAAGGCCCTGCCCGAGGCCGTGGAGGTCTACGGCTCCCAGGACCTGGACGAGCGCGAGGACAGGATCGTGGCCTTCTCCAACGGCGAGTTCCGCTACCTGGCCACCAAGCCCATCTTGAGCGGGTCCGGTTGCAACTTCCAGCGGCACTGCCACAAGGCCGTGTTCCTGGGCATCGGGTTCAAGTTCAACGACTTCATCCAGGCCATTCACCGCATCCACCGCTTCCTCCAGGAGCGGGAGTGCCACATCCACATCATCTACGCCGACACCGAGACACGGATCCTTGAGGTCCTGAAACGCAAGTGGCGGCAGCACGAGGAGATGGTACAGACCATGACCGAGATCATCCGTAAGTACGGGCTTTCGCACGCCGACATGGCCCAGGAGCTGACCCGCACCATCGGCGTGGAGCGCATCGAGGTCCAGGGCAAGCTCTTCCTGGCCGCCAATAACGACTGCGTGGAGGAGTGCCGCGGAATGGAGGCGGACAGCGTAGACCTGATCCACACCTCCATCCCGTTCAGCAACCACTACGAGTACACCCCGAGCTACAACGACTTCGGCCACACCGATGGGAACGAGCACTTCTGGGCGCAGATGGACTACCTGACGCCCGAGCTGCTGCGCATCCTCAAGCCCGGCCGCATCTACGCCTGCCACGTCAAGGACCGCATCCTGTTCGGCAACGTCACCGGCAAGGGCGCGCCCACGGTGAGCCCCTTCCATGCCGAGGCCATCTTTCACTGCCAGCGCCACGGCTTCGACTTCATGGGCATGATCACCGTGGTCACGGACGTGGTGCGCGAGAACAATCAGACCTACCGCCTGGGCTGGAGCGAGCAGTGCAAGGACGGCTCGAAGATGGGCGTGGGCTCGCCGGAGTACATCATCCTCATGCGCAAGCCACAGACCGACCGCACCAAGGGCTATGCCGACCTTCCCGTGGCCAAGGATAAGGCCGAGTACAGCCGGGCGCGCTGGCAGGTCGACGCGCACGCCTTCTGGCGCAGCTCCGGGGACCGGCTGCTGACCGCCGAGGAGATGTCGGCCATGGGCCCGGACGTGCTGGCCAGCGCCTTCACCGAGCGCAGCCTCCAGGCCATCTACGATTACGAGGAACACGTGCGCGTGGGCGAGGCCCTGGACCTCAAGGGCGCGCTGCCGTGCACCTTCATGGCCTTGGCGCCCGGCTCGCATGACCCGGCCGTGTGGCACGACGTGGTGAGGATGCGCACCCTGAACGGCGAGCAGAGCAAGCGCGGCCTGGCCAACCACGTCTGCCCGCTTCAGTTCGACATCGTGGACCGGATCATCCGGCGCTACAGCAACCCCGGCGAGCTGGTGTTCGACCCCTTCGCCGGGCTCATGACCGTGCCCTACCGGGCCATCAAGCTCGGTAGGCGCGGGCGCGGCGTGGAGCTCAACCCCGAATACTTCCTGGACGGCGTGAAGTACCTGCGCGCCGCCGAGCAGGACCTGGCCGCGCCCAGCCTGTTGCAGTTCTGCGAGCTGGCCAGCAGCCCGGAGGCAGCATGACCGACACCCCCATCGAACCCCGCCGCGTCGTGGCCTAGCGTCTCAAAATCAGCAGGAAGTGAGCCACAAATGACCGCCACCTCGTACCTCCTCCGGCTCTCGGAAGCCGCCGAACTCCTGGGGCTGACCCCAGGCCCGGCGCGCCGTTGGCTTGCGGAGAACAAGGTGCCGTGCATCGACTACGGACCGGGGCGCGGCCTTGGCCCGCGCTGGGTGCGTGACGAGGTGCTGGAGGCCATTCAAAAGAGTCTGCGCGTCGTAGGGCAAAAGGCCCCGGCGCGCCGCAAGCTGCCCTCCAGGCCTATCCTGGGACGCTCACCTTCCGAGCTGGCCGCAGAGATAGTTGCAAGCCGCTCCAACATCCAGTAACGCGCAGCTATGGCCATCGAAAAGCGCCCCAATGGTACCCTGCGCGTCTACTGGAACAACCCGTTCACAGGGAAGCGCGAACACGAGCCCGCCGCCGACATGCGCGAGGCCAAGAAGATCGACGCGCAGATCAAGTACCGTATGAAGCACGAGCGCGAGAGCTTCGCGCATCCCGACATGCCAGACCCGGCTGCTGGCGCCACGGTGGAGCAGATCGTGCTAGCCCACCTCCAGGCCGGGACATACACCGCGCAGAACCTCAAGCACACGCTCTCCCACTTCAGCGCCTGCAATGCCGAGATCGGCTTCGTCCCGGTGTCCGAGCTGACCGCCGGGCACATGAAGCGCCTGGTCAAGGCCCTGCGCCTGCGCGGCCTGCGCCAGAACGGAATCAACAGAAAGATCGCCATCGTGCAGGGCGCGCTCAATTGGGCCGTCGAGGAAGAATTGATACCCACGAATCCGGTCTATCAATTCAAGTGCCCGCGCGGGGAGGACCGCAAGATCATCCCCCCAACCCCGGCTGAAGTGCGGCGCATCATCGACGCTGCGCCCCCGCACGTGCACCGGGCCGTGGTGCTCTCTTTCCACCTGGGGGTGCGCGTCGGCCCGTCCGAGCTGTTTGGCATTGCCTGGGAGCACGTGGACATGGAGCGCGGCGTGGTGCACATCCGCTGCGCCAAGAAGAAGGGCATTGCCTGGCGCGAGGTCGGATTGCGCGCTGACCTCCTGGCCCTGCTCTCACGCTGGGGCGATGAGGACGCCTGGGACGGTCCGCTGATTCGTTACTCGAAAGACCCCGCTGCCAAGCGCGAGGACATGAAGCCGGTCAAGAGCATCAAGCGGGCTTGGGCGTCCACGCTCAAGGCAGCGAAAATCACACGACACATGACACCATATTCGCTTCGCCACGCCTTTGCCACCTACGCCCTGTCCAACGGTGCCGACATCGGGGCCGTGGCCCAGGTCATGGGCCATTCTTCCACGGCGATGATCCACCGCCACTACCAGCACGTGTTGACCTCGCAGACCAAGCAGGTCGTTGAATCCGTGCCCGGAGTCCTTGGGACATGCTTGCGGGACATTCCAGAGACGGATTCGGCCCCTTTTTGTGTCCCATCTGAAAAACGTAGCCAACGAAAACAATAGCTTAGACCGTGAGCCGTGCCTTCGCAACGCATAGGCCAGGGGTTCAATCCCCCTCATCTCCACCAAAAATCAACGGGTTGTGGCAGAAACGCCTCAACCCGTTTTTCTTTTGCCAACATATCCCTAGCCGAATCCTATGCCGCACGGCTAGCGCCGAATCATTTTCTGGTGCAATGGCAGCGTTTTTCCAATTCACCACCGTTGACGGGCAGTGTAAACGCACGCGCGGTTACAGATTGGTCGCCGACGCCCCCGGGCCGAACGAGGCGAGCGCATCCGCTAGACCCGCCGCAGGCGCGGGGCCAGAACCAGCGCCGCCAGCACGGCGAAGAGCGCCACGGCTCCACCCAGGCGGAACGGAGCTGACGGGCTGACGTTGTCCCAGAGCAGGCCCGCCACCACGCTGCTTGCCAAGGCGGTGAGGCCCAGGCTCATGTGGAACACGCCGAGAGCCGTCCCCTTGCGCAGCACCGGCACATGGCCGCTGATGAGCGCCTTGCCCACGCCCTCCGTGAGGCCCATGGACAGGCCGTACAGCGGGAACAGCCACCAGATGCTCCCTCCGTCCGAAACGGAGAAGCCGAAGTACACAGCGGAGTACAGCACCCACCCGGCGATGAGCATGCGCCAGCGCCCGATGCGGTCGCTCAGGATGCCCAGCGGGTAGGAGGACAGGGCGTAGGTGGTGTTGAAGAGCAGGTAGCCCAGGATGACCTGTGTGTCATCCCAGCCCAGATTTTTGGCCCGCAGCAGGAGCAGCGTGTCGCTGGAGTTGGCGAAGGCGAAGAGCATGAGCAGGCCAAGCGTGAGCCAGTAGGCCGGGGAGAAGCCCAGCGGCCCGGCTGGGGTGGCCCGGACAGCAGCCTCCACGCGGGGCTGTGGCGTGTACTCCGGTGCAGGGCAGCCCTCGCCCGGATCGTCCGCCTTGCGCAGCTCCCGCAACCGGAAGGAGAGCCAGATGGCCGCCAGCCCCGGCACGCCCGCGATGAGGAAGATGAGCCGGTACTCGCCCGGCAGAAGCTTCAACAGGAGCAGGGCCACCAGCACGCCCACGATGGCCCCGCCTGTGTCCATCATGCGGTGGAAGCCGAAGGCCCGGCCCGCGATCTTGCAGTCCACGGCGTCCGCGATCATGGCGTCACGGGCGGTGGTGCGCAGCCCCTTGCCCAGGCGGTCCAGGGCGCGGGACAGGAACACCATGGGCCAGGAGAAGGCCAGGGCCATGAGCGGCTTGGACAGGGCCGCCAGCCCGTACCCGGCCCGGATGTAAGGGACGCGCCTGCCCGCCTTGTCGCTGTGCCAGCCGGAAAAGCCCTTCATGACGCTGACGATGGCCTCGGCCACGCCTTCGATGAGGCCCAGCACCGCCACGGGAGCGCCCAGGGCCGCCGTGAGGAACAGCGGCACCACGGGGTAGACCATCTCGGAGGCGAAGTCGGTGAAGAAGCTGATCCAGCCCAGGTTGCGGACCGGCTTGGGAAGCTGCTGCGGCATGGCGTCACTCCTGCTGTTGAGCGTGGTTCTACCACCAAGTTCGTTCAGCAGGAGTCATCAGCGGCTATCGCGGTTCAAGGGGGACTCCATCCCCTGCGCCCCTTGGGGCAAGACTATACTGGCCGAAAGCGCAGCTGGTGTCCATGGGTGGAGCGCCTACACACGTTTAGCAGGGGGCACCCCCACGGGGGACATCAGGAGGCGGATGGAGACCGGGATGGGCGCTCGGATTTTTGGCCAAATTTGGTGCACAGGTATTCGGTTAGCCTGTATGATGGACAGGCCCAAGCATATCCGGTATCGGCTTGCATACAACACTCAAGCATGGAGGAGAACATGGACCAAACTAAACGACTGAACACTCTGGAGAAAAACCTAGGCGAAGTCATCAGCAAGGTAGGTGACCTCTCGGCAGAAAATGCCCAATTCAGACGGGAGATTGATGCGCTCAAAGAGGAACTTGCCGCACTGAAGGAAAAGTCGAAGTAATACGGGCATCTCGCTACTGCTGTTCACTTCATCTCGACCAAGAACAACACAAGAGGCGTAGGTGATGAGGACTCTGCTTCTTTTCCTGATCTCGTATGCTTGGCTCGGGTACTCCTTTGTTTCCTCGCACAAGAATTTGCCAGCGTATGACCAACCGGCATACATCATCAGGGGCGACAAGAAGATGATGTGGTTCTTCTCCCTCCTGTGGCCTGTTGGTATAGCCTTGTGCGTGGTGTACGATGTTCGCGTCCGAAGAGCCAGCAACATGCCAACCTACGTTGCCATGTCTTGGAGGACTGCGCTCTCCGCTGTTCTGCTGCACTACTTGGTGAGATGACCCAACGCTTCCCCGCGCGACAAAGGGCTAGTACAAAGAGGAACTGCAAGCTGAGGCCCTGCCGCTAGAGATTTCAGCATGTTACAAGCACCCTAGTGGAGACGTGCGGTACCCCCTCATCTCCACCAATCAACGGGCTGCGGCAGAAACGCCGCAGCCCGTTTTCGTTTTGGCACCCTATTGCCACCAGCGCACTGAAGGTGAGAACAATCGGCCTTGCCGGATGCCGTGCGTGCTCCATGCGTGCGCGAAGGCGGAGGGCACCCATGACCGCAGTTACTGCGGGGAATCTTCCCAAAACGCCGCTCCGTTCACCCCAACCCGGGAAACAGCGAACAACCGAGGGCAGCTCCCCGGCTTGTGAGCTGCTCGTACGGGACCAGAACGCCCCCCTAAAAGAGTGAGCGCTCACATTATTTCTTGACACCAGAACGGCTCTGCTTTCATTGTGCACCGCAACACCCTCACATTCAATGCCGGAGATTGGGGAGAGCCTATGTACGTCGGCCTCAAAATGCTGCGCAACTTCGTGACCGTAACGCCCAAGACCTCTGTGCTTGAGGCGCAGAAACTGCTCGACCAAAGCCGCCTGGGCATGCTGCTGGTGGTGGATGGCGGGCGGCTCATGGGCTATGTGCGGCCGGAGGATCTCTCCGCGGCGCTGCCGAGCATCATGACCAGCCTGGACAAGCACGAGATCAAGTACCTCATGACCAAGCTCACGGTGGAGCGCATCATCCGCAAGGACATCAAGACCATCGCGCCAGAAACGGAGATCGAGGCCGCCGCGGACATGATGTTCGAGCAGAACCTGGCGGGCCTGGCCGTGGTGGACCACCAGGGCGCGCTCATCGGCTACATCAACCGCAGCGTCATGCTCGACGTGCTGGTGGAGGAGATGGGCCACCGCGAGGGCGGCTCGCGCATCACCTTCGAGGCCCAGGACCGCCCCGGCGTGCTCTTTGAGGTGGCCGGAATCATAGCGGGCATGGACCTGTCCATCATCTCCACGGGCACGTTCTTCCACGACGGCAAGCGCATCGTGGTGGTGCGCGTGGCCACCCGCGACGCCTCGGCCATAGCCGCCGCCCTGCAGGAGCGCGGCTACAAGGTCATGGGCCCCATGGACTTCATGCACGAGTGGCAGTGATGCAGACGACTCCGCTGCTCGACGTCCGGGGCGTGACCCTGACCTTCAAGGGCATCGCCGCCCTCACCGATGTCTCCTTCACCGTGGAGAAGGGGCGCATCGTCTCGCTCATCGGCCCCAACGGCGCGGGCAAGACCAGCATCCTCAACTGCATCAGCGGCCGCTACACGCCCGACTGCGGCGAGATCTACCTCGACGGCAGGGACCTGTTGAAGCTGCCCGCCCACAGGCGCACCGGCCTGGGGCTGTCGCGCACGTTCCAGAACATCGCCCTGTTCAAGGGGCTGTCCGTGCTGGACAACCTCATGGTCGGCCGCCACCATCTCATCCACTACGGGCTTCTGTCCTCCATCCTCTACTTCGGCCGCGCCGTGGCCGACGAGAGCGCCCACCGAAGGCGCGTGGAGGACGTCATCGATTTTCTCGGCCTCTCGCCCTACCGCCACCAGGCCGCCGGGCACCTGCCCTACGGCGTGCAGAAGCGCGTGGAACTGGGCCGGGCCCTGGCCGCGGAGCCCAAGCTCATCCTGCTCGACGAGCCCATGGCCGGCATGAACCTGGAGGAGACCGAGGACATGGCCCGCTACATCCTCGACATCAGCGAGGAGTGGGGGGCCACGGTGCTCCTCATCGAGCACGACATGGGCGTGGTCATGGACATCTCCGACAAGATCGTGGTGCTGGACTTCGGCTCCGTGCTGGCCCAGGGCCGCCCGGACGAGATCAGCGCCAACCCCGACGTCGTCGCCGCCTACCTGGGCACCGAGGACGCCACCTTCATCGGACGCTAGCCCAACCAAAGGAACCCGACTTGGCCAAAGCCTACGAAACCACCCTGCCCGCCCTGTTGCTCAAACAGGCAAGTGAGCGCCCACGCCGCACCGCCCTGCGCGAGAAGCAATGGGGCGTGTGGCAGAGCTTCTCCTGGCGCGACTACCTGGGGCTGACCGCCGAGTTCGCCTGCGGCCTGCGTAAGCTGGGCCTGGGGCGCGGGGACATGGTCATCATCATCGGCGACAACCGCCCCGAGTGGCTCTTCGCCGAACTGGCCATCCAGGCCCTGGGCGGCATGGCCCTGGGGCTGTACCAGGACTCCCCGGCGGACGAGGTGCGCCATATCTTCGAGCTCTCCGAGGCCCGGCTGGTGGTGGCGGAGGACCAGGAGCAGGTGGACAAGATGCTCACCCTGCGCCCGGAGCTTTCGCACCTCAAATACATCGTCTACCACGACGACAAGGGCCTGGCGGGGCTCAAGGAGCAAGACCTCTTGAGCTTCGAGGCGGTGTGCGAGCTGGGCCGCAAGGCCGTCACCGACTCCGTGGCCGAGCTCGCCGCCATGGTGGCGGGGGTGAAGCCCGGCGACGCGGCCCTGGTGGCCACCACCTCCGGCACCACGGGCAGGCCCAAGCTGGCCGTGCTCTCGCACCGCAACCTGCTCTCCATGGCCGCCAACCTGGGCCAGGTGGACCCCAAGCGCCAGGGCGACGAGTTCGTGTCCTTCCTGCCCCTGGCCTGGATGGGCGAGCAGATGATGGCCGTGGCCTCCAGCCTGCTCTTCGGGTTCTGCGTGAACTTCCCCGAGGAGCCGGACACCGTGCAGGCCAACATCCGCGAGATCGGCCCGCACCTGATCTTCTCGCCGCCGCGCGTGTGGGAGGGCCTCTCGGCCAAGGTCCGCGGCGACATCCTGGAGACCACGCCCCTCAAGCGCTGGCTGTACAACCGGCTTCTGCCCCTGGGGCTCACGTACGTGGACGAGAAGTTCGCGGGCCGCACCCCGGGGCTGCTGACCACCCTGGGCCACAAACTGGCCGACGCCTGCCTGTTCCGGGCCCTGCGCGACCGGCTGGGCTTCTCGCGCATCCGCAGCGCCAGCACCGGCGGCGCGGCCCTGGGGCCGGACACCATCCGCTTCTTCCACGCCCTGGGCATCAACCTCAAGCAGATCTACGGCCAGACCGAGATCGCGGGCATCTCCTGCATCCACCGCGACGGGGCCATCGACTTCGACTCCGTGGGCCTGCCCATTCCGGAGACAGAGGTGAAGCTCTCCGAGGAGGGCGAGATCCTTTCGCGCAGCCCGGCGGTGTTCCTGGGCTACTACAAGAACGAGAAGGCCACCGCCGAGACCATCCGGGACGGCTGGCTCCTGTCCGGCGACGCCGGGTATTTCGACGACACCGGGCGGCTGGTGGTCATCGACCGCCTGAAGGACGTGATGCACCTGGCCTGCGGCACGCGCTTCTCGCCGCAGTACCTGGAGAACAAGCTCAAGTTCTCGCCCTTCGTGCGCGAGGCCGTGGTGCTGGGCCAGGGCCGGGAGCACACCGCCGCCATCGTGTGCATCGACCAGGCCATCGTGGGCCACTGGGCCGAGGGGCGCATGATCACCTTCACCACCTACCAGGATCTGGCCGCCAAGGACCAGGTGTACGCGCTGGTGCGCTCCGAGATCGAACGCATCAACCAGGGCCTGCCGGAGGCCACGCGCATCCGCCGCTTCGCGCTTTTGTACAAGGAGCTGGACGCCGACGACGGCGAGCTTACCCGCACCCGCAAGGTGCGCCGGGGCACCATCGGCGAGCGCTACGGCGCGCTCATCGAGGCCCTGTACACCGACGCCTGCGCGCTCACCCTGGAAACCGAGATCCAGTACCAGGACGGCCGCACGCGCCAGATGTGCGGCGACATCCGCATCGAAACCGTGGGAGCGTAAGGCACCGTGGAATACTATCTCCAGCTCTTCATCAACGGCCTTGTGGTGGGCGGCATCTACAGCCTCGTGGCCCTGGGCTTCGTGGTCATCTACAAGGCCACCAAGGTGGTCAACTTCGCCCAGGGCGAAATGGTCATGGTGGGCGCCTATGTCTGCTTCGGGCTCACGGTGCAGCTGGCCATCCCCTTCGTCTGGGCCTTCCTCATGACCCTGGCCTTCTCCGTGGTCCTCGGCCTGGCCATCGAACGCCTGGCGCTCAGGCCGCTCATCGGCGAAGCGCACATCTGCGTCATCATGGTGACCATCGGCATGTCCTCGGTGCTCAAAAGCATCGTGCAGCTCATCTGGGGCACGCAGATCCGCGTGTACCCGGAGGTGCTGCCCGCCACGCCCATCATGGTCGCCGGGCTGCCCGTGGCCCCGGTGTACATAGCGGCCTTCGCGCTCTCGGGCCTGCTGTTCGGGCTGTTCACCCTGTTCTTCAAGTACTCGCGCATGGGCATCGCCATGCGCGCCACCGCCCACGACCAGCAGGCCGCCCAGAGCATGGGCATCGGCATCCGGGGCATCTTCGCGCTGTCCTGGTGCATCGCCTGCGTGGTGTCCACCGTGGGCGGAGTCATTCTCGGAAACATCAACGGCATCAACTCGCACCTGGGCGTGCTGGGGCTCAAGGTCTTCCCGGCGGTGATCCTGGGCGGGCTGGACAGCCTCCTGGGCGCGGCCCTGGGCGGGCTCATCATCGGCGTGCTGGAGAACGTGTGCGACGGCCTGGCCAAAGACCTGCTGGGCCTGGGCGGCTTCCGCGACGTGGCGGCCTTCGTGGTGCTGGTGGTCATCCTCATGATCAAGCCATACGGGCTCTTCGGCACCGAAGAGATCGAGCGGGTGTAGGCCATGCAGGGCAAGTGCGGACTGTTCTTCGAAACCTACCGGGCCGAGGCCGCGGTGTTCCAGACCGGCTTCCAGAAGGCCTGCCTGGGGCTGTTCCTGGCGGCGCTGCTGGCCTGCCCGCTGGTCCTGGACACCTACCTGGTGTCGGTGCTGAACCTCATGTGCATCGCTGTCATCGGCGCGGTGTCGCTCAACCTGCTCACCGGCGTGTGCGGCCAGATCTCGCTGGGGCACGGGGCGTTCATCGGCGTGGGCGCCTACGCCGCGGCCCAGGCCACCCTGGCGGGCGTGCCGTTCCTGGCCGCGCTTCTGCTGGGCGGCGCGGCGGCGGCGGTGGTGGGCATGTTCTTCGGCGTGCCCTCGCTGCGGCTCAAGGGCATCTATTTGGCCATCGCCACCCTGGCGGCCCAGCTCATCCTGGAATACGTGTTCCTGCACTGGGAGAGCGTCACCGGCGGCTCGCGCGGGCTCATGCTCGACCCGCCCAAGATCCTCGGCTTCGCCTTCGAGGGCGAGCGCAGGATGTTCTACCTGCTGCTGGCCGTGGCCGCCTGCTCGCTGATCGTGGTCAAGAACGTCCTGCGCACGCGCCACGGCCGGGCCTTCGTTTCCATCCGCGACTTCTACCTCTCCGCCGAGATCGCGGGGGTGAACCTGTTCGCCTACAAGCTGGCGGCCTTCGGGCTGTCGTCGTTCCTGGCGGGCGTGGCCGGGGGGCTCTGGGCGCACTACACCATGTTCCTCTCCGCCGAGCAGTTCGGCATCGGCCTGTCCATCTCCTACCTGGCCATGATCATCATCGGCGGGCTGGGCAGCGTGGCGGGCTCGGTCATGGGCGCGGTGTTCATGACGCTGCTGCCCGAGCTGCTCACCGCGGGCACCCGCGCCCTGTCCGGGGTCTGGCCGGACATCGGCGGCCAGATCGTGGCCCTGCGCGAGGGCGTGTTCGGCGTGGTGCTCATGCTCTTCCTGATTTTCGAGCCCGAGGGCCTGGCCAACCGCTGGCGGCTCATCAAGGCGTACTGGAAGCTCTACCCCTTCGCCCACTAGGGGCCCGGGGCGGACGATACACGGCACACAATCTGAGGGGGACAACATGAAGGGGACGTTTCTGAAGACCATGCTGGCGGTGGCGCTTTCTCTGGCGCTGTTCGGCTGCGGCGGCGAGAAGAAGGACGACAAGGCCGGAGCCAAGGCCGGGGCCGACATCCGCATCGGCGGCATCATCGACCTTTCCGGGCCGACCTCCAGCGTGGGCGCGCCCTACGCCGAGGGCGTGAAGGCGGGCGCGGCGTACATCAACGCGAATGGCGGCATCGGCGGGGCCAAGATAGCGCTGGACGTGCAGGACGACGCCTACAACGTGCAGCAGGGCCTCTCCATCTACAAGAAATTCGCCCAGGAGAAGGTGGTGGCCATCCAGGGCTACGGCACCGCCGTCACCGAGGCGCTCACGCGCACCGCGGCCAAGGACGAGATTCCCTACTTCTCGGCCTCCTATTCCGCGCACCTCACCGATCCCAAGACCGCGCCCTACAACTTCTTCACCTCGGCCGACTACTCCACGCAGATCCGCGCCGGGCTCAAGTACTTCAAGGACAACTGGAAGGGCGCGGCCAAGCCCCGGCTGGCCCTGCTCTACCCCGACCACCCCTACGGCCTGGCGCCCATTCCGGCGGCCAAGGAATACGCCGCCGAGCTGGGCTTCGAGCTCGTGGGCGAGGCCACCGTGGACCTGAAGGCCATCGACGCCACCACCCAGCTTCTGCCCCTCAAGGACAAGAAGCCGGACTTCATCTGGATCGGCGGCACCACGCCCTCCACGGCGGTGATCCTGAAGGACGCCAAGAAGATCGGGCTCAAGGCCACCTTCCTCACCAACATCTGGGGGTCCGACGAGAACCTCATCAAGCTGGCGGGCGAGGCCTGCGAGGGCGCCTACAGCCTGCAGGCCGCGGCGGTCTACGGCCAGGACGTGCCGGGCATGAAGGCGGTGATGGAATCGGCCAAGAACCAGCCGCAGATGACCCACTACGTGCGCGGCTTCGTGTCCATGCTGGTCATGGGCGAGGGCCTGCGCCAGGCCGCGGCCAAGGGCCCGCTCACCGGCCCGGCCATCAAGGCCGCGCTGGAAGGCATGAAGGACTACGACCCCATGGGCCTGGCCCCCAAGGTCTCCTTCCTGCCCACGGACCACAGGCCCAGCATGGCCGTGTTCCTGTACAAGATCAGCGGCGGCAAGATGACCTTCGTGGCCCAGGAGAGCCTGGAGCGCAAGGCGGAGTGGCTCGGGAAGTAGCATGACGCAAGAGCAGTCCACGCAAGACCTGCTCCGGGTGGAGAACCTGGAGGTCGTGTACAACGACGTCGTCCTCGTGCTCAAGGGGCTCTCGCTCTCTGTGCGCGAGGGCGGCATCACGGCCCTGCTCGGCGCCAACGGCGCGGGCAAGTCCACCACGCTCAAGGCCATCTCCGGGCTTTTGCGCTCGGAGAACGGCGAAGTCACCGCGGGGAGCGTGCTGCTCGCGGGAGCGCCCATCCATGGCCTGCCGCCGGAGCGCATCGTGCGCCAGGGCGTGTTCCAGGTCATGGAGGGCCGGCGCATCTTCGTGGACATCACCGTGGAGGAGAACCTGCGCTGCGGGGCCCACACCAGGCCCCGTGGCGAGTTCGCCGAGAGCCTGGAGAAGGTCTACGGCTACTTCCCCCGCCTGAAGGAGCGCCGCAGGCAGCTGGCCGGGTACATGTCCGGCGGCGAGCAGCAGATGCTGGCCATCGGCCGGGCGGTCATGGCCCGGCCCCGGCTGCTGCTGCTGGACGAGCCCAGCCTGGGCCTGGCGCCGCTTCTGGTGGAGGAGATCTTCGAGATCGTCACCAGGATCAACGCGGCCGAGGGCGTCACCGTTCTGCTCGTGGAGCTGAACGCCCGCGCCGCCCTCTCCGTCAGCGCCCAGGGGTACATCATGGAGAACGGCCGCATCGTCATGGAGGGAGAGGCCGCAAGCCTGCTGGCCAACCCCGACGTGCAGGAGTTCTACCTGGGCATGGGCCACGGCGGAGACAAGCGCAGCTACCGCGACGTGAAGCACTACAGGCGGCGCAAGCGCTGGCTGGGCTAGCCCCCATTCACACAGCAAAGGAGTCGAGGCCATGTTCCACTGCGAACTGGAGTCCCAGGCCCCGGAAAAGCGCCGCGCCCACCAGTGGCGCGCCCTGCAGAAGCTCGTCAAGAAGGCCTCCAGGCGTTCCGGCGAGTTCCAGGCCCGCCTGTCCGCAGCCGGGCTTGTCGCCCGCGACCTCCAGACCGAGGAGGGCTTTGCGGCGCTGCCCCCCCTGCGCAAGAAGCAGCTCATCTCCTTGCAGGAGGGGGAGGGCCTGGAGTTCCTGCTCACCTGCCCGCCAGGGGCGCTCCGGCGCATCTACCAGTCGCCGGGGCCCATCTTTGATCCCGAGGCCGCGGAGCGGGACTTCTGGGGCTGGACCGAGGCCTTCCACGCCGCCGGGTTCGCCCGGGGCGACCTGGTCCAGATGACCTTCAGCTACCACCTGACACCGGCTGGGCTGATGCTTGAGGAGCCCCTGCGCGAGCTGAAGTGCTGCGTCATCCCGGCCGGGCCGGGCAACACCGAGGTCCAGGTCGAACTCATGCGCAGGCTGCCCGTCACGGGCTTTGTCGGCATGGCCAGCTACCTCAAGGTCATCGGCGAGAAGGTGCGCGGCATGGGGCTGGACCCCCGGAAGGACTTGAGCCTGCGCAAGGCCTTCGTGGCCGCCGAGAGGCTCACCCCGGCCCTGCGCGGCGAGGTGGAGGCCATGTTCGGCTGCACCGTGCGCCAGGGCTACGGCACGGCGGACGTGGGCTGCATCGCCTACGAGTGCGGAAGGGCGGAGGGCATGCACCTGTCCAGCCGGGCCTGGGTGGAGATCTGCGACCCGGCCACCGGCCGCCCGCTTCCGGTGGGCGAACTGGGCGAGGTGGTGGTGACCCCCTTTGGCAGGGAATACCCGCTCATCCGGCTGGCCACGGGCGACCTTTCGCGCGTGCTGCCCGAGACCTGCGCCTGCGGCCGCACCTCGCTCAGGCTGGAGGGCATTCTGGGCCGCGCCGACGACACCGCCAAGGTCAAGGGCCAGTTCGTCTATCCCGCCCAGGCCGCCGAGGTGGCCGCGCAGTTCCCGCAGATCGCCGCCTGGCAGATCGTGGTCACCAACCCCGGGGGCAAGGACCGCATCGCGGTGCGCCTGGCCCTGTCCGCGCCCATCGACGCGGCGGCGTTCCAGGCGGCCTTCCAGGCCCGGCTCAAGCTCAGGCCCGAGGTGCTGGAGCTTCCGCCGGACGCCCTGCCCGAGGGTGCGGCGCGCCTGGTGGACGAACGCAGGTTCTAGGGTCCGCGCCTTGTGGCCGTCTCATGCGCGGGCGACGGGCCTGGAAATCCCGTGCGCGGAGTCCGCTTCCCGCCCTCGGCACCTGAAAACGCAAGCCCTGCGAGGAAACTCGCGAGGGCTTTTCCTTTCCCACACATTGTACCAGCCCCTGCCCAGCCTGAGCGGCTGACATGTGGCGGCCTCGAATCCCTGTGGGCAGGCTGACCCGGCGGATTGCCTTGATGCCCTGTCATTGCCTCGCGCGGAGCATTCACGTCATAAAAACTGGCGCAAGGCTCATCGTTGACCATTCAAGGCCAAAAGACGGTGAAGCGGCAACCATGACCGACGAGTAGTATTCCCTAGGGAAGTTACACAAATATTCTTCGAACCGACTTCCAGGTGTCAGCGGTCGTGATTTTGCGCACTGTCGATTGTTGCCTGATCTTCGCCTGGGTCTCATTTGGCATGGTGCTGTATTCCTCGCGTTCCGGTGGCTTGTCCGTTGATGGCTGGCGGGTTTGCTCTTCCGAATGCACTTCCGCCAGATCGCGCGAGGTCCGCGCCCCAGGTCAATGATTTCGGATTCTTATGATGACCCGGGAAGCCATGCCGCCCCCTCAGCTCCACCAAAAGAATCAGCCCCTGACGCGAGAAACCCGTCAGGGGCTTTTCTGTTGTCGCTCCGTTGCAACTTTTTACTTGATTTTGAATTTCAATTTCACTAGAAGCTGTCTCCAGGCATTGAGCACACCAACAAGGAGACCCCCCATGTCAGCCATTCTCATCGTCTACGGCTCCACCACGGGCAACACCGAAAGCGTGGCCGAGCGCATCACCTCCACTCTCTACAAGGCCGGGCACGAGGTGACCCTGAAAAACGCCGCCGACGTCGCGCCCGCGGGCCTGGCCGAGGGCTTCGACCTGGTGCTTCTGGGCAGCTCCACCTGGGGCGACGAGGACATCGAGCTGCAGGACGACTTCATCCCGCTCTACGAGAACCTGGAGGAATGCGGCCTGGCCGGGAAGAAGGTGGCCGTGTTCGGCTGCGGCGACTCCGGCTACACCCACTTCTGCGGCGCGGTGGACGCCATCGAGGAGAAGGCCGCACAGATGGGCGCGGCCATCGTGGCCGGTTCGCTCAAGATCGACGGCGACCCCGACATGCAAGAGGCCGCGGATTGGGCCCTGGAGGCCGCCCGCCATGTCTAGCGGCTGCTCCTGCTCTTCTTCTGACGGCTCCGGCTGCTCCGGCGGCTGCACCTGCGCCACCACCGGCGGCAAATGCTCCAAGCCCGGGGGCTGCACCTGCGCCAAGCCCAAACCCGCCGCCAAGCCCGCGGCCAGCTCCTGCTCCTGGCGCTGCGGCGTGCTGCGCCGGGCCTCCGAGGCCTGGCGGCGCGGCATGGGCCTGCTGGCCCAGGGCGACAGCGCCCAGGCCGAACGCCTCCAGCGCGAGGCCCTGGCCATGGTTTTCGGACTGGGCGGGTTCCCGGTGCTGCGCGCGCGCATCCACAACAACCTGGGCGTGATCCTGTCCTGCTCGGGCCGCGCGGGCGAGGCCCGGCGCGAGTTCGCCAACGCCCTGTTCCTGGTGGGCGACCGCATCGATCCGCAGTCGCGCTTCGTGCAGGTGCTCCAGTCCAACCTGCGCAGCGCGGCAATTCCCGCTCCCGCGCCGGAGGCCAGGGCGGCCTAAGTCACCACACATTTCCGGACGACCACAAACGGCAGGGGTCCGGGGGCTATCGCGGCCTCCGGGCCCCTCGCGTTTTGCGGCCCGTCCACGACGGCGCAGAGGCCAGCCCGACCCCGCCGGGGCACAGGGCACGGCCTGTGCAGTGCAGACTGAGGACCGGCGACCCGAAAGGGCAACCGACTGAAATTCAATGATTACTTTGCCTGAGCGGCGGCGGGCATACATTTGTGTCGACAAAAACGCACTTTGCTACAAAACAGTAGTCAGCCAACACAACAAAGCAACGGATGACACGATACACAATATTTTCGTGTGAACAGGCGAGATTTGACAAGGCGATGGGATATGTATCATACACTGACAGAATCAGCTCATGCCGTGCTGAACGCATGAAAAGACAATCGACGCATCATTTCGACGAATCTCGCACCACATCTATGTCCATTGCGGCACGGCAAGGGAAATTCTGTCGCACAACATCAGTAACAAGGAGTGCCACAATGCTCAAGCCCCGCCTTTCCATCTCCGCCCCACTGTTGAAGCTGTTCCTGGTCCTGGCCCTGTGCCTGGCCCCGGCCCTGGCCAGCGCCGCCGACCTCACCGTGTCCGCCGCGGCCAGCCTCACCGACGCCTTCAAGGCGGTGAAGGTCGCCTTCGAGAAGAAGCATCCCGGCGTCACCGTCATCAACAATTTCGGAGCCTCCGGCGCGCTGCTCAAGCAGATCGAGAACGGCGCGCCCGTGGACGTGTTCGCCAGCGCCGACCAGAAGACCATGGACCAGGCCGCCGCCGCCAAGCTCATCGTGCCCGGCACCCGCAAGGACTTCGTGCAGAACGGCCTGGTGCTCATCCAGCCCGCCGACGCCAAGGTCGTGCTCAAGGGCGAGGCGGACCTCGCCGGGCCGGGCGTGAAGCGCATCGCCATCGGCAACCCCGACTCCGTGCCCGTGGGCCGCTACACCCAGGCCTCGCTCACCGCCGCCAGGCTGTGGGAGCCCCTGCAGCCCAAGATCGTGCCCGGGCAGAACGTGCGCCAGGTGCTGGACTACGTCATCCGCGGCGAGGTCGAGGCCGGGTTCGTGTTCGCCACCGACGCCTTCTTGGCCGGCAACAAGGTGCGCATCGTGAAGGAGATGCCCACCACCACCCCGGTGAGCTACCCCATCGCCGTCATCGCCGCCGGCAAGAACCCGGCGGCCAAGGCCTACGTGGACTTCGTCCTGGGCCCCGAGGGCCAGAAGATCCTCCAGGGCTTCGGCTTCAAGAAGCCGTAAGCCGTCCGCAACCACCGGCGGGCCGGGGGCGAACCTCCCAGCCCGCGCCGTTCCCAAGGAGATCCTGTGCTCGAACTGCTCCAACAGGCCCTCGTTCCGCTGCTGCTGACGCTCAAGGTGGCGCTCACCGCCACCGCCGGGGCCTGCGCCCTGGGCGTGGGCGCTGGCTATGCGCTCTCGCGCCGCTGGCTGCCCGCCCGCGACCTGCTCGACGCCGCCTGCACCCTGCCGCTGGTGCTGCCGCCCACGGTCATCGGCTATTACCTGCTGGTGCTCTTCGGGCGGCGCGGGGTGGTGGGCCAGTGGCTGGAGCAGGCCTTCGGCGTGAGCCTGGTGTTCACCTGGCAGGGCGCGGCCCTGGCCGCCTGCGTGGTGGCCTTCCCGCTGGTGTGCAAGGCCGCGCGCACGGCCTTCGAGGGCGTGGACCAGAGCCTGGAGAACGCCGCGCGCAGCCTTGGCGCGGGCGAGGGCGAGGTATTCCTGCGCGTCACGCTGCCCCTGGCCTGGCGCGGGGTGCTCTCCGGCGCCATGCTGGCCCTGGCGCGCGCCCTGGGCGAGTTCGGGGCCACGCTGATGATCGCGGGCAGCCTGCCGGGCCGCACCCAGACCCTTTCGCTGGCCGTGTACGAGGCCGTGCAGGCCGGGCGCGACAGCGAGGCGACCTTCCTTGTGGCGCTCACCTCGCTGGTGTGCGTGGCCCTGCTGCTGGCCTCGGGCCGCCTGCTGGGCGGAAGGAGGAGCTGACATGGCCCTGTGCATCGCCGTGAAGAAGACCCTGCGCTCCGGCGGGCGCTGCTTCGAGCTTTCGGCCTGCTTCCGGGCCCGGAGCCGCTCCATCGTGCTGTTCGGGCCGTCGGGCTCGGGCAAGACGCTGACCCTGCGCGCCGTGGCCGGGCTCATGGCCCCGGACGAGGGGCGCATCGAGCTGGACGGGCGGGTGCTGTTCGACTCCGCCGCCGGGGTGAACCTGCCCGCGCGCCAGCGCGGCGTGGGCCTGGTGTTCCAGGACTACGCCCTGTTCCCGCACCTCACGGTGTTCCAGAACGTGGGCTTCGGCCTGCGGCGGGGGCTGTTTTCCGGCAGGCTGGACCCCCAGGCCGCCCGGCGGGTGGAGGAGCTGCTGGACATGGCGGGGCTTTCCGCCCTGGCCAGGGTGAAGCCGGGCAAGCTCTCAGGCGGGCAGCGCCAGCGCGTGGCCCTGCTGCGCGCCCTGGCCCCCAGGCCCCAGGCCCTGCTGCTGGACGAGCCCTTCTCGGCCCTGGACCCGCTCCTGCGCGCGCGCATGCGCCAGGAGGTGCGGGCCATGTGCGTGGCCCAGGACACCCCCAC
>JAEXRD010000108.1 GCA_023438245.1 Pseudomonadota bacterium | reverse complement strand
GTCCGCGCCGCCAGGTTTTCCAATTCGGGCCGGTTCTCCGCGCTGTGCGCCCTGCTGCTGGCCGCCCTTGTTCTGGGCGGCTGCGGCTACAAGTTCACGGGCAGCTCCATCTCCGACGAGGAGAGCGTGAACGTGCTGCCCCCGCAGTACCGCGACCTGGCCATCACCCGCATCGAGAACCCCACCGTGGAGCCCTGGCTGGAGCCGCGCCTGCGCTCGCTCATCCGCGACGAGTTCACCCGCCGCCGCCTGGCCAACTGGGTGGAGCGCTCCAAGGCCGCCGCCTTCATCACCGTGCAGGTCAAGCAGTACACGCGTTCCACCGCCCTGGCAGGCGCGCAGGACCAGTCGCTCAAGCTCAGCGCGGGCATGATCTGGGTGGTGCGCATCCGCCGCGCGGGCGACAATCTCGTGCTCTGGGAGTCCGGCGAGATGACCCAGAGCGAGTCCTTCTTCCCCGGCGACGCCGACGGCGCGGACATGCGGCTCACCGACCTGGCCGTGCGCCGCGTCGCCGACCTCATGACCGAGGGCTACTAGGAGGCCCGCCATGCTCGGCCCCAAAACCCGGCACGGCCACCGCTTCCTCGTCTGCCCGGACGCCGAGCTGCTGCGCAGGCAGGCCGCCGGGCTGGGCGAAATCCTGGGCAAGGGCCCCGGCGCGCAGACGGCCCGCAAGGTCTTCTGGGGCGATGACGACCCCATCCCGCCCGCCTTCTGGACCGAGCTGACCACCCAGAGCCTGTTCTCCACCCCCACCGTACTGCTGCTGCGCCGCGCCGAGGCCCTCAAGGCCGAGAGCTGGGACCGCCTGGGCGAGGCCGTGAAGAACACCGCCAGCACCGTGCTGCCCGTGTTCTGCCTGGAGGGCGCGTGGAAGGAGGGCAAGATCCCCGTGCCCGCCTGGCTGACCAAGCGCCCGCTGTGGCAGATGGCCGAGGCGGGCAAGTGGATCTGGCAGTCCCCGGGGCTGACCGACGCCACCCTGCCGAAATTTCTGGACCAGTGGGCGTCGGACAAGAGCCTGGAGCTTTCCCCCGCCGCCAAGGCGGCCCTGCTGGACGCCCTGCCGCGCGACGGCCTGGCCGCGGGCCTGGAGCTGGACAAGATCGAGCTGGCCGCGGGCGACGCGAAGGTCGTCGGCCCGGAGCTGGCCCAGCTCATCGCGCCCCACGGCGACATGGAGTTCTTCGAGTTCATGCGCGCGCTCTCCGAAGGGCCGCGCGGCAACGTGGAGGCCCTGCGCGACGTGTGGGCCCGCGTGCTGGACGACCACCTGCGCCCCTCCGGCGACCGCATCCTGTTCCAGCTGCTGGGCTACGTGGCCTGGCAGGCCCGGCAGATGTGGCTGCTGAACGAGGGCGAGGGCCACAAGGTGCGCATGCGCCCCAGCGACAAGCCCGCGCTGACGCAGATGGCGGGGCGGCTGGGCCGGGCGGGCATCGCGCGCATCATCGAGCTGACGCTGGAGACCAACCTCGCGGTCATCGGCGGCACCAGGCGGCCCGACGACGCCCTGGAGGCCTACGTGGCCGAGCTTTCCGGCCTGCTTGGGGGCAGGTGATGCCTCCGCGCCCTCCGAGAAAGAAGGCCGATTCGGGCCCTGCCGCTGCTGAAGGCGCCCCGGCCAGCGCCCCGGCCATCGCGAAAGAACCCGCCCCGCACTACCTGGGCCACCGCCAGCGCCTGCGCGAGAAGCTCTCCCTGGCGCCGCGCTCCCTGGCCGACTACGAACTTCTGGAACTCATGCTGGGCCAGGTGCTGCCCCGGCGCGACACCAAGCCCCTTGCGAAAGACCTGCTGGCGCGCTTCGGCAGCCTGCGCGGGGTCATCACGGCGGAGCCCCAGACGCTGCTGGAAATTCCCGGCTTCGGCGAGGGGCTGTGCGGCCACTGGGCGGTACTGCGCGAGGTGTTCGCGCGCCTGGGCGAGGAGCCCGTGCGCCAGCGCGAGACCTTCAGCGGGCCGGAGGTGGTGGCCCGGGCGGCGCGCGCGCGCATCGGGCATTTGCCCGTGGAGGAATTCTGGGTGGCGCTGGTGGACAACAAGAACCGGCTCATGGCCTGGGAGCGCGTGGGGCGCGGCACGGTTGACCAGACCGCCGTGTACCCGCGCGAGGTGCTGGCCCTGGCGCTCAAGCACTCGGCCTCCGGGGTCATCCTGGCCCACAACCACCCCGGCGGCGACCCCAGCCCCTCGGCCCAGGACCACGACCTGACCCGGCGCATCAAGGCCGCTGCGGAACAGCTGGGCCTGCGCGTGCTGGACCACCTCGTGGTCACGGAGGCCAGCCACTTCAGCTTCCAGGACGCGGGCTTCCTCTAGGGCTTCGGCCCCTGCGGGCCGCCGTCCGCGCCGTTTCCCTTCCCGGAATCCTTCCCCGGCGCACTTCCCGCTTCCCTACCCGCTTCGGGGCCGGGCATCTGCTCCAGAATCTGGCCGGTCGCGCCCTTCAGCTCGATGCCCTCGCGCCGCAGCGCCGCGGTCAGCCGCTCGCGCAGCTCGGGCTGCAGCTCCTTGGCCATGTCCTGGCCGATGCGCTGGCTGCGCGCCATGAGCCGGGGCAGCAGGCCCACGGTCTTGCGCCCCACGGGCGACTGGTAGAAGGCCAGCAGCTGGCGGATCTCCTCGTGGGTGTACAGCTCGGCGTACACCGGCACCATGCGCGCCACCATGCCGTTTGCGCCGCCCATCTTCTCGGCCAGCATGCGCACCAGCTCGCGCTCCAGCACCGCCAGCACGCGCGGGGGCACGTCGGGCCGCGCGGTCTTGACGCTGGCCACGACCTGCCGGGCCATGGTCACGCCCAGGATCATGCCCGTGGACTCGGCCCCGGACTGGCGCAGCAGCAGCAGGATGTCCTCGCGCTTCTCCGGTGTCAGCTCGTCGGCGCTGCCCGCGTTGGCCGGGCTGGCGGCGATGAGCAGGGAGAAGGTCAGGAGCAGGGCGAAGAGGAAGCGGGTGCGCATGGTATAATAGCAACAAGCGTTGTAAGTGATTTACATAAACCCAAAGCTACCGAACAACTAGAAGCAACTCACTGTCAAGAATCTTCAAACCAGCAAGTAGTGCAGCCACTTTATTCTTCTCGACTATAGGATCTAGAGTCTTCATCGTTGCTAGTGATTTATGAACAATATCCCCGCGCGTTTTTCCAAACGAGTTCATATCAGCGACCCATGTTTGATCAAGTGAGTCGATCTGAATACCGATTGGGGCCAGCAAACGGCGCATGTCTTCATCTTTAATCCCATTGTTCTTAGACACAAGAACATAATATGCTTCAACACAATCTTTTATAGCATCAATCAATGGTTTCTTTTTAAAATTCATAATCTTTCTAGGGCAACACTCTCCATCATCTGCTGTTTCAGTACAAACACTAATCAAGTACCAAGAAACAATATGCGCTATCATTTTATGCGGATATCTGCCGCGACTTATCATCCTTCCGCATCTATCTACAACATGCCGGACACTATCTTCAATATATGACTCAATTTCGGCGTGAGAAAATGCGCAGAATCCGTTGACCATATGATTCTGCTCATTTGAATAATTACCAATTGGAGATGTAGATTTTGGCAAATAAATGCGTTCTAGCTCTTTAATTCGTGAAACCAAACTATTATATCTTTTTGTCATCCCTCGCACCTCCAGATATTGAAGGGATAACAATATCACACCCTGGCAAAGCAGTCTTTAAAGCTTCACCCCACAGTGAAAGCCTAGCGCTCGTTGCACTTATACTTTTAATTGTCCGTTCAATCGATTGCAAAAATTCAAAATTTGCGCAGACTTTCCTGAATGCATCCTCAACAGCAGATTTATTTTGCAGTGCAGCCTCAACTATTCGATCATCAGAAAAGTAATAAGCCATTACATCAAATACGGCTCTGTTAAACCGATTTTCATAGGCGGCACCGAGCCACTTTCTGAACGCGTTGTCGCGAAAAATATCATATGTTGTTTTGCAAGCCACGTTAAATTGATCCGCTTGATGTTTAACTACTTCTTCATAGTTATCCCAGTCTTTATTCAACATAACACAGGTATCATCTAAAAACACTTTGTAGTTACCAGAATAAGAACCTATGCGAAGAGAAAAAGCAACGTATCTAATAAACAACTCAATGTCTCGCATCCTAAAGTCTGGTTCTTTATTGTTAAACATTTTTAGCAGATATTTATTTGAAGAGGTAAATTCCTCTGCAAAATAAGTAAAATTTCCTGGGTGTAAAGCTTGCCTAAGCTCTTGAGGCGACAACCCTACACTATTGGAATTAAGCCGAAGAAATATATCGTAGAGAATATTATCTCTTTTCCAATTTTTTATGACGACAGTTCTTATTGTCGCGTTTTCAAATGATGCAATATAGTCGGAAAGAGTCAGGTTTGATTTAATCTGGCCATACGTCTTACCATTTAAGTCTTTAAGCACCGTAAGCTTATTCAGTTTTAAAGGCTTATACCCTTGCAAACCAAAGAACTGCACCAAAGTTAACAATCGCTGTTTACCATCAATGACGATATATTTCCCTTTTTCGCCTTTGTGCTCAGCAAGTACAATTTGGGGGACAGGAAGATTCAGCACTAACGATTCGACGAACGCGCTCTTTCTTTTTTGAGTCCATGCATCACGCCGCTGAAACTTTGGATCGAGCTTAATATTACCTTTCCTGATCTGATTAGCTATGGTGTCAGATGTCCAATCACTGCCGCCAAGAGAAATTGATGATTCGATTTCCTCTTTTGTAATGGCAATATCATCCATCAAATCGGCCACATCATCAGTCATATATCTTTCATCTTTTTCCACGACAACCTCCGCATATTTTCATCTCTGCTCGATAATTCTAATTTTATACATCCAGCCCATCATGAAGTCAATCGATAGAGAATACCATGAAATCGCCTACCACCCTCCACTTTCACGTCACAGGCCGCATGCAGGGCGTGTGGTTCCGGGGCTGGACCCAGATGACCGCGCGCGGGCTGGGTTTGGTGGGCTGGGTTAGGAATGAGCCCGACGGCAGCGTGCGCGGCGCGGCCCAGATGCCGGAGGGAGCGCCGGAGGGCGGCAGTGCCCAGGCGCTGGAGAGCTTCCGCCTGGCCCTGCGCCACGGGCCGGAGAGTGCCCTGGTGGCCCATGTCGAGGAGGAGTGGCGCGAGGGCGGGGAGCGCTTCGCCGACTTCCGCGTGCTGCGCTGACCGCCGAGCCCCGAGCCACCGAGTCTGGGCCCCGGGCCCGGCCATCGAACGCGACCACCGAGCCCGGCCACCCAGCCCGGCCATCCAGCCCCCGCGAAACGCCGCCAACGAGCGCAGGGGCCCGCCGTTTCCCTCTTTTTTGCGCCCATTTCCGCCCTTTGCCCGCCCCTTTCCCCCATCCTCCCCCTTGCCAGGGAGATTTCCGGCCTTACCTTGCCTAGCTGTGAGGCACTCCAAACACACCCGGCTTCACGGCGGCGCAGGTTCCGAAACGCCGCCGGGGGGCCGGGCATCTCGTTGCACAAGGAGCCAAAACGCTTGAAGCGCAAAAAAAGCCCCACCAAACCCTGCCGCATGCGCAGGCAGAAGCGCCCGGCCCAGGCGCACCGCCGCCACGTCGGGCCGATGCAGGACAATACCATGAGCGACAGCACCTTTCCTAAAAATCCCTTTGGCTTAAGCGCCCCTGGCGAGGGCGACATCCCCCTTGTGGGCGGCCCCGCCGGAGACGACAAGACCCCGCGCCCGGACATCCCCTCCACCATGCCCGTGCTGCCCGTGCGCGACATCGTGGTCTTCAACTACATGATCCTGCCCCTGTTCGTGGGGCGCGAGAAGAGCGTGAAGGCCGTGGACGCCGCGCTCTCCGGAGACCGCTACATCCTCATCCTGTCCCAGAAGGACGAGACCGTGGACGATCCCGGCCCGGACGACATGTACCAGGTCGGCACCGTGGGCATGATCATGCGCATGCTCAAAATGCCCGACGGCCGCCTGAAGGTGCTGGTGCAGGGCCTTTCCCGCGCCCGCGTCAAGCGCTTCGTCTCCGGCGATCCCTACCACCTGGCCGAGGTGGAGGCCCTGCCCGAGGCCGAGGGCAAGGAGCTCACCGCCGAGCAGGAGGCCCTCGTGCGCTCCAGCCGCGAGCTTTCCGAGAAGATCCTGACCCTGCGCGGCATTTCCCCCGGCGACATCATGGGCGTGCTCAACTCCGTCAACGAGCCGGGACGCCTGGCCGACCTCATCGCATCGAACCTGCGCATGAAGGTGGTGGACGCCCAGGCCATCCTGGAGTGCGAGGAGCCCGTCGAGCGCCTGCGCATGGTCAACGACCAGCTGGTGAAGGAGGCCGAGGTGGCCTCCATGCAGAACAAGATCCAGTCCATGGCCCGCGAGGGCATGGACAAGGCCCAGCGCGACTTCTTCCTGCGCGAGCAGATGAAGGCCATCAAGCGCGAGCTGGGCGACGCCGAGGGCGAGGACGAGGAAGTCGAGGCCATGCGGGGGGCCATCGAGAAGGCCGGCATGCCCAAGGACGTGAAGAAGGAGGCCCTCAAGCAGCTGGGCCGCCTGGAATCCATGCACCCGGACTCCTCCGAGGCCACCGTCATCCGCACCTACCTGGACTGGATGACCGAACTGCCCTGGAAGAAGCAGAGCAAGGACCGCCTAGACATCAAGGCCGCCAAGGAGATCCTGGACACCGACCACTTCGACCTGGAGAAGGTCAAGGAGCGCATCCTCGAATACCTCTCCGTGCGCAAGCTGAACCCCAAGATGAAGGGGCCCATCCTGTGCTTCGTGGGGCCCCCGGGCGTGGGCAAGACCAGCCTGGGCCGCAGCATCGCCCGCAGCCTGGGCCGCAAGTTCCACCGCCTGAGCCTGGGCGGCATGCGCGACGAGGCCGAGATCCGCGGCCACCGGCGCACGTACATCGGGGCCATGCCCGGACGCATCGTGCAGGGCCTGAAGGGCTGCGGCACGCGCAACCCGGTCATCATGCTGGACGAGGTGGACAAGCTCGGCTCCGACTTCCGGGGCGATCCGTCCTCGGCGCTGCTTGAGGTGCTGGACCCGGAACAGAACTTCAGCTTCACCGACCACTACCTGAACGTGCCGTTCGACCTCTCCGGCGTCATGTTCATCTGCACCGCCAACACGCTGGACACCATCCCCGGCCCGCTTCTGGACCGCATGGAGGTCATCCGCATTCCCGGCTACACCGAGCAGGAAAAGGTCAAGATCGCGCGGCGCTTCGTCATTCCCCGCCAGGCCAAGGACAACGGCCTGAAGGAATCCGAGGTGAAGCTGCCCGACGAGGTGCTGGCCAAGATCGTGCGCGAATACACGCGCGAGGCGGGCCTGCGCAACCTGGAGCGCGAAGTCGGCGGCATCTGCCGCAAGCTGGCGCGCAAGAAGGCCGAGGGCGAAAAGGGCCCGTTCAACGTCACCGAGAAGAACCTCTCCAAGTTCCTGGGCGCGCCCCGGTTCCTGGAGGACGAGCGCGAGCAGATCCTGCCTCCGGGCGTGGCCGTGGGCCTGGCCTGGACCCCGTACGGCGGCGAGATCCTGCATGTGGAGGTCTCCACCATGCCGGGCACGGGCAAGCTGATCCTGACCGGCAAGCTGGGCGACGTGATGAAGGAGAGCGCCCAGGCGGCGGTTTCCCTGGCGCGCGCCAAGGCCGAGAAGTACGGCATTCCCGCGGACTTCCACGAGAAGCGCGACATCCACATCCACGTGCCCGCGGGCGCCACGCCCAAGGACGGCCCCAGCGCGGGCGTGACGCTGGTCACCGCGCTCATCAGCGCGCTCTCCGGCAAGCCGGTGGACGCGGAGACAGCCATGACCGGCGAGGTGAGCCTGCGCGGCCGCGTGCTGCCGGTGGGCGGCATCAAGGAGAAGATCCTGGCGGCGGTGTCGCAGGGCATGAAGCGCGTGCTGATCCCCAGCCAGAACAAGAAGGACGTGCTGGACATCCCCGAGGACCTGCGCGGCAAGATCGCCATCAAGTTCGTGGAGCGCGTGGACGAGGTGTGGCCGCTGGCGCGCGCCGCGGCCAACGCCGCCCAGGACAAGGGCGGGGCCCAGCCCGCCGCC
>JAEXRD010000084.1 GCA_023438245.1 Pseudomonadota bacterium | reverse complement strand
ATCTATCCCGGCTGGCCGCAGGCGTCCACGAAGTGCTTCTGCCTGCTGCGGGCCCAGACCTCGGGCCTACGCAGGCAGTCCATGAACAGGCCCACGCTGTTGCCCTTGCCGAAGTAGAAGCAGGGCGCGCAGGGCTCCATGTCCCACGCGGCGCGCGCCGCCGCCAGGATGTCCTGGCGCGTCTCGGGCACGTTCAGGATGGACTGGTGCTCGAAGCGCCCGCGCTGGCGGCTGCCCACGTTGATGGTGCGCACGCCGTAGATGGGCGCCTCGCGCACGCCGGCGCTGGAGTTGCCCACGATGAACCGGGCGTTCTGCAACAGCCGCAGGAAATACTCGAAGCGCATGGACGGGAAGCGCTTGAAGCGCGGGTTGCCCTCCAGCGCGGCGTAGGCCTCCAGGATGTGCTCGCCGCCCTCGTCGTTGTTGGGCGAGATGACCACGTAGTTGAGCCCGGAATCCACCAGCGCCCGGGCCAGCCCCTGCGCGCGCTCGGCCTGGGTCTCCGGCTCGGTGGTCACGGGGTGGTACAGGGCCACGGCGTAGTCGTCGAAGGGGATGTCGTAGCGCTGGCGCACGGCCTCCAGGGAGGGCAGGTCCGGGGAGAGCATGATGTCGATGTCGGGCGAGCCGATGACGAACACGCTGCCCTTCTCCTCGCCCAGCTGGTAGAGCCTGCGGGCGTGCTCCTCGTTGGCCACGAAATGCAGGTGCGAGAGCTTGGTGACGCTGTGGCGGATCATCTCGTCGATGGTGCCGCTGCGCTCGCCGCCCTCGATGTGGGCCACCAGGATGTTGCGGAAGGCCCCCACGATGGCCCCGGCCAGGGCCTCCAGGCGGTCGCCGTGCACCACGATCATGTCCGGCCGCTCCTGCTCGATGTGGCGCGAGAGCGCCTGCACGGTGTTGGCCAGGATCATGTCCATGCCCTCGCCGCCCACCTGGTTCATGGCCGTGACGATGTTCGAGAAGCCTTCCTTCTCCACTTGCCGGTAGGTGTAGCCGAACTTCTCCAGCAGATGCATGCCGGTGACGAAGATGGTCAGCTCGAAGGCGGGGTCGGCCTCCACCGCGCGCATGAGCGGCTTGAGCTTGCCGAAGTCGGCCCGGGTGCCGGTGAGGAAGAGGATGCGTTTTTTTGGGGCCATGGTCCTTTCCGCGCTGGCGCGCTGGTTTGCGCCCCGGTGGGGCACCCCCCAACTACCAAGCCGGGGGGCTCGCGGCAACAGGAAAGTCCCCCCTTGGCAAGCCCGCGCCCTTTGGCTAGTCTGCCCCCACTTGTCATCCAGCCCAATCCCGCACCCAGCAAGGAGCACGCCCATGGCCATTCTCTCCGCCCAGGTCCAGGACTACATGTCCCGCTCGTCGTGGATCCGCCGCATGTTCGAGGCCGGCATCGAGCTGAAGAAGAAGTTCGGCGCGGACAACGTCTGCGACTTCAGCCTGGGCAACCCCGACCTGCCGCCCCCGGCCTGCGTGTGCCAGGGCCTGCGCGAAATCGCCGACGAGGCCGACACGCCCTTCGCCTTCGGCTACATGCCCAACTTCGGCTACCCCCACGTGCGCGAGGCCCTGGCCAAGGAAGTCAGCCGCGAGCAGGGCGTGGCGGTGGATCCCGCCAGCCTGGTCATCACCTGCGGCGCGGCGGGCGCCATCAACGCCTTCTACCGCGCGGTCATCGAGCCCGGCGACGAGGTGCTCTGCCCCAGCCCCTATTTCGTGGAGTACGGCTTCTACGTGGAGAACCACGGCGGCAAGCTCACCACCGCGCCCGCCAGGCCCGGCACCTTCGACCTGGACGTGGACGCCCTGGAGGCGGCCATCACCGACAAGACCCGCGTGCTGCTCATCAACTCGCCCAACAACCCCACCGGCGTGGTCTACCCCAAGGAAACGCTGGTGGCCCTGTGCGAGATGCTGAAGCGCAAAAGCGCTGGCCGCGCCCGGCCCATCTTCCTGCTGGCGGACGAGCCCTACCGCTTCCTGGCCTTCGACGGGGCGGAGGTGCCCTCGCTGCTGCCGCTGTACCCGCACACCGTGGTGGTCAGCTCGTTCTCCAAGAACCTCTCGCTGGCGGGCGCGCGCGTGGGCTACGCCCTGGTGAACCCGGCCATGCCGGAGCGCGACGAGCTGGTGGGCGGCATCATCCTGGCCAACCGCATCCTGGGCTTCGTCAACGCCCCGGCCCTGGCGCAGAAGCTTCTGGCCAAGGCCCTGGGCTCGCAGGTGGACGTGAACATCTACGCTGCCCGGCGCGACGCCATGAAGAAGGTGCTGGACGAGGCCGGCTACAGCTACCCCATGCCGCGCGGCGCGTTCTACTTCTTCCCGCAGGCCCCCGGCGGCGACGACGTGGCCTTCGTCAGCCTGCTCACCGAGGAGCGCATCCTGGCCGTGCCGGGCAAGGGCTTCGGCTGCCCAGGCCACTTCCGGCTGGCCTTCTGCGTGGGCGAGGACGTGATCAACCGCTCGGCGGAAGGGTTCAAGAGGGCCATGCAGCGGGCCAAGGGGTAGCCCCTTCGATCCGACCGCCCCGCTTGACCTTCTCCCTGGGCCGGAGCACAATGTACCCAGAACCGGGATCAGCAGGCCCCGCACCCGGCCTTCTCGGCTGAGCGGGGGCCGCCCGGCAGGAGGTGGCCATGCGCATCGAGCAGATCATGCGGCACGACCCTACCCGGGTGGGGCCGGACGAACCGGTTGAGAACCTCATCGGCTGGTACGCCAACCCCGGCAACCGCTCCCGGTACTCCTACGTGGTGGACGAGCGCGGAACCCTGCTGGGCGTGGTGACCATGATGGAGTTGCTGGGCCTGTTCCTGCCTCCGGACCTGGTGGCGGAACAGGAGGACGGTCGCCTGGACGAGACCCAGGCCGTGGACCGGCTGATGACCAACCTGCAGGTCGGGCGGGGCACGCCGGTGCGCAAGATCATGCGCCAGGACCTGCCCACCGTGCGCCCTGGCGATTTCTTCCTCTCGGCCCGGCTGCTCCTGAAGGAGCGCAAGATCACGGCCCTGCCCGTGGTGGACTTCTCGGGCGCGCTGGTGGGCGAGGTGACGCGGCGCACACTGCTCAGGCTGCTGGACATGGCCCTGCGCGAACCGGCCCTGTTCAGCCTGAAGAAGGACAGCAAGAGCCTGTTCGGCTCGTCCAGCGAGTTCTTCATCGGCTAGACGGGGGCAGGGCGCGGGGCTTGCCTGGGGCGGGGCCAGATGGTATGCAAGCCCACTTTTCCCCGGAGCGCCCATGATAGACCTCGTCAAACACGCCCAGCACGGCCCCGGCCAAGGGTCCCCGCGCCAGCGCGCCGTGGACACCGGCATGGCGCTTACGCTCATCTGCCTGATCCTTGGCCTGTGGCGCGACCGCCCGGGCTGGTTCGTCGCCGCCACCACGCTCCTGGTGGTCAACATGACCTGGCCCATGGCCTACGCCCCGGCCGCCAAGCTGTGGTTCGGCCTCTCGGCCCTGCTCGGCTCGGTCATGAGCCGCGTCATCCTCACCCTGGTCTATTTCGCGGTGCTCACCCCCATGGGACTGCTGCGCCGCGCCCTGGGCAAGGACACCCTGAAGCTGCGCGCCTTCAAGTCCGGCACGGACTCGGTGTTCCACACCCGCTCCGGGGCCTTCACCGCCAAGGATCTCACCACTCCCTTCTAGGAGACACGCATGGATTTTCTCCGCGACCTCTGGGACTTCATGAAAGTCCGCAAAAAATTCTGGCTTGCGCCCATCATCATCGTGCTGCTCATCTTCGGCGCGCTCATCGTGCTCACCTCGGGCTCGGCCATCGCGCCGTTCATCTACACCCTGTTCTAGGCGGCGCGCGTGGGCACGGCTTCCGCCATCCTGGGCATCAGCGCGTTCTACCACGACAGCGCCGCCGTGCTGCTGGTGGACGGCCAGATCGTGGCCGCCGCGCAGGAGGAGCGCTTCACCCGCAAGAAGCACGACCCCGACTTCCCGCACCACGCGGCCCGGTACTGCCTGGACGAGGCCGGGCTGACCCCGGCGGACCTTTCCGCCGTGGCCTTCTACGACAAGCCCTACCTGAAGTTCGAGCGCCTGCTGGAGACCTACCACGCCTTCGCGCCCAGGGGCCTGGCGAGCTTCCTCACGGCCATGCCGGTGTGGATTCGCGAAAAGCTGTTCATGCGCCGCATGCTCAAGGACGAGCTGGCGAAACTGGGACCCGGAACGCCCAAGATTCTCTTCCCGGAGCACCACCTCTCCCACGCGGCCAGCGCCTTCTATCCCTCGCCCTTTGACGAGGCCGCCATCCTGACCATCGACGGCGTGGGCGAGTGGTCGACAACCACCATCGGCGTGGGGCGCGGCAAGGAAATCACCTTCCTGCGCGAACTCGACTTCCCCCACTCCCTGGGGCTGCTCTACTCCGCCTTCACCTACTACTGCGGCTTCAAGGTCAATTCCGGCGAATACAAGCTCATGGGGCGGGCCCCCTACGGCATCGCCGGCTCCGAGCGGGTGGAGACCTACAAGGGCAAGATACTCGACCAGCTGGTCGACCTGCGCCCCGACGGCTCCATGCTGCTCAACAT
>JAEXRD010000129.1 GCA_023438245.1 Pseudomonadota bacterium | reverse complement strand
GGCCGGGGCTGTACCGTCAGAGTACTATCCCCGGCCCCCGGCCGAACCCTTTCTCGTCAGGAACCAAAATCCATCGTTTGGAGCCAGCCCCCATGTGAAAGGCGACAGGGCGCGGAGGGGGACGGTTTTCGTTTGGAGTGGGGGCTGCTGAGGCGGAAGGCGCATTCCACCGCAGAAAATGTCACGCCTGGCTGCCGCCAAAACGATGCATTTTGGCTCGTGGCGAGGAGACGGGGCGGTCGGCGTCCGGGGATAGTACGCTTACGGTACAGCCACGGACGCCGAGCGTCTCTCGACGACGTCCAGGGGGCAAAAGGCGCGCTTTGGCGGCGGACCCCCAGCCCTAGTCGTCGAGGGGAAAGACGGCGCTGACGGAAGTGCCGCTCCCGGGCGCGGAGGCGATGGCGAACTCCCCGCCCAGCTGCACCGCCGCGGCCTGCAGGCATTGCAGCCCAAAGGAGTTGCGCCCCAGCTCGACGGGGTCGCCGGGCAGGCCCGCGCCGTTGTCGGCGATGCTGAGCCGGACCAGGGCCCGGCCTTCCGCCTCCTCCCGCGCCAGCTCGATGCGGATGATGCCCCCTCCGTCCGGGCCGGAGCCTTCGGGGAAGGCGTACTTCAGCGCGTTGGTCATGGCCTCGGCCAGGAAAATGCCGCAGGGGATGAGCCTGGCCGGGGAGAGATCCACCGCGCCCACCACCACCTCCAGCCTGGGGCCGCCCTGCCCGCCGACCTGCCCGCTGGCCGGCGTGGTGATGGGGCGATGGGCCTCGAACAGCCCCCGCGCCAGCGACTCCACGTAGCCGTTCGTGCCCTTGGTCAGCTCCTCCGACTTGGCCGAGAGCGCCTCGTGGGCGCGGGCCAGGGCCAGCACGCGCGCCCCGGCGTCGGCCAGCGCGCCCTTGGCCTGGGGGTCGGCCACCTGCACCTCCTGCATCCTGAGCAGGCCGTGCAGCAGCGCGAAGCTGTTCTTGATGCGGTGGTGCGCCTCGCGCAGGCGGAAGCCCGCCTGGGGGTCGGTGTGCTCGCGCATGGCCAGGGCCACCTCGATGGCCGCGCGGATCTGCGTGTTCTGGCAGGGCTTGAGCAGGTAGGCGCTGGGCAGGGCCGCGCGCGCCCGGCGCAGGTAGCGCTCCTCCCCGTGGGCGGAGAGCAGCACCACCGGAATGTTCAGCTCGCGCTGGATGATGGCGCAGGCGTCGATGCCGTCCATGTCGCCGGGCATGACGATGTCCATGATGACCAGGTCGGGCTTGAGGCGTTGCGCCATGTCCAGGGCCTGGGCGGCGTTGGCGGCGATGCCCGCCACTTCGTAGCCCTCGGCCTGTACAAGATCTTCGATCTGCATGGCGATGACGATTTCATCGTCGGCCAGCAGGATGCGCGGCTTTCGCTGGGTGGGCAGGGACATGTCTCTCCGTGGTCAGCGGATGCGGTGTTCGGGGCGGGGGGTGCCGAAAATGCTAAGCCCAGGGCCCCGGGCTGTCAACGGGCCGCGCGGTTCTCGTGGCCCGGACTACAGCTTCACGGGGTCGGCGCACAGCCGCTCGGCCAGGCGCATGGTCTCCAGCGCGCCGAACAGGTCCTGGGAGGGCGCTGCCAGCCGCCCGCTGCGCACCATGTCCGCAAAGGCCCGCAGCTGGCCGCAGAAGCCCGGCTTCACCGCGCGGTCGTCCTCGTCGGCCTCCAGCGTTTCCGTGGTCCCGTCGGCGTAGCTGACGCGGCAGGTCTCCAGCGGCTTGAACTCCGCCGTGACGCCCAGGCCCTTGAGCGTGACGCCCCAGCCGCCGGGCGAGAGCCAGTTGGCCGTGTAGCTGCCGGTGATTCCGCCGGGAAAGCGCAGGCAGGCCGCGAACTGGTCGCCGCGCGGTTCGCTTAGGCTGGCGCACAGGGCGTGCACTTCTTCCGGCTCGCCGCCGAAGTGGCGCAGCAGGTCGATGGTGTGCGTGGCGTTGGCGAAGATCCAGCCGCGCAGCACCTCCTCGGGAAAGCGGTTCAGCCCGCGCACGAAAGGCATGCGCTCGCTGCCCTCCACGTGCACGGCCAGGAGCCGCCCGCGCTCCAGCACCCTGGCCAGCCCGCGCGCGAAAATCGAGTAGTGGCGGCGGTTGTAGCCCACCATGCAGGCCACGCCGCGCCGTTTCGCCGCCTCGGCCACAGTGAGCCCCTCGGCGCTGGACAGGCCCACGGGCTTCTCCAGGAACAGCGGCAGGCCGAATTCCAGGCAGGAGAGCGCCACCGGGGCCATGTGCTCCACGCTCACCAGCACCATGAGGGCGTCGGGCCGGGCCTGGGCGACCAGGTCCTGGGCCGTGTCGAAGACCTGGGCCACGCCGAACTCGTCGGCCAGGGCCTGGGCCTTGGCGCGCGTGCGCGAGGCCAGGGCCACGGGCTGGAGCTCCGGGATGCGGGCCAGGGCCAGCAGGTGCTGGCGGGCCACGTTTCCGGCCCCGATGAGGCCGATGCGCAGGGGCGTGTTCGTCATGTCGGTTCCTCGCCGCGCCTAGGTGATGGAGACGTCCAGGTCCAGGTCCGCGCCGGTAAGCGGCAAGGCGACGCGCGCGCCCCCCCTGGCGGCGGAGAGGTGCGCGCCCAGCACCACGTCCACGGAATCGATGCCCGCGCTCGCCGTGGGGTGGGCGTGCGGGCCCACGAGGTCGAGGATGCAGTCGCGCGTGGCCTGCACGATGTCCAGGGCCGGGCCGTGGTCCAGGGCCAGGGACTCGGGCTGCACCAGCCGGGTCTTGACCACGTGGCGCTGGTCCCGCGGGCGGGCGTAGGCTCCGGCGCTGCCCGCCGGGCCGGGGGTGAAGTCGTCGAACTCGGCCACGCCCTCGGTGCCGATGACCAGGCAGCGCGAGGCGCGGGGCACGTCCTCGGAAAGCTCGAAGTCGCCCACGAAGGTGTGGCCGTCGGCGCAGAGGAAGCCCACGCTGACCTGCCCGCCGGGATCGTGGAACTGCGGGCCGCGCACGTTGGGCGCGGGGTTCTGCTCGATCTCGGCGCTGACCCACACGGGCTTGGCGTCGAACAGCCAGGCGGCGTAGTCGAAATAGTGCAGCCCCACGCAGCCGATGCCCCCGCCGCCGATGATGCCCCAGAAGCGCCGGGGCCGTCCCACCAGCGCGTCCTGGCTCACGCCCTTGCGGAACAGCAGGCAGCGGGTCAGGAAGCGGCGGCACAGGTTCACGGCCAGCCGTGTGCCCGGCTTTCCATCGGAGGGGGCGCAGGCCTCGGCCATCTCGCGGCACTTGGCCCCGCTGGTGCTCATGGGCTTTTCGCACAGCACGTAGGGGATCCTGGCCTCGGCGGCGGCCAGCACCATCTCGTGGTGGCTGGGGCCGTTGGTGGCGATGCAGAAAAGGTCGATGCCTTTCAGCAGCTCGCGCCAGTCGGAGGTGGCCAGGGGCTTGTCGGCCCTGCCCTCGGCCAGGTCACGGGCCACGGCCAGGTTCATGTCGCACACCCCGGCCAGGGCGATTCCCGCCTGGTCCAGCGCGGCGATGTGCCTGCGGCCCATGCCGCCCAGGCCGATGACGGCGGCCTTCAGGTTCTTCACGCTCATATGCTTCGTCCCGCCTTCTTGAGCAGCAGCTCGCAGATGTCGAAATCCAGGGGTTCGTCGATGTCCCAGGAGCGCTCGCGCGGCATCTCGTAGCCGCGCGTCTCCTCCGTCAGGTAGCTGCGGGTGCGCGCCAGCCAGGCGCAGTCGGCCACGTACACCGCGCCGTTGGGGGCCACCACGCGGGGCAGGGTCTGCCGCCGGGTGTGGTACTCCCGCTGGGCGATGACCGGGCTCATCCGGCCCGTCTCGTCCTGGGTGAACATGTAGTAGGGGCTTTTTTCCGGCTGCACCACGCTGATGACGCAGGGCCAGGCGTTGTCCAGGCACAGGGCGATGGCCCCGTCCACGTCGGCCACGGTGCGCAGGGGCGAGGTGGGCTGCAGCAGCACCACGTAGTCGTAGGGGGCGTCCCCGGCCTCGCGCACGGCCTGCACGGCGTGCAGCACCGGGTCCACGCCGGGGGTGTCGTCCTGGGCCAGTTCCGCCGGGCGCACGAAGGGCGTGTCCGCCCCGTGGGCGCGGGCCACGGCCAGGATGGCCTCGTCGTCGCTGGAGACGATGACCCGGTCCAGGTAGGCGCTGCGCCGGGCCTCGCGGATGCTCCAGGCGATGAGCGGCAGGCCCGCCAGCTCGCGGATGTTCTTGCCGGGTATGCCCTTGCTGCCGCCCCGGGCGTTGATGGTGCACAGGATGCGCTTGCCCTTGTACATGCTCGCTTCCTCCGAAGGGGAGCATGTAGCCTGTTTGCGCCCTGGCCGCAACGCGCGGGGACAGGGGCGGCCTCGTCCTCTCGTAGGGCCTCTCGCCGGGCCTCTCGCCGGGCCGCTTGCCGGGCCTTGCGCGCACCAGGGAATGGGTGCATATTCCGCGCACATACGGCCCTCGCACTGCTCTCATCCGGATCTTCGCCGCCACGCGGCCCAAAACGAGAGGTTTTCCATGTCCGCTTCCGCCCCCGTGTTCTCCCGTCGCCGCGCCCTCACGCTTGGCCTCCAGGCCGGGCTGGTGCTGGGCTGCACCTGCTTCTTTCCGGCCGGGCTGCTGGCCAGCTCCGCCGGCGGGCTGGGGCGCGGCAAGCACGGCGGCAGGCCCCCGGCGGACGTGGGCGGCGCGCAGGCCGCGCGCATGCGCGCGGATTTCGACGCGGTGAGCCAGGGCGTGGCGGCCATGCTGACCCCCCGGCTGGGCCAGGCCGGGGCGCAGAACGTGGCCCGCGGGGCCCGCGAGCGCTTCTCCGCGCTCTTGCCCGACATTCCGGACATCGGCCCCGGCAACCGCAACGCCGAGAGCCTGCTGGAGGCCGTGTGGCTCACGGCCATCACCCAGGCCATGCTGGCCAGCCCCTCCGGCGGGCTGACCCACCGCGACGCCGGGCGGCTGTTCTACGACATGTGCGCCGCCGAGATGGCGCGCGCCCCCGAGGCCGAAATGCGCGCCAAGGGCAAGGCCATGTTCAACGTGGTGAGCCGCGCCGGTCTGGCCGCCTGGGCCCGCCGCACCCAGGCCCGCAAGTATCCCGGCGACTGGGTGGCCACCGCCGTGGCGGGCGACGGCGCGACCTTCGACATCGGCTACGACTACAGCCAGTGCGGGGCGGTGCTGTTCTTCCGCGCCCACGGGGTGGAAAAGGTCGCGCCCTACTTCTGCCTCAACGACTTCACCATGTCGCGGGCGCAGGGCACGGGGCTGACCCGGCGGCACACCATCGGCCAGGGCGACGCGTTGTGCGACTTCCGCTACAAGCTGGACGGCCCGGTGACGCAGTCCTGGGAGACCGAGGAGCCGCGCTTCCGGAAATCCTAGGCTCACGGGGCGCTTGCGAAGTGCCCCTGCATTGCGTATGGCTTGATCGTCGGGCACCGAACCTCTCGGTTCGGCCCCCTCCGTTTTTGGGCCCGGCCAACCGCAAGCACGCACGGAGCCGACCGCATGCTCAAGTTCCTGAACATGCTCCTGGGCAGCCGAGAGCAGAGCGCCTCCCCCCGCGAGGAGGACGCCCTCCGGCGCAAGTACGACTCCTTCAAGAGCCTGCTCATCAAGAACAACCGTTCGCTGGAGCTGCTCACCGAGCTGGAGCACCTGCTCTACGAGAACAAGCCCTTCACCCTGGACCAGGTGACCACCCTGTCCGAGGACCTCATCAGCATGGTCTACGACATCGCCGAGGACCTGAACGCGCTCTCGCGCGGGCGCTACCCCGGCCTGTTCGACGCCACGGAGCGCATCGGCGTCACCGTGCTGCGCGACCTGGCCCACCGCAAGAAGCTGAGGAAGAGCGAGCTGGTGCTGCCGCTCCGGTCCCTTTCGGCCTCCCTGGCCGACGAGGTGGGCGGCAAGGCGGCCAACCTGGGCGAGGTGGCCAACCGCGCCGGGCTGCCCACGCCCCAGGGCTTCGCCGTCTCGGCCTACGCCTGCCAGCATTTCCTGCGCACCACCGGCCTGGCCGAGCGCATCGAGGCGCGCCTGCGCGGCATGGACGTGAAGGACACCGACCGGCTGGTGGCGGTGTGCGAGGAGATCCAGGCCATGATCCTGGCCGAGGAGGCGCCCGCCGACCTGCTGCGCGCCATGGCCGCGGAGATGGACGTGCTCACCGCCTGCTTCGGCCCGGACGTGCGCGTGGCCGTGCGTTCCAGCGCCACCTGCGAGGACGGCGAGGCCACCTTCGCGGGGCAGCACTCCACGGTGCTGAACGTGGGCGCGGGCAGCCTGCACCGGGCCTGGAAGGAGGTTGTGGCCAGCCTGTTCAGCCCGCGCGCGGTGTACTACCGCCGCAGCCGCGGCTATTCCGACCGCGACGTCATCATGGCCGTGCTGTGCGTGACCATGGTGGACGCCCGCGCCAGCGGCGTGCTCTACACCCGCGACCCCGGCGACCAGAAGTGCGACGACGTGCTGGTCAGCTCCGCCTGGGGCCTGGGCGTCAGCGTGGTGGACGGCTCGGGCCGGACGGATTTCGTGCGCGTGCGCCGGGCCGACGGGGCCGCGAAGGAGCGCAGCGTGGCCCTGAAGGAGCGCCGCCTGCGCCTGGGGCCGCAGGAGGGCGGGGGCATCTTCGAGGAGGACGTGCCCGAGGCCGAGCGCCTGGCCCCCTGCCTGGACGAGGGCAAGCTGGCCCAGCTGGTGGCCTACGGCCTGAAGCTGGAGGAGCACTACGGCCAGGCCCTGGACATCGAGTGGGCCCAGGACGCGCAGGGCAAGCTGTTCATCCTGCAGGCCCGGCCCCTGGGCGTGGAGCAGAGCCCGGCCGGGGAGGGCTGCACCCTGGAGCGCGAAGGCGACGAGCCCATCCACGGGCGCGAGGTCATCCTGCGCGGCGGGGCCATGGCCTCGGCGGGCAGCGCCGCGGGCCAGGCCTACATCCTCACCAGCGACCACAACCTGCCCGCCGTGCCGCAGGGGGCCATCCTGGTGGCCCGCCAGACCTCGCCCACCTATGTGCCGGTCATGGACCGCATCCGGGCCATCGTGACGGAGGTGGGCAGCGTCACCGGCCACATGGCAAGCGTGGCGCGCGAGTTCGGCCTGCCCGCCCTGGTGGACGCCGAGAACGCCACGCTCAAGATCGCCCACGGCGAGGACATCACCGTGGACGCCACCGGGCGCATCGTCTACCGGGGCATCGTGCCGGAGCTCTTGAGCGACAAGCCCTGCGTGAACCTGATGAAGGGCAGCCCGGTGCACAAGGCCGCGCAGGAGGCCCTGCGGCACATGGCCCCGCTGACCCTGACCGACCCCAAGGCCGAGAACTTCAGCCCCGAGGGCTGCCGCAGCCTGCACGACGTCATCCGCTTCGCCCACGAGATGGGCATGCGCGAGATGTTCCGCCTGGGCGACGAGATGGAGGGGGCCGAGGGCGCGGTGCGCCTGCGCGTGGGCCTGCCGCTGAACATCCTGGTGGTGGACCTGGGCGGCGGGCTCACCCCCACGGCGCCCAGGAACGTGGTGGAGCTGGAGCACGTGAAGAGCGCGCCCTTCCAGGCCCTGCTGCACGGCATGACCGACCCGGGCGTGCGCTGGCTGGGCGGCGTGGGCGTCAGCATGCGCGGGTTCGCGGCCATCATGGCCGAGAGCATGCTGCACGACCCCAACACCGACGGCAGCATGGGCGCGCCCAGCTACGCCGTGGCCAGCGACCGCTACCTGAACTTCAACACCCGGCTGGGCTACCATTTCGCGGTCATCGACAGCTTCTGCGGGCCCGAGATCAACGACAACTACATCGCCTTCTCCTTCAAGGGCGGCGCGGCGGACATCGCCCGGCGCTCGCGGCGGGCCTCGCTCATCGCGCAGATATTGAAGCGCCTGGGCTTCCGCGTGGAGACCAAGGGCGACATGGTGCGCGGGGAGATCAAGAAGTACTCCCAGAGCGACCTGAAGCAGAAGCTGGGCATGGTGGGCAGGCTGCTGGGCGCGGTGCGCCTGCTGGACATGATGCTCTCCGACGACGGCCAGATCGCCTGGTACGTGGACGAGTTCTTCAAGGGCAACTACACCTTCGAACGTTCCGCGGAGCAGGCCGAGGAAAAGGCCGGGGCCGATGCTCCCGCCGATGCCCCCAGGCGCCCGTCCGGGGACGATTTTTCGCACCTGCCGTAGGCGCGGTTAAGGCTTGCCGAGCGGGCCAAAGCGGCTTAGGCAGGGACAAGCGGGACGGACCACCAACCACAGGGGGACAGACCCATGCGCACCAAGATCGTCGCCACCTTAGGCCCGGCCTCCAATAATTACGAGACCATGAAGGCCATGGTGGAGTACGGGGCCAGGATCTTCCGGCTCAATTTCTCGCACTCCGACGCCGCCACCTTCAAGCCCACGGTGGAGCTCATCCGCAAGGTGGAAGCCGACACCGGCATCCCCATCACCGTCATGGGCGACCTCTGCGGCCCCAAGATCCGCATCGGCGAGGTGGCCGGCAGCCCCGTGCAGGTGAAGCGCGGCGACACGCTGGTGCTGGGCCTGCCCGACCAGGCGGCCAAGGCCGGCGAGCACGTGTTCGTGCCCCTGGACATGGCCGAGCTGCTCGTGGGCCTGGACGTGGGCATGCCCGTGTCGCTCTCCGACGGCATGCTCCAGTTCACCGTCACCAACGTGCTCAAGGTGGACAAGTGCTTCGAGATGGTGGCCAAGAACAGCGGCGTCCTGACCAGCAAGAAGGGCATCGCCTTCCCCGGCAAGTTCCACCCCATGCCCGCGCTGACCGACAAGGACCGCAAGGACCTGCACGAGGGCATGGACATCGGGCTGGACGCCGTGGCCCTGTCCTTCGTGCAGACCGTGGACGACCTGCGCGACATCAAGGCCGAGATCGAGAGGCACGGGCGCTGGATTCCCGTGGTGGCCAAGATCGAGCGCCAGAACGCCGTGGACAACCTGGAGGACATCCTCAAGCTGGCCGACGTCATCATGGTGGCGCGCGGCGATTTGGGCCTGGAATGCCCGCTCTCCGCGGTGCCGGTCATCCAGAAAAAGATCATCCGCGCCTGCCGCCACGCCCAGAAGGGCGTCATCGTGGCCACGCAGATGCTGCTGTCCATGGTCAACAACCCCCTGCCCACTCGGGCCGAGGCCGCCGACGTGGCCAACGCCATGCTCGACGGGGCCGACTGCGTCATGCTCTCCGAGGAGACGGCCATGGGCAGCTACCCCGTGGAAGCCGTGAAGTTCATCAGCGAGATCGCCAGCGAAGCCGAACCCTACTACATCGAGCGCATGAAGGGGCCCTTCGCGCCCAAGGCCGAGAAGAACCCGGCCAAGTACCTGGCCTACGCCGCCTGCCTGCTGGCGGAGAACACCGAGGCCAAGGGCCTGGTGCCGCACTCCTGCAGCGGGGCCACGGCGCGCCTCTTGTCCAGCCGCCGCCCGGCCCAGGCCATCCACGCCATCACCTGCGACACCCCGGTGCAGAAGCAGCTCAACTTCTTCTGGGGCGTGGTGCCCCACATCGGCGACCAGAGCCTGAAGAGCCACGTGGCCCGTGCCGAGCGCTTCGTGCAGCACAGCCACCTCTTCGCCCCGGGCGAGGCCGTGGTCATCACCGCGGGCCAGCCCACCCCCGGCCAGTCCGCCACGCACACCAACGAACTGAAGATCTACTACAAGTAAGCCCAGTCAGGAGACCCGAGGAATGAAGAACAGCTACAGAAAGAAGCTTGAGAAGGCCGCCAACTACCTGCGCGAGGTCTACGACGACCTGGAGACCGAGGGCAGCGACGATTTCGACGAGTACGGGCCGCGCCTGGAGGACCTGGCCGGGGAGATCGAGGACCTGCTGGCCGAGGACGAGACCCGCCAGAACGAGGAAGAAGAGGAAGAGGACTACGAGGTCGAGTAGGGGCGGACATCCATGCGCACCATAGGCCTCATCGGCGGCATGAGCTGGGAGTCCAGCGCCGTCTACTACCGCATACTGAACGAGGAGGCCCGCGCCCGCCTGGGCGGGGGCCGTTCCTGTCCGCTGGTGCTGCATTCCTTCGATTTCGGCGAGATCGAGGCGCTGCAGCACGCCGGGCGCTGGGACGAACTGGGCGAGCGCATGGCCGGGGCCGCGCGCGGCCTGGCCGGGGCCGGGGCCAGGGGCCTGGGCATCCTGACCAACACCATGCACCGCTTCGCGGCCGAGGTGGAACAGGCCTCGGGCCTGCCGCTCATCCACATCGCCGACGCCACGGGCGCGGCCATCCAGGCCGCGGGCCTCACCAGGGTGGGCCTCTTGGGCACGCGCTTCACCATGGAGCAGGACTTCTACAAGGGCCGCCTGGCCGAGCGCTTCGGCCTCACCGTGCTCATCCCCGAGGAGCCGGGCAGAGGCGAAGTGCACCGGGTCATCTACGAGGAGCTTGTGCAGGGCCGCGTGCGCGAGTCCAGCCGCCGGGCCTACCAGGCGGTGATGCGCGATTTGGCCGGGGCTGGCGCGCAGGGCGTCATCCTGGGCTGCACCGAGATCTCGCTCCTGGTGGGCCAGGGCGACTGCCCTGTGCCGGTGTTCGACACCACCCGGCTGCACGCCCTGGCGCTGCTGGACTTTTGCCTGGAGGGCGCGGGGGGGTAAGCCTCGGTCGCCCCGGCCGGGGCCGCGCCCGCGTCGGCGTCGACGGGAGAAAAGAAGCCCTAGCAACGCGCCGAAACAGGAGGACATTCTTTCAAGGCCCCGTTCCCCGCCCTTTCCTTCGAGAGGGGGGAGCGGGGCTTTTTCGCGTCCTGCGCAAAAATAATCGAAGAAAATGTACCGGTGTTGACACAAGTCAAAGAAAGAGTGCAAGGGTTGTCCTATTCAGGACTCGCGTGACCGAGAAACCCCTTCCAACCGCAAGGAGGACAACCCCATGTTTTGCAACCAGTGTGAACAGACCGCCAAAGGTACCGGATGCACCGCCCTGGGCGTGTGCGGCAAGCAGCCCGACGTGGCCGCCCTTCAGGACCTGCTGATCTACGCCTGCCAGGGCCTGGCCTGCGTGGCCCACGAGGCCGACAAGAAAGGCATCAGCGACAAGGACACCGACCTCTTCCTCTACAAGGCCGTGTTCAGCACGCTGACCAACGTGAATTTCGACGCCGCCCGCTTCGTGCCGCTGATCCAGAAGGCCGTCGAGCTGCGCACCTGCATGCAGGCCCGGCTGAACCCCCAGGGCGTCACCGCCTCCGGCTGCGACGCCGCCCGCTTCACCCCCGCCGCCGACCTGGCCGGGCTGGTGAAGCAGGGCGAGGCGCACCTGCCCACCGCCCTGGACCCCAACGCCGACGTGCAGAGCCTGAAGCAGACCGTGCTCTACGGCATCAAGGGCGTCGCCGCCTACGCCGACCACGCCGCCCTGCTGGGCCAGTACGACCACAGCGTGGCCGCCTACATGTACGAGGCCCTGGCCAGCATGCTGCGCACCGACCTGGACCTGGGCGCCTGGGTGGGCCTGGCCATGGCCTGCGGCAAGGCCAACCTGAAGGCCATGGAGCTGCTCGACGCTGGCAACACCGGCACCTACGGCCACCCCACGCCCACCGCCGTGCCCATCGGCCACCGCAAGGGCAAGTGCATCGTCGTCTCCGGCCACGACCTGAAGGACCTGGAGACCCTGCTGAAGCAGACCGAGGGCAAGGGCATCGACATCTACACCCACGGTGAGATGCTGCCCACCCACGCCTACCCCAAGCTCAAGGCCTACAAGCACTTCTACGGCCACTACGGCACCGCCTGGCAGAACCAGATCAAGGAATTCGCCGAGTTCCCCGGCGCCGTGCTCATGACCACCAACTGCATCCAGAAGCCCGCCCAGAGCTACCTGGCCAACATCTTCACCACCGGCCTGGTGGGCTGGCCCGGCGCTGTCCATGTCGGCAACGAGGACTTCTCCGCCGTCATCAAGAAGGCCCTGGAGCTGCCCGGCTTCACCGACGACCTCGACCGCGGCACCGTCAACGTGGGCTTCGGCCGCAACACCGTCATGAGCGTGGCCCCGGCCGTCATCGACGCGGTCAAGGCCGGCAAGATCCGCCACTTCTTCCTGGTGGGCGGCTGCGACGGCGCCAAGCCCGGCCGCAACTACTACACCGAGTTCGTGGAAAAGGCCCCCAAGGACACCATCATCCTGACCCTTGCGTGTGGTAAGTTCCGCTTCTTCGACAAGCAGCTGGGCGACATCGGCGGCATCCCGCGCCTGCTGGACGTCGGCCAGTGCAACGACGCCTACTCGGCCATCCAGATCGCCGTGGCGCTCGCCGGGGCCTTCAACTGCGGCGTCAACGACCTGCCGCTGTCGCTGGTGCTGTCCTGGTACGAGCAGAAGGCCGTGGCCATCCTGCTCACCCTCTTGAGCCTTGGCATCAAGAACATCCGCCTGGGACCCAGCCTCCCGGCCTTCGTGACCCCCAACGTGCTGAACTTCCTGGTTGAGAACTTCAACATCAAGCCCATCAGCACCCCGGACGAAGACCTCAAGGCGATTCTGGGCTAGCGGACGAGCGAACCCGGGCTTGCCAACGGCAGAACGCAACCCACCTTAAACCGTACGACACATTCCACCGGGCGCGGGGGCCACGAACACCCCCGCGC
>JAEXRD010000094.1 GCA_023438245.1 Pseudomonadota bacterium | reverse complement strand
CGGCAGAGCAATGCTCTGCCGGGCGCTTCGGTTTGGATGTGCGGGGGCCAATCAAATGAATACCGGGACCGTCGTCCCCCCGGCCGCCGGAGGCTGATCTTACTTCAAAGCCAGGATGGGCTCGACGATCTTGGCGATGGCGCGGGCGGTGGGGGTGTCGCCCTGCACCTTCATGAAGGGGTAGCCCTCGTCGCCGCTGCGGACCACTTCCGGGTCCATGGGAATGCGGCCCAGGAACGGCACGCCCATTTCGCGCGCCAGGGCCTCGCCGCCGCCGGAGTTGAAGATGTCGTGGGTGGTGTTGCAGCTGGGGCACACGAACCCGCTCATGTTCTCCACGATGCCCAGGATGGGGTTGCCCATCTGGCGGCAGAAGGTCACGGAGCGGCGCACGTCGTCCACGGCCACGCCCTGCGGGGTGGTGACGATGACCGCGTGGGCCTCCTGGCCCAGGGTCTGGAGGGCGGCGAGGGGTTCATCGCCGGTGCCGGGGGGGCAGTCGGTGACCAGGTAGTCCAGGTCGCCCCAGGTCACGTCGCGCACGAACTGCTTGATGAGCCCGAGCTTCATGGGGCCGCGCCAGATGACGGCGGTTTCCTTGTCCGGGATGAGGAAGCCCAGGGACATGACCCAGAGGTTGGAGTTGTAGGGCACGGGCTCCATGTGGTCGGGCTCGATGTGCGGCTTGGAATCGGAAAGCGAGAGCAGGCGCGGGATGCTCGGGCCGTGGATGTCCACGTCCAGCAGGCCCACCTGCTTGCCCGCCAGGGCCAGGGCCATGGCGATGTTGGCCGACACGGTGCTCTTGCCCACGCCGCCCTTGCCGGAGAGCACAACGACCTTGTGCTTGATGCGCGACAGGGTCTTGGCGATCTTCTCGTCCACGGGCTTGTCGCCGCAGCTCTTGGGATCGTGGCCGGAGGAACAGCCTCCGCTCTTGGTGGCCGAGGGACAGCTCTTGCATGCCTTGCTCATGGGAACTCCTTGGAAACGCCGGGGTGCGGCGGGAATGTAGGTGACATCGCCAGCCAGGGTAAGCACTGGACGGGGCGTGTCAAATGGTCGGGCGCGGGCCGGGGCTTACTCCCACCAGGCCTTGCCGTGCTTCTCGCGGTAGGCCTCGATGTCCTCGATTTCCTCGTTGCGCCAGGGGCAGCGCACGTTGACGAAATTCACCACCTCGGCCCCCAGGTCGATGTACTCGAACTCGGCCAGCTTCGGGGCGACCTCCAGCTCGGCGATGGGCGCAAAGCCCTTGGCCTGGAGCCAGGCGCGGGTGGCGTCGAGGGCGGAGGCTGGCCGAGAAGGCGAAAGCGCGCCCACGATCAGCACGGCGTTCTGCTCATGCGGGCCGTACAGGGCCTGGGCGTCCGCGCCGGGCTGAAGCGGGCGGGAGACCACCGCCAGGCCGTATTCCTCGCGGTAGCGCTTGCGCACCTGGCAGCGGTGCAGGCCGAAGGGCATGCGCACGTAGCGGCCCAGGAAGCGGCTGAGGAGTTCCTTGCTGGGCGCGCTGACGATGACCGCCAGCTTTGGAGCCTCCCTATCGGGGGCAGGGGGCAGGGACATGGCGGCGTTAGGCCCCGCGCTTGGCCGCCCGGGCGCGGCGCAGCCAGTCGTACCAGGCCTCCAGGCCGTCGCCCTTGCGCGCGGCCACGGGGAAGATGGCGATGTCCTTGTTGAGCTTTTTGGCGTGGGCGCTGGCGGCGTCCAGGCTGAAGTCCACGTAGGGCAAGAGGTCGGTCTTGTTCAAGAGCATCACGCTGGAGAGGTGGAACATCAGCGGATATTTCTCGGGCTTGTCGTCGCCCTCGGTGACGGAGAGGATGCTGACCTTGTGGTCCTCGCCCAGCTTGAACTCCGCCGGGCACACCAGGTTGCCCACGTTCTCGATGAACAGGATGTCCAGCCCGTCCATGTCCAGCACGTCGATGGCGTCCTGGATCATGGAGCTGTCCAGGTGGCAGCCGCCTTCCGTATTGACTTGAACGGCCTGGGCCCCGGTGGCGGCCACGCGGCGGGCGTCGTTGTCGGTCTGCAGGTCGCCCTCGATGACCGCCATCTTGAACTCGCCCTTCAGGTCGGCCAGGGTGCGCTCCAGCAGGCTGGTCTTGCCCGCGCCGGGGCTGCTCATCAGGTTCAGGCAGAGGATCTTCTTCTCGGCGAAGTACTCGGCCAGCTTGCCGGCGCGGCGCTCGTTGGCCTCCAGCACGTTGCGTACGATGGTCACGGTCTTGGTCATGGGGACGCTCCGTATGTCTGGGCCTTACTCGATGTCGGCCTCGATTTCCTCGATGTAGAGTTCCTTGCCGCCGGTGATGTCGTGGCCCAGGATCTCTCCGCAGGCCGGGCAGGGCATGTAGGCCTTGTCCTCGGGCGTGAAGGGCTTGCCGCAGCTGCCGCAGACCACGGTGAGCGGCGCGTCGATGATCTCCAGCGTCACGCCCTTCAGGTCGCCCTCCTGGGTCAGGCATTCCCAGCCGAAGCTGAGCGCGTCGCTCACCGCTCCGGAGAGCGCGCCGTTGACCACGCGCACCTTGTGGATGGCGGTCATGTTGTGCTTGATCTTCTCCTCGCGGATGATCTCAAGCATGCTTTGGATGAGGGAGAGTTCGTGCATGGGGCTTCTCCGTAGCGCAAAAGAGCGGGGGCGGCAAGGGCGGGCTGGCTCGGAAGGGGGCGTTGCGGCATGAAAAAGCCCCCCGGTCCAGTGCTGGAGCCGGGGGGCCTGATGCTCGGTGGGCGTGGGTTTCTAGCAGGAGCAGCCGCCGCCGCAGCCGCCGGAGGAGCCTCCGGAGCCGCAGCCTCCGGAGCCGCAGCCTCCGGAGCCGCAGCTCCCGGCCTCGAGCGGGTTCTCGCTGTCCACGGTGAAGCCGTACTCGCTCATGTCGATGCTGATGGCGCCGGTGGCGGCCAGCAGCTCTTTTTCGGCGATGACGGTGTAGCCGGAGAGGTCGAAGCTGTCGTCGCCGTCGCGGGGCTCGTCCAGGGCCAGGGAGAGCTTGGGACCGCAGCAGCTGCCGCCCAGGAACACGCGGATGGGGGCTTTGTCCTTGCCTTCGAAGTAGCCGTCGAGCTGCTGCTTGGCGGCGTCGCTCAAACTGATCATATGCGTCTCCTTCCAATACGTCCGTTGCAGGTTTGCGTGGAGATATGTCCAGGAGTTCCGGGCTGGCCCGGCCCTCCGTGGCTGCATGATCGCCGGCACCGCCGGGGAAAAAGAAAGGGGCGGCGCTCCGTTGTGGAACGCCGCCCCGTATCTCAACGTGGTGTGGAGCTTAGCAGGAGCACCCGCCGGAGGACCCGCCTCCGCAGCTGCTGCCGCACCCGCCGCCAGTGCTCATGGGATTCTCGGACTCGACGGTGAACCCGTACTGGGTCATGTCGATCCGGATGGCGCCGGTTTTTTCGCCCAGGGCCTTCTCCAGCAGGAAGCTGTAGCCCATCACGTCAAAGGTGTCGTCGTTCTCACGCGGCTCATCCAGAGCCAGCGACAGTCTGGGGCCAGCTCAGCCTCCGCTGGCCAGGAAGACCCGGATGGGGCTCTTCTCCTTGTCCGCGAAGTACCCGTCGAGCTGGGCCTTCGCGGCATCGGTCAGTTCAATCATGGTGCGCCTCCTTGATCGGTTGTGGGAAGCCGATAGATAATGACGGCCCCGGAGTTTGTCAAATGCCGGGTTATCAGGTAGGGTTTTGGCCCCTCTTTGGCCGGGCGGGGTCGCGGGCGTTGACCCTCCCGGCGCGATGGGCTACACCGTCATGGCGGGGAGACACCCTGCGACGCACGCCAGAATCCACCCGAAGAGGCCCTCATAATGAGCACCAAGGACCTGATCTTAAGCACCGCGAAGGACATGATCTCCGAGGTGGGCTTCCACAAGATGACCACCGCGAGCCTGGCCCGCCGGGCGGACATCTCCGAGGGCACCATCTACCGCCATTTCGAGAGCAAGGAGGACATCCTCCAGCACATCCTGGACAGCTTCGACGAGCGCTACTTGGTGCTGGCCGACCAGTGCCGCGCGCGCATGGCCCAGGGCAGCCTGACCCTGGACGAGCTGCTCAACGGCCATTTCGCCTTCCTGGACGCCAACGCCGCCGACATCAAGATCGTGCTGGGCACCTACACCATCCTGGAGGCCACCCGGCGCACCATGACGCGCTTTCTGGAGCGCACCCGCGCCCTGTTCGAGGAGTACCTGGCCCACAACATGAAGCTGGGCGTCATCCGCGAGGTGCCGCTGGGCCCCACCGGACTCATCCTCACCAACATGTTCTTCGGCCTCATGCGCATCAAGCTCTACTGGCCGGGCATCGACGACTTCTCCAAGGAGGCCGTGGAGTTCACCCGCCGCAGCCTGCTGGTGGACCCGGAGGCTGGCAAGTGAGCGAGTCGCGCACGCTTCTGACGGCCAAGGAGATGGGCCGCACCCTGGAGCGCCTGGCCAGCGAGGTCTTCGAGCGCCGCGGCGAGGAAGAGGCCCTGGTGCTCATCGGCGTGCAGCGCCGTGGCGTGGACCTGGCCCGCAGGCTCAAGACCCTGCTGGACAAGCGCCTGAGCCGCCCCGTGCGCCTGGGCATGCTGGACATCAACCTGTACCGCGACGACTGGACCCGGCCCGGCATGGCCCCCACCATCAGCAGCACCGAGATCCCCGGCGACATCGAGGGCGCGAGCATCGTGCTGGTGGACGACGTGCTCTACTCCGGCCGCACCACCCGGGCGGCCCTGGAGGCCATCCTGGACTTCGGGCGGCCCCGGCGCGTGGAGCTGCTCGTGCTCATCGACCGCGGCCACCGCGAACTGCCCATCCAGGCCGACTACGTGGGCAAGAAGGTCAACACCTCCAGCTCCGAGCAGGTGGACGTGCTGGTGGCCGAGCGCGACGAGCAGGACAAAGTGCTGCTGCGCTCCCGGCCCGCGTAAGCATCGAGACGGTTTTCCCATGTCCGAACAGAAGGTTCCCGATCATTTTCTGCGCCGCGAGGCGCAGCTCTCCTGCGTCAGCCTCATCGGCATGGCCGGGGCGGGCAAGTCCACGCTGGGGCGCATGCTCGCCGAGCGTCTGGACTGGGCGCACCTGGACACCGACAACCTCATCGAGGCCACCTACGGCCTGCCCTTGCAGCAGGTGCTGGACGGCCTGGGGCTGGAGGCCTTCCTGCGGGCCGAGGAGACCGTTGTGGCCACGCTCATGGTGCGGCGCACCGTTGTCTCCACCGGCGGCAGCGTGGTCTACGGCCCGCGCGCGGTGGAGCGCCTGAAGCTGCTGGGCCCCGTGGTGTTCCTGGACGTGAGCCTGGAGACGTTCCTGAGGCGCGTGGGCGGCGGCGAGGGCCGCGGCCTGGCCGTGGCCCCGGGCAAGACCTTCGCCGACGTGTTCAACGAGCGCCAGCCCCTGTACAAAGCCGCCGCGGACTTCACCCTGCGCACCGACGAGGGCGACCGCAAGCAGACCCTGGAGCGCCTGCACGCGCTCATCGCCCCGGAGGTTCTTCCATGACCAAGCCCATGTCCTCGGGCAAGAAGGCGCTCATCTTCGCCAAGCTGGCCCAGCTGTACACCCAGATGGACGAGGCCTACACGGCCTCGGCCCAGGCCCTGGGCCTGTCCTGCGCGGGCTGCGCCGACAACTGCTGCGAGACGTTTTTTCAGCACCACACCTACCTGGAGTGGGCCTACCTGTGGGAGGGCCTGCGCGCCCTGCCCAAGGAGCGGCTGGACGCCATCAAGAGCGACGCCGAGAACTGGGTGGTGCGCCACCGCAATCCCATCCTGCCCGGCGCGCGCCCGCGCGTCATGTGCCCGCTGAACCTGGGCCAGGGGGGCGAGGGCCGCTGCGGGCTGTACCCCCACCGCATGATGATCTGCCGCATGCACGGCGTGCCCAATGTGCTCATGCGCCCGGGCCGACCCACGCAGCCCGCGCGCCCCGGCCTGCCCATGAGGCCCGGCCCCTCCTCGCAGCAGATGGAAAGGCGCGCCTTCCCCGGCTGCGACCGCGCCCAGGAACTGGGCAAGACCTGCGAGCCCGTGCTGCTCGACCGCACCCCGCTCCTGTCCGCCCTGGCGCGGCTGGAAATGGAGTTCGTGGGGCCGGAGCGCATGCGCAAGGGCCCGCGCGTGGACCTCACCCTGGCCGAGATGATTCTCATGGGGCCCCCGAAAATTTAAGGGCTTGGTGCCCAAGGCGTCTTTTGCCCCCTGGGCGTCGTCAGCCTGATCGCATAGGGCTGCGTCCGGGGACCGGGGCTGCAGCGTAAAAGTGCTATCCCCGGTTCCCGTACGCAGCCTTTCTTGCCAGGAAACAAAATCCATCCTTGGGATTCCAATCCCGCGAGGAAACAGCCCAGGTAGAGCGTCCTCACAATCGCGCCGGATTTGACAGTTCCCGCGCGGCGCGCGTATTCTCCGAACACTCAGCATTGTCAAAGGGGTTTTCCGCATGGGCGAGACGGCGATCTGGGCTGGACTGGCCGTTGGCGCGGTTTTGGCCGTGTTTGCGGGACTCTGGGCGGTGCGAATCCTGCGCCGGAGCAAGGCCCGGGCCACGGCCCAGGCCAAGGTGCAGGGCGTGGACCCTGCCGTGGGCGCGCTGCTGGCCGGGCTCATCGGCGAGGGCGTGGCCCTGGACCTGGTGCCCGTGGGGCCTGACGGCGGCAAGGGCGGCAAAGGCGAAGGGGCCGAGCCGCTGGCCCGCTGCGTGCCCGTGGAGGCCGGGCCGGGCGGCCTGGTCTGCGAGCTCTTGGACTGCGCCGCGCCCGACGCCGTGCACGCCGGCCTGAAGGTGCAGGGCTTCTTCCAGCCCCTGCCGCTGGCCGGACGCAAGGTCAACGCCCTGGACAGCGAGATCCTGGCCATGCAGGGCGCCGCCGACCCGCCGCGCATCGTGCTGGCGCTGCCCCAGGGGTTCCGCGCCGTGCCCCGGCGCAGGCACCCGCGCAAGAAGGTCAGCGACCCGCGCTTCATCCGCCTGCGCCTGTGGCTGGCCGACGTGGCCGACAGCACCACCTATTTCCCCGAGGCCTCGCCCGACCTCTGGATCAACGCCTACGACGGCCGCCACGGCGACGAGAACGCCGTGTCCGACATTTCCCCCGGCGGGCTGGCCATGGAGGTGCGCGCCGCGCTGGCCCCGGCCGGCCTGGCCCCGGGCGCGCGCGTGGTGCTCAAGTGCTCGCTGTTCCAGTTCAAGGACAAGCAGTTCAAGCCCTACTGGTACGCCGGAAGCGTGCGGGCCGTCACCGAACCGGCAACGGGCCTGCGGCGCATCGCCGTGGCCTTCTCGCACGTGGGCGCGCCCGACCGCCTGGCCCCGCAGGGGCTGGTCTGGACCGCGCTCGATTCCGCCCCGGAACCCCACAACAACACAGGAGCGTCCGCATGAAAGTCCTGGCCATCAACGGCAGCGCCCGTCTGAACGGCAACACCGCCATCATGCTGAACACGGCCCTCCAGGTCATGGCCGAGGAAGGCATCGAGACCGAGCTGGTGCAGCTTGGCCCCAAGGGGTTGCAGGGCTGCATCGCCTGCTACAAGTGCTTCGAGCACAAGGACCGCCGCTGCGCCGTCAAGGACGAGATGAACGGCTACATCGAGAAGATGCTTGAGGCCGACGGCATACTGCTGGGCTCGCCCACCTATTTCGCGGACCTCACCACCAACATGAAGTCGCTCATCGACCGCTCGGGCATGGTGGCCCGGGCCAATTCCGACATGTTCCGGCGCAAGGCCGGGGCCGCGGTGGTCACGGCGCGCCGGGGCGGGGCCATCCACACCTTCGACAGCCTCAACCACTTCTTCTTCATCAGCCAGATGGTGGTGCCCGGCTCCAGCTACTGGAACATGGGCTACGGGCGCGAGCCGGGGCAGGTCAACGGCGACGACGAGGGCCTGGCCACCATGCGCGCGCTGGGCGAAAACATGGCCTGGCTGCTGAAAAAGATCGCGGAGTAGCACGTGGAGCAGATGACCGGAATGCTGGCCCTGGTGCTGGGGCTTGTGCTGGGCTTTGGCGCGGCGCTGGCCCTGCTGAAGGGAAAGATGAACGCCGAGGCCGCCCGCCTGCGGGCCGAGGGCGAGGCCGCCCTGGCCCAGGCCAGGGCCCAGGAGGGGGCGCTCGCCGAGCGCCTGCGCGCGCTGGAGGCCCAGGCCGCCCGCGAACGTTCTGAACTTAGGGCCGAGCTGGAGCATGCGCGCTCCCTGGCTGTCCAGTCCGCCGAGGCCCTGCGCCTGGAGACGGGCCGCCGGGCCAGCGCCGAGGAGGCCGCCGGGCGCGTGCCGGGCCTGGAGGCCACGCTTGCCGCCCAGGCCGGGGAGCTCTCCGCGCTCTCCGCGCGCGAGGCCGACCTCGTGGCCCGCATGGAGGAGGAGCGCAAGGCCGTTGCCGAGAAGCTGGCCATGCTGGAGGACGTGCAGGCCAGATTGCAGGACACCTTCAAGGCCCTCTCCGCCGATGCGCTCAAGCACAACAACCAGAGCTTCCTGCAACTGGCGGGCGAGCACCTGGCCAAGGTGCAGGAGGCCGCCAAGGGCGACCTGGACCTGCGCCAGAAGAGCATCGAGGGGCTGGTGAAGCCCATCAAGGAGTCGCTGACCCAGGTGGACGCGCGCATCCAGGAGATGGAGAAGGTGCGCCAGAACGCCTATGTGGAGCTGACCCAGCAGGTGAAGTTCCTGGCCAGCGACCAGGTGGACCTGAAGAAGGAGACCAGGAAGCTGGTGGACGCCCTCAGGCGGCCCACGGTGCGCGGCCAGTGGGGCGAGATGCAGCTGCGGCGCGTCGTCGAACTGGCGGGCATGACCAGCTACTGCGACTTCACCGAGCAGAACTCCGTCACCACCGAGGACGGGCGGCTCAGGCCGGACATGGTCATCCGCCTGCCCGGCGGCAAGAACGTGGTGGTGGACGCCAAGGCCCCGCTGGAGGGCTATCTGAACGCCCACGAGGCCCCGGACGAGGAGGGCCGCAAGCAGCACATGCTCGTCCATGCCCGGCAGATCCGCGACCACCTGTTCAAGCTGGGCCAGAAGGCCTACTGGGAGCATCTGAAGCCCACGCCGGAGTTCGTGGTGCTGTTCCTGCCCGGCGAGGTGTTCTTCAGCGCCGCGCTGGAGCACGACCCCTCGCTCATCGAGGAGGGCGTGAAGCAGCGGGTCATCGTGGCCTCGCCCACCACGCTCATCGCGCTCTTGCGCGCCGTGGCCTACGGCTGGCGGCAGGAGCGCGTGGCCGAGAGCGCCCAGCAGGTCAGCGAGCTGGGCCGCGAGCTGTACAAGCGCATCGTGACCCTGTCGGAGCACTTCGCCAAGGTCGGCAAGTCGCTCTCCGGCGCGGTGGACGCCTACAACAAGTCGGTGAGCTCGCTGGAGTCGCGCGTGCTGGTTCAGGCCAGGCGCTTCAAGGAGCTGGCTGCAGGAACCGAGAAGGAACTGCCCGCGCTGGAGCCGCTGGAGGTGGCCACGCGCGAGGTGCAGCAGGCTGAGGAATAGGCGGAGCCGTTCCGGAGCAAAAGAGAAGCGCCCCCCTCCCAGGCCGGGCGGGGGGCGCTTTTTTCGTGTGCGGAAGCGTTGGTCCTACACGCCGGGGATCTTGATTCCGGCGAAGCCGGCCAGGGTGTAGCCCGCGCCGATGTACAGCGACAGCAGGATGAAGATGCGCTTCATCAGGGAGTCGGACAGGTACTTGGAGGGCAGGGGGCCGACGAAGGAGCCCACGGCGATGCCGATGAGCTCGGTGCCGATGAAGCCCCATTCGATGGGCGTGCCCTTGGTGATGAGGGTGGCGATGCTGGTGACCATGCTGACCAGCACGGCCAGGGCGCTGGTGCCCGCGGCCAGGTACATGGGCAGCTGGGTGACGCTGGTGAGGAAGGGCACCAGCAGGAAGCCGCCGCCCACGCCCAGGAACGCCGCCACGGCGGAGATGACCACGCCGCCGA
>JAEXRD010000100.1 GCA_023438245.1 Pseudomonadota bacterium | reverse complement strand
ACGGTTGTAGGGGTGGCGGAAGCGCTTCCAGACCCCTCCGCACAAGTCCAAATCCCCCGCCCCCTCTGCAAACACCCTGTCAACTGGGTGTTTTTGTCGTTTTTCCGGCCAAAAATGGGTGATTTTTGTCCGAGGCAAAGAGGCCATGCTATACTCCATTGATAATCCTCTGGAGGAAAGCTATGACCATGAGCAGCCGTGGAAAAAGACTGTGGATCGTTGACGAAATCGGACAGGTCCAACCCGTCGCCAGCTACAAGGACATCACCGGGAAACCGCGTGTGGAAGGGCACCCGGATTGGTGGGTGGAAGAAAAAGACCCGGACTGGACCCCGCCCCCACCCACCTCGCTGCTCTCCATGACTGCTGCGAATGCCTCGCACTTCGAGGCGGGGCCTGGTGGCGGCGCAGGCGGCATGAAGATCGGCGCGGGCCACAAGCCCCAGGGTTACGACGAGCACGGGCGCTACACCGGGCCGGGCGAAGGCCAAGCGGGGAGTTCGAAAGCCGGACAGAACGGCAACGAGCCTCTGAATGGGGTGCTCCTTGCGGACAGCGGCCAGATCAGAAGCGACGCGGGGTGCGGCCTCGGCAACGAGGACCCGCGGCTGGAAGAAAAGAAGTTCACGCCCGAACGCCTCGTGCAAAACGCCAAATCGGATATCGGCAGCGACGAGTGGAAGCCCAAGGAAGTGAACGGCAAGCTGCAGAACCAGTGCAATGTCTTTGTGGCTTCCAAGTTGCGGCAATCCGGTGCGCATGTACCCAACGTGGGCGGTTGGTCCGGCGCGCTGGGAGAGGGAGCGAGTGACGCCATCTCCGAACAGACAGGAGGGGCGTACGGCGGCCACCCGCCCTCGGCCAATGACTGGTTCAATGGCAAGGTTTCTGGCTGGGAGCAGGTGGATGGCGAGAAAGGCGAGCGGCCCATGCCGGGCGATGTGGCAACGAATGGAACCCATGTGGGAATCGTAAGCGGAGAGGGGAAGACCATTTCCGTAACAACGGATCGAACAAAACCGGAAACGTATGGAAATGTTGTTGAAAACACATGGGGATTCAGACCGGACAACCATGGCAGCATGCGTTTCTTGCGTCGGGTGTCTCGGTAGATGCTCAGGGGAGGTGAGATGACGTCTCTCGCGTTCTGGCGCAGACTCTCTTATGTCCTGGCAACGGTGCTTATCGTCACAGGGTGGAGCCTCTATATCCGCATCGGGTATCCCAAGGAGTGGGACATGGTGCGGTATGGAATGCAGGGGGCAAAGGTCTGGTCCCTCTGCGGCAAGCCGACAATTTCATCCGGTGGGTTGAAGCCCGACTATTGGGTGCGCCCGCTGCTGCTCGGACAATGGGAACTCCGTGTCCACTGCGGCGATGTTGCAGGCGAAGGCCCTGCACTCGTTGTCGGTAAGTCCATCGTGTATGTCTGGCCATTTGGCGCAGAAACTGTCATCCGACCCGATTTAATTCAGGTCCCTCTTAAGAGCTATGAGGCATTTGCACAGGCCTTCGGCGGTCTGAATGGTCTTGGCGAGGATAAGTCAACTGCGCCCCCGGCCTCCTCGGAGGCACGATAACAAGGCCAGCGCCGATGCCCCTCCCTGACCGCCGCGAACGTCGGACATGTCGAGGCGGGGTCTGGCGGCGGCGCAGGCGGCATGAAGATCGGCGCGGGCCACAAGCTCGCCCTCCCTACCCCTCCTGCACCGGCTCCACCACGGCCACGGGCTGGTTGATCTTCATGGTGCGCGAGTTGTCCACCAGATACTCGATGACGGTCTCGTTCACCTCGCGGCCCTTGGCCATGAGCAGGATGGTCTCCTCCCCGCGCACGCCGTAGAGGTCCTCTGCCAGGATCATGCCCGGCGTCATGCCGAGGAGGTGCACCTTGCGCAGGGTGTAGCGCGCCTGTTCCTTGATGACCTCGGCCAGGGCGGCCACCGCGGCCGGGTCGTAGGCGCCCTTGCGGCGGTCCAGCTTGGTGATGGCGTCGGACTTGCTCATCCCGTTGGCGATGAGGATGTCGAAGTCCACCACGGCCTTCAGTATGCGCGCGCCAAGCGGAATGGACTCGCCCTTCACCTCGTCCCTGGGCACGCCGCCGCCCTCGAACAGCTTCTCCTGGTAGGCGATGATCTTGGCCACGCGGTCCATGCGCGGAATCTTGCCCACCAGCTTGGCCCCGAAGGCCGGGTGGCCCAGGAACTGCTGCAGCTCGCCCTCGGCCAGGGGCTTGCCGCGCTCCACCTTGCCGATGAGCGAGTCCGGCAGGGTGATGAAGCCCACCACCGAGAGCATGGCCGCGGTCTCGGTCTCCCAGGGGCGCGGGTCGCTCAGGCGGCGGCACACCCCGCGCAGGAAGGGCAGGATGCGCGACACCCGGCCGAACACGTCGGGCTTCACCAGCGAGATGAGGTCGCACAGCACCGCCACGCTGCCCCGGAGCGTCTGTTCCAGCAGCTCCTTCTCGGCGGTGATGAGGTCGTGGTGGCGCAGGGCGTCGGCCAGCGTCTTCTCGATGACCTCGGGCGGGCAGGGCTTGGTGAGCAGGCGGAAGATGTTGCCCTCGTTCACCGCGTTGATGGCGATCTCCAGGTCGGCGTGGCCGGTCAAGAGCACGCGCACCGTGTCCGGGCTGCCGTGGCGGATGACCCGCAGCATGTCCACCCCGTTCATCTCCGGCATGTTGTAGTCGCTCACCACCACGGCGAAGGGGCCCTGCTTGGCCGCGGCCTCGATGCCCGCCTTGGGGCCTTCGGCGCAGGTCAGGTCCACGCTTTTGCGCAGCTGCCTGCGGAAGCTCTCCAGCAGGTTCACGTCGTCGTCCACCAGCAGCACTTTCTTGTTCATTCGTCCTCCAGGGCCAGCCCGAGGTCGGCGACGACCCCGCGCCAGGCCGTCAGCCCGTCCTCGCCGCCGATGCGCGCGAGCCAGGCCGGGTGGATCTGTGGCCGGGTGTATTGTTCGTTGAACACGAAGGTTTCGTGCTCCAGAAAGTTGGCGAAGTGGAGCATGTCGGTCAGGGCGTCGGCGTTCTCGGGCGGCACGGGGTCGTGGTGGGCGGCCACGGCGCGCACCACCTGGCCGGGCAGGCCCCAAAGCCCCAGCAGGTAGCCTCCCACCTGGGCGTGGGTCACGCCCAGGAGCTCCTGCTCCACGTCGGCCACGCGGCGGTTCTGCTCGCGCACCACCCGGTAGATGGCTTCGCATTCCTCCGGGCAGCGGATGTCCAGGATGAGCTTGCCCAGGTCGTGCAGCAGGGCGGAGGTGCAGGCCATGTCGGCCACGCTCTTGGAGTGGCGCCCGGCCTCGGCCAGGGCCCGCGCGATGGCCGAGGTGCGCAGGCAGTGGTTCCACAAAAGCGGCAGCGAGAAGGACCGCGTCTCGCCCGCGCCGAAGCTTTGGAACACGTGCAGCGAGAGGATGAGCGAGCGGATCAGGTCCACGCCCAGTACGATCACCGCCTGGTGCGGGTCGGTGACGTGGCGCGAAAGCCCGAAGTAGGCGGAGTTCACCAGCTTGAGGATGTTGGCCGAGAGCCCCACGTCGCGGGCCACGATCTCGCCCACCAGCCTGGGCGCGGGGTCGCCCTTGGCCAGCTCCTCGGTGATGCGGCGGTAGGCCTCCGGCAGGGCGGGCAGGTGCTCGATGCGCGCGATCTTCCTCAGAATGGTCTGGTTGGTCACCAGGTCGCGCGCGCCGATGGCCTGCTCCAGCGCGGCGATGAGCACGCCGGAGTCGCAGGGCTTGGTCAGGTACTGGTGCGTGGGGGATATGGAGCGGCCCACCATCTCCTGGTCGGAGAAGCCGGAGAGCGCGAAGCGGATCACGTCGGGGTGGTGCCGCATCACGCGGGTGAGGAATTCCGGCCCGTCCATTCCGGGCATGCGCATGTCCGAGACCACGGCGTCGAAGGCCACGCGGTCCATGATCTCCAGCGCTTCCTTGCCGCTGGTGGCGAAGTGGAATTCCCAGCCCTCGCGCAGGGGGCGCAGCAGCCGCTTCAGGCCCATGAGAACGTTGGGCTCGTCGTCCACGAAGAGCACGGTGCGTTTCACTTGCGCTTACGCCTCCTTCTGCTGCAGGGGCAGGCGCACCACGAAGGTGGTGCCCACGCCGGATTCGGTCTCGAAGAACAGCTGCCCCTTGTGCTTTTCCACAACGATGCTGCGCGAGATGGTCAGGCCCTGGCCCGTGCCGCGCCCGACCTCCTTGGTGGTGAAGAAGGGGTCGAAGATCTTGGCCTGCACCGCCTCCGGGATGCCGGTGCCGGTGTCGGCCACGCGGATTTCCGCCCAGGGCGGGGAAAGCCGCGTGGAAAGCGTGATGAGCCCCTGCCGCTCCGGCTCCCTTTTCTTGGCGTCGGCGATGGCGTGGGCGGCGTTGATGATGAGGTTCAGGATGACCTGGTTGATCTCGCCGATCATGCAGGACACCAGGGGCAGGTCCGGGTCCAGGTCGGTGGTGAGCTCGGCCACGTACTTCCACTCGTTGCGCGAAACCGTCACCGTGCTCTTCATGGACTCGTTGAGGTCCGCCGGGGCCATGACCGTCTCGCCGGGGTGGGCGAACTGCTTCACCGAGCGCACGATGACGCTGATGCGCTCCACGCCCTCCAGGGTCTGGGCGATGGCGCCGGGCACCTCCGCCACCAGGTAGTCCAGGTCGCGCTCGGCCATGAGCGCCTCCAGCTCGCTGGCGGCGGCGCGGGTGGCCTCGAACTGCTTGGCCGCCTCGATGGTCTCCCTGGTCTTGGCGGCCACGGCCAGCATGTCCTCGAAGGCGCCCTTGATGAACTGGATGTTGTTGCCCACGTACTGGGCCGGGGTGTTG
>JAEXRD010000156.1 GCA_023438245.1 Pseudomonadota bacterium | reverse complement strand
GGAGGCGGGGGTACACCCGATCCCTTTCCGAACTCGGAAGTTAAGCCCGCCATCGCCGATGATACTGCGGTTCAATCGTGGGAAAGTAGGTCGCCGCCAAGACTTTATTTCAACAAAAAGGCCCGGTAAATACCGGGCCTTTTTGCGTCAGCGCTGTCAGCACGCCGCTGCTCCCCCACCCGCCGGTGTTCGATTACGTAGCTGCGCGCGTTGACGCCGATATCGGCACTCGCTACACCCAATTGGTGAAACACCGCATGCGCACTCTCCCTGATCTGGATATCGCCCTAGGCAACAGGGTCGACCGTGAGACTGTCACCCGGCAGTATCAGGCCTTTGTGCGCACCCACTGCCGAACCTTCTTCGATTCCGTGCCCATCATGCTGCTGGCCCTCAACACCTGCCGCCAGATCGTCTTTGCCAACAAGTCCGGCATGGAGTTCCTGAACCAGGACAGCGTGGAGGATCTTCTCGGCATGCGCCCGGGCGAGGCCGTGGGCTGCCTCAACGCCGAGACCGGCATGAGCGGCTGCGGCACTTCGAAGCATTGCCGGCACTGCCAGATGCTCTCCACCATCCTGCGCGCCGTGGACGGCTTCGAGAACGACGCGGAATGCCGCATGCTGCTGCGGCACGACGTCCGGCTGGAAGGCGTGAACCTCATGGTCAAGGCCTCCCCGGTGGTCATCGAGGACGAGCATTTCGTCATCTTCGCCATCACCGACGTGACCCACGAGCACCGCCGCCGGGCCATGGAGCGCATCTTCTTCCACGATGTGCTGAATCTTGCCGGCGGGCTGCGCGGCCTGTCGGAGCTGATGCTGGAGGGCGCGGTGACCGAGGGCGGCGCCGAAGCGGGCGCCGACGAGCTGCGCATCATGCACGCGGGGCTGGAGTCGCTTGTGGACGAGATCCTGTCGCAGCGTGAGCTCACCGCCGCGGAGTCCGGCGACCTGACCCCCTGCGTGGCGCCTGTGGACACGCGCGCCGCCCTGGCCAACCTGGTCAACCTCTACACAAATCTTCCCGTGGCCAGAGGGCGCAGCATCGTCATCGCGCCGGAGAGCGAGGGAATCCTTGTGCACACGGATGCCCGCATCCTCTCACGCGTGCTGGGCAACCTGCTCAAGAACGGGCTGGAGGCCGAGGGCGAGGGCGGAGTGGTGACGCTCAGCTGCCGCCTGGACGGCGACCAGTGCCGCTTCAGCGTGCACAATCCCACGCCCATTGCCGACGACCTGAAGAACGACATCTTCCGCCGCACCTTCAGCACCAAGCGGGGCGACCGCGGGCTGGGGCTGTACAGCGTGCTGCTGCTCACCGAGCGCTACCTGGCCGGCGAGCCGGGCTTCACGTCCACACCCGAGAAGGGCACGGAATTCTTCGTGCGCCTGCCGATCAATCTTTCCGGAGAGCCCATCTGCTCCGGCAACGCCTAGCGGCTCCCCCAGCCGCCTGCAAAACGGAGTTCCCATCCATGTTGGATGCGCGCAGCGCGACATTGTTCAGCGGAGGCGCCCGTGGCGCCGAGGCGGCCTTCGGGGCCGCCGCCGAGGCCTTCGGCCTGTCCGAGGTCAACTTCAGCTATGACGGCCACGAGCCCGAGCGCCAGCGCGGCCTGAAGCTGCTCGCGCCCGAGGACCTGGCCCTGAAGGACGTGAGCCTGCACTACGTCTCGCGGCTCATGGGCCGCAGCTACCCGGACGAGGTCGGCTTCCGCCACCTGCTCCAGAGCATCTGCTGGCAGGTGGCCTCGGGGCGCGAGGTCTTCGTTGTGGGCGAGATCACCCCCGACGGCACGGTGAAGGGCGGCACGGGCTGGGGCGCGGAGTTCGCCAAGATCTGCAACAAGCCGCTGTACATCTTCGACCAGGAGCGCGCCGACTGGTTCCGCTGGGACCGTGACCGCTGGGTCGTGGCCCGGTCGCTGGTGGTGACCCGCGAGAACTTCACCGGAACCGGCACCCGCTCCCTCACCCCCGAGGGCCGCGCCGCCATCGAGCAGCTCTTCGAGCGCAGCTTCCGCCGCTAAGCGCCTGTCCCGGCCAGGGGCCTGCGCGCCAGGATGGCGTAGCGCCCCTTGTCGCGCCCGCCGTCCGGACGGTTCAGATACTCGCCCAACTCGATCTCCAGGCCCGCCCCGCGCAGCAGGGCCTCGCTTTCCTCGGGCGTGTGGGAGTCGTAGAAGAACTCCCGGCCGTACATGCAGTCCCTGAAGGGGGCGTGCGCGCTGCCGCCCACGGTGAGCAGCAGCCGCCCGCCGGGCCGCAGCGCCGCGGCCATGCGGCCCCACAGGGCCTCGTGGCGCTGGCGCGGGATGTGGAACAGCGCTTCCCAGCACAGCATCGCGTCCACAGCCTCGCCGAAGGGATAGTCCTCCAGGGCGGAGAGCACCCAGCGCTGCTTCGGAAGGCGTTGGCGGGCCAGCGCAAGCAGGCGCTCGGACTGGTCCACGCCGAGCACGCGGTGGCCAAGCCGCGCCAGAGCCTCGGCAAAGGGCCGCCCCGTGCCGCAGCCAGCGTCCAGCACCAGGCTGCCCGGTGCCAGGTCCCGCGTCAGCAGGGCCAGCAGGGCCTCCTCGCGCCGGAAAAAGCCGCTGCGCGCCGCGTCCCAGTCATGGGCCACGGCGTCGTACGCTTCGCGGTTCAGGCGGTTGGAGTCCACGGCTAGAGCAGGCCGCGCAGGCGCAGGCCCTGCACCAGGCCGAAGCTTCCCGCCAGCATCATGTCCCCGCCGGGGGCCGGGAACTCCGCCCCGAAGCCCGCGAGCATGCCCCGGCGCGGCCCCAGCACCAGCGTGGGTGCGAAGCCCCGCGCCTCCTCCGGAAGCTCCAGGCGCATGGTGCCGTGCCCCCGGTCGTCGAAGATTTCCTGGAAGTCCAGTTCGCCCCTGCGGAAGCGCCCCAGCTGGTCCCACAGCCGCAGTCCGTCGATGAGCCCGGTGTGGTGCTCGTACACGCCCCAGATGCGCCCGGCAAAGACCAGGAAGGCCACGGTGTGGCTGTTGCCCACGTTCACCAGGGTCAGCCCGCGCTCGTCGGAGCGGCGGCGGATGTCCTCCTCGAACAGGGCTCCCAGCACGGCGGCGGCGCCGGTGTCGGCCACGGGGCCTCCGCCGATGCTCTTCTGCAGCGCGGCCAGCCGCGTGAACTCCGCGGGCGGCTCGTCGTACAGCAGGCTCTCCGGGCGGCCCCCGGCCTCCAGCAGCAGGCGCTCCCAGAGCCGGAAGCGGCCCAGGCGGTTGCTCTTGCCGGGGTGGAAGCCGTGGTCCTGGGCGCAGGCCGTGACCAGCTCCGGCCTGGGCAGCCCCAGGGTGTCCAGCGCGAGCGCCCAGAACTCCGGGTCGTAGTCGGCGCAGAGCAGCGCCTCGGCCCCGTCCGGGCAGTCCTCGCGCAGCTCCACGCCCAGGTTCTTCAGGTTGGCCAGGTCGTCGGCCAGGGAGTAGGCCGCGCCCTCGGTGGCGCTGATGGCCAGCCCGGCCCCGACGTGGGCCTTCACCGCGCCGTGGAAGCCGCCGCCCATGTTGCAGCCGTAGAGATGCACGGCCACGCCCCGGGCGGTGCAGGCGCGGATGCGCTCGGCCAGCACGCGCGAGGGCGTGGGCAGCACCATCTTGGGGCAGTTCTCGGGCTCGCGGTCGGGGAAGTAGAGCAGCACGTCCTGGGTGCCGCTGCCGATGTCCAGGCAGAGGATGGGGGATGCGGTCATGGTCGGCTCCGGCTAGTGGATGCGGTTGCCGTCGGGCACGTAGGCGTCCGGGGAAAGCAAGACGATGGCGCCCTCGTTCTCGGCGTTGTCCGCCGCGCCCAGCACCAGCACCTCGGAGCGGAAGTCCGCCACCTGGCGCGGGGGAAAGTTCACCACGGCCACCACTTGGCGTCCCACCAGGTCCTCGGGCCGGTAGCGCACCGTGACCTGGGCGCTGGACTGCTTCACGCCCAGGGGGCCGAAGTCGATCCAGAGCTTGTAGGCGGGCTTGCGGGCCTTGGCGAAGGGCTCGGCGCGCAGAACCGTGCCCACGCGCAGGTCGAGCTGGAAGAAATCGTCGATGGAGGCGGGGGATTTGGGCTGGGGAAGGTCCATGGATGCTTCGGGCTCCTCGGTTTCGGCGTGATGACAGCCGCGTTGCGCCCATGGTACACAATGCCCGGCGGCGGAGGCAAGCCCGCACAGCCGGGCGCATGCCCTTCGAGACGGTCCGAGCAGGCCCCCCCGGGCCAGGAAATGCCCATGAACATCATCGCCGCGATCCTGCTTCTGCTGCTGGCCGTGCTGGCCATCGTTCCGGCGGGCAGCCTGCTGCTGGCCCTGGCCCAGAACCGCAGGGCCGGGGAACTGGCCCTGGCGCGCCGCCTGTGCGGCGGGCCGCTGTGGCTGGCCGTGGGGCTGTCGCTGGCGGATGCGCTGGTCAGCGTGCCCCTGGCCGTGCTGCTGACCCCGCTGGGCCGCCACAGGCCGGAACCGCCGCTGTATGGCGGCAGGCCCCTGGGTCGCACCCCGGTGCTGCTGGTGCACGGGCTCTACCACAACACCTCGGCCTGGCAGATCTTCCGGCGCAGGCTTGCGCGCGCGGGCCTGACGCAGGCGCGGGCCTTCGGCTACTCCAGCTTCGGACCATCCTTTCCCGACATCGCCACGGCGCTGGCGGGCGAGATTCGCGCCATGGTCGCGCAGAGCCCCACGGGCCGGATCTTGCTGGTGGGCCACAGCCTGGGCGGCATGCTCATCCGCGCGGCCTGCGCCGAGGCGTCCGTGTGCGCCTGCGTGGCGGGCATCGTGACCTTGGGCGCGCCGCACCGGGGCAGCACGCTGGCGGGCAGCATCGCCATCGGGCGGCTGGGGCGCAGCCTGGACCGGGGGGGAGCGGTGCTGCGCGGCCTGGAGGGTCTGGCGGAATGCCGGGCCCCGGCCCTCAGCCTGTTCACGCCCGTGGACGGCATGGTGCAGCCGCTGTCCGGCTCGCTCGTCACCGGGCGTCAGAAGGCGGCGGGCTGGCGCGAGGCCTGCGTCGGCGCGGTGAGCCACGTGGGGCTTCTGTACCACGGGCGCACCACGGCGCTGGCCGCGGAGTTCCTGCTGGCCTGCGCCGAAGAGGCGGCCGGCGGGCAGGAGGGCGAGCGGGGCTAGGGGCTGTCTCCAAAAGACGGATTTTGGTCCCTGGCGAGGAAAGAGCCGTTTCGGAGGCCGGGGATAGTACTCTGGCGGTACAGCCCTGGACCCGGAGCGGCTCGTGACGATGCCCAGGGGGCAAAAGGCGCTTTTAGAGACAGCGCCTAGAGGCCCAGCAGCTCCGTGAGCTTGGCCTTGAGGGCCTCGGGCTTGAAGGGCTTGGTGAGGAAGTCGGTGACGCCGGTCTTGCCCGCCAGCGCGCGCTGCGAGCTCTCGCTCTCGGTGGTCACCATGAGGATGGGCACGTCCTCGTAGCCCATGCTGGCGCGCAGCCGTCCCACCAGTTCCATGCCGTCCATGACGGGCATGTTCATGTCCGTGATGACCACGTCCGCGAACTCCCCGGCCTCCACGAAGGCGTAGGCCTCCTCGCCGTTGGAGGCGATGAGCGGCTCGAAGCCCAGGTCGGTGAGGATGTTGCGGTAGAGCGCCAGCATGCTCTTGGAGTCGTCCGCGGCCAGGGCCTTGCGGGTGCCGGCCTGGGCCTTGGGCAGGCTGGCGGCGTCGGCCAGGGCGCGCTCGCCGCCGATCTCCTTCAGCCGGTCGGCGAAGGCCTCCAGCAGCTCGTGGTCGTGCGAGGCGCGCAGCGGCTCCAACAGCAGGGCGGCCACGGCCTCGTTCTTGTACAGCTCCTGGAACAGGCGCAGCGCCTTGGAGGCGATGACGGCGTGGGCGATGCGGCGACCGCGTTCGTCGCCCGCGGCGATCTTCTCGGAGATGGTCTTGAGCACGCCGGGCGCGACGTGGCGCTCCAGCCCCGTGACCACGGCCATGAGGATGAGCTCGTCGTTCTCGGAAAGTCCGTCCACCAGGCAGATGAGGCCCTTGAGGGTGCCCATGCGGCCCAGGGCCTCGAAGGCGGCGTAGCGCACGTTGGGGTCGCCGAACAGGCCCTTGTCGAAGGAGGTGACCAGGCCGTCCACGCCCTTGCGCGAGCCGATGAAGCCCACGATGTTGCAGGCCAGGATGCGCTGGTCCGTGGTGCCGCTGGCGTACAGCGGCTCCAGGTGGGGGATGGCGGGCTCGCCCAGGCGCACCAGGGCGTCGGTGATGATGCGCCGGGCGGTGGGGTTCTTGTGGTGCACGCTTGCGGCCAGGAAGGCGATGGTGTCCTGGGTGGCCATGGCCGCCAGGGCGTCGATGGCCTTCCAGGTGGTGATGTCGCAGTGCTCCATGGTCCTTTCGCCGTCTGTGGCCTCCACGGCGGCGCGGAGGAACGGCAGGGCCTGCTGGTCGCCGTAGATGCCGCACATCTCCATGGCCAGCGCGGCGATCATGGAGTCCTCGTGCCCCAGGAAGCGGCGGAACACCCTCTCGCCGCCAGCGGGCCGGATCTTGGCCAGGGCGGCCAGGATCTCCAGCAGGCGGTCCAGGTCCTGCTCCTCATCGGCCATCATGGCCAGGGGCTCGGCGGCGTCGGCGAAGGCGTACTCGCCCGCGGCGCGGATGCACAGGGTGCGGAAATTCAGCTTGGGACTCGCCAGGCCCTCGATGACGACGAACTCGTTGGCGCCCAGCACGGAGTTGAGCGCGCCCACGACCATGTAGTCGACGCCCGTGTCGCCGGTGGGGTTCTCGAAGAGGTCGAGCAGGTCGGGCAGCGTGGCGGAATCACGGGAACCGGAGACCTCGTTGAGCAGGGTGATCTGCTCCAGGAAGTCCATTTGGCGGAAGCCGGAGAGGATGCTCATTCGTTGTCCTTGCAGGCGGGCTTGGGGGAGCCCCGGCGGGCCGCCCTACTCGAAGCAGAACTCGATGGTGAAGGTTCCCGCGTCGGTTTCGAACGGGATGGCCATGATGGGGGACTTGGCGATGTGGGTGATGCTGTGGTTATCGCCCATGATGACGGTTGGGGTGGACCCGGCGAACACCAGGCCCTTTTCCGACAGCCCGGCCCGCGCCTGGCCGGAGATCATGTTGGTGATCTCGCCCACGGCGTCCTTCACGTCCTGGACGATGTCCTGGATGTCGTCGCCCAGCATGTTCTTGACCATGGTGACCGCGCACGCCTTGGAAAAGGAGATGGAGACGCTGCCGCGCTTGTTGTCCCCGGTCAGGCCCACAAGCCCCGTCACGTCGCCGGTGGCGATGGTGTTCTTCTTTACGAAGGGCTTGCCCGGGCGGGGAGTGATGAAGGCCATGGTACCGATGACGTCCATGGCGGCCTTGATGAAGGGTTTGGCCAGTTCCACATCCATGCGCGATGTCTCCTTGAAAGTGCGGCAGCTGTTCTGTTGTACTAGCTAGCGCACCGGAATATTTAACGTTGCTTCTCCGGACCAGGCTGTCTGGAACACGCCGGATACGGCGGAACAGTACGTGCTGGGCAGGGTGTTGGTCAAGCGGAAGCGCCCAAAAAAAGATGGGTTCGCCGTTCTAGCCGAAAATCAGCGTAAGCGCGACCACAACCGCCAGTGAGGGCAGCAGGTTGGAGAGGTTGATGCGCTTGATGTCCAGCAGGGTCAGCCCGATGCCCATGATGAGCAGCCCGCCGGTGGCGGTGAGCTGGGCGATGAGCAGCGGGGTGAAGTGCTGCTGGAACATGCCCGCGAAGATGGTCAGCCCGCCCTGGTACAACAGCACCGGCACGAAGGAGAACAGCACGCCCGAGCCGAAGGTGGCCGCCAGCGCCACGGAGGCGAAGCCGTCCAGGATGCTCTTGGTGTAGAGCACGGTGGCGTCGCCGCGGATGCCCTCGTCGAAGGAGCCTACGATGGCCATGGCCCCGATGCAGAAGATGAGCGAGGCGGTGACCAGCCCCTCGGTGAAGTCGGGGTTGTCGGACTTCAGCGCCGACTTGGCGCGCAGGCCCAGGCGCTCGAAGGCCTGGTCCACGCGCAGCACCTCGCCCGCCAGCCCGCCCAGCAGGATGCTGAAGATGAGGATGAGCGGGTTCTTCACGGTCAGCGCCATCTGCAGGCCGATGAGCAGCACGCACAGGCCCAGGCCCTGGAACACGATGAGCCGGAAGCGCTCGGGGAAGCGGCCGTGCAGGGCCATGCCCACAAGGCTGCCCGCGATGACGGCGGCGGCGTTGACGATGGAGCCGGTGGGCAGAACCATGCGATTGCTCCCGAATGCTGCAAATTTGTAGGGGCTCATGGCCTAGCACGGCGCGTTGCGCCGCGCAAGGCCGCCGTTTCCGCCCGCCCGCCTTGACACGGAATGGCCCATCTCCTAATGAGTCTCGATTCGTGCCGGGATGGCGGAACTGGTAGACGCAGTGGACTCAAAATCCACCGGCCGCAAGGTTGTGGGGGTTCGATTCCCCCTCCCGGTACCACCCCGCCCAAAAAGCCCCGCTCCGGTCATTCCGGGGCGGGGCTTTTGCGTTGAGGGCGGGCGCGCATGTGGTGGGGCCAGCAGAGTTGGAATGCGTCGCTTCTACCCCCGCACCAGCTCCAGGCGCACCTTGCAGCCCACGGCGGAGGCGTAGCGCTTGAGCGTGTCCAGGCTCTTGACCTTTCCGGCCTCGATCTTGGCCACTGCGGGCTGGGAGACGCCCATAGTCTCCGCCACCTGCGCCTGCGTCTTGCCTGCCCGGATGCGGGCCGCGATGGTCTGCTCAATGAGCGTGAACTCGTCGGCCAGCGCGTCGTACTCGCGCCGGAATTCCGGGTCCTTCATCATCTCGCGCCGCGCGCGGTCAAAAGGGATGCCCTTCTTCATCGTTTCCACTCCTCCAGTCTGGCCCAGGCGAGCGTAATCTCGGCTCTGGGCGTCTTCTGCGTCTTCTTCGCAAAGGCCCGCAGGATGACCAACTCGCGGCCTGTTTCAAGCACGTACAGGCACCGTGCGATGCCGTCGCGGCCCGAGGCCCGCAACTCCCACAGCTTGCCGTCCACGGGCCTGGCCAGCGGCATGATGAGCGCCGCCGGGCCGTGGTCCTCAAACAGGCCTATGGTCCGCGTCAGTTTTGCGCGGACATCATGGGGCAGGGCCAAGAACTCGGCTTCGGCCTGCTCCCCGCAGAAAATTGCGTGCCAGGTGCTCACGGGAAATATATAACCGTACGGTTATGGATGGTCAAGGGGTGACGAGTCTGAATCGCATGAAGTGCCGAAAGGTTCTGAGGGCACCTGCTTTTGGCTCCCTCTCGTTGCACGAATGTTGGCCGGTCGGTTGGAAGGGCAAAATGTTGGTAGCCTCGGTGTAGACCGGACAACTTACCGGATAACAAAAAAATACGAATTATCGTTAATGTGCTATGCCGGGTTGTTGTCGTACAAATTTGGAACCCCCTCCCACCAAGCTCGAATTCGATACGGTCCAAGACCGCGCAGGAAGCCCTAGAGCTTCAACGATTGACCCCGGATGTCATGTCCGGGGTTGTCTTTTGTGGTCCGCTGCGCGAACCACGCCAGAAATGCCGCCCCCTCTTCGATGTGGCGGTTGCGCCCGTGTCTTGTGCACGCTTCGGCGTGCGCTCCGCAGTACCCTGGCGCTGTTCTACATGAACCGCTGGAACACCTGGGCCAGGGCCGTGCCGTCGGCCTCGGTGGGGTTCTGGGGCACCGGGGCCAGGATGCCCAGCCCCTCGCTGGCTTCGTGGAACTCCTCGCCCGTGAGCGGGCTGACCACGGCCAGGTTGATGAGCGCGTTCTCCTGGATGATCCGCTTGGCCAGTTCCAGGGGCGGCCCGCCGCGCAGCCCCTCGTCCAGCACGGCGAAACTGGGCGGCAGGCCCTTGGCCACGGCCTGGGCGTTGGCCCAGCCATCGGTAAAGCGCACCGGCAGGTCGCAGCCCTTGGAAAGGGCGTCGGCAAAGGGGCTGAATTCCAGCCCCCGCCTGGTGACGATGAGGATGTACATGCGCCCCCTACCTCCCCCCGCCGCAGGTGTAGTCCAGCGTGAAGGCGGGCAGCCCGCCGTTGAGGAAGGCCGACACCGCATGCCCCACCGAGGGCGCGCCGCCGCCGTGGAACACCCGCACCCCCACCTGCTGGAAGCCCATGAGCGGGCGCATGCCCATGCCCCCGGCGATGAGCACGTTGACGCCGTTGCCCGCCAGGTGGTTCACCGGGGCCATGCAGCCGCCCTGCTGGTGCGGCACGTTCTCCAGCGTGCGCACGTCCACGATCTCCGCGCCGCGCGCCTCCACGATGGTGTAGATGTCGCAATGCCCGAAGTGCTGGCCGAGGGGGGCGTCCAGGCCGCCGGGCAGGTCCGAGGGGATGGCGATGACAAGGGTATCCATGATGATTCTCCTTATGCGGGTTTGAGGGTGTTGGCGGCGAAGGGGCTGGCCTGGGCGCCGGACCCGGTTGAGGCGCTGACGCCGGGGCGAGGGGCGCGCAGCACCTGAACCAGCCCCCCCGGCCGCCTGTCGGGGAGGGAGGAAAGCAGTGCCCAGGCCCGGCGCAACGCATCGGACAGGGGCGTGGGCGCAAGCTCCGTGACGCTCTGCTCCCGGAGCATGGCCCGCACGGCGGCCTCGTCGTGGGGCAATAGGCCCAGGTCGTCCAGGCCCCGCTCGCGGCAGAGTCCCTGGATGCGGGCGCTGTTCTCCGGGTTCAGGTCGTGCTTGTTCACCAGCACGGCCACGGGGATGCGGAAATGCGCGCAGAGGTCGGCCACGCGCTCCAGGTCGTGCAGGCCCGAGGGCGTGGGTTCGGTGACGACGACCGCCCGCGAGGCCCCGGACAGCGAGGCAATCACAGGGCAGCCGATGCCGGGCGCGCCGTCGCAGAGCAGGAGCGGCAGGCCGAGGGCCCTGGCCCGCTCCCGGGCCTGCTGCTTGAGCAGCGACACCAGCCGCCCGGAGTTCTCCTCGCCGGGGAAGAGCTGGGCGTGCACCATCGGCCCCAGGCGCATGGAGCTTTGCCACCACGTGCCGCAGTGCTTCTCGCGCAGGGTCACGGCCTCGGTGGGGCAGAACCGCTCGCACACTCCGCAGCCTTCGCAGCGCAGGCCGTCCACCGCAAAGGCCCCGTCGCGGAAGCGCACGGCCCCGAAACGGCACAGCTCCGCGCAGCGCCCGCAGGCGGCGCACAGCGCGGGGTCGATGCAGGCCTCGAAGCCGGAGCGGAATGCATGCTCTTCTTCCGGCCTGGGGCCCAGCAGCAGGTGTAGGTCCGGGGCGTCCACGTCCAGGTCGCAGAGCAGCGCGCCGCCGGATTCAGAGGCCAGATGGGCGAAGGAAGCCGTCACCGTGGTCTTGCCCGTGCCGCCCTTGCCGCTGATGACCACGAGTTCACGCATGGGGGGCCTCCATTGCGCAAGCGGAATGGGCGGCGGCACGGACGGATCCGGCCAGCCGCTCGAAAATTGCCCGCAGTTCCGGCACGGCCAGGGGGGCGATCTCCCCACGCGAATAGGCCTGGGCCACCTCGCGGCTGTGGGGGATCTCCGCCCACACCGGCAGCCCGCGCCCGGCGCAGTAGTCCTGGACACCCGAATCGCCCAGGCCCGCGCGGTTCACCACCACGCCCATGGGGCGGCCAAGGGGGGCGAAGGCCTCCACGGCCAGGCGCAGGTCGTGCAGGCCGAAGGGCGTGGGCTCGGTCACCAGCACGATGACGTCGGCGTCCATGACGGCGTTCACCGCCGGGCAGCTCACGCCCGGGGGCGAGTCCAGCAGCGCGTCCTGGCCCGAGTCCCTCCCCGGCAGCAGCGCCTTGACCCTTCTGAGCAGGGGCGGGCTCATGGCCTCGCCCACGCGCAGCCGCCCCATGAGGAACCGCTGCGGCCCCCCAGGCAATTCGGCCAGGCCCTCCAGCACGTGCCCCAGCTCACGCCCGCCGGGGGCCAGCGCGCCCTCGGGGCACAGCTCCAGGCAGCCGCCGCAGCCGTGGCACATCTCCGGGAACACCAGCAGGCTCGTGCCCATGAGCGAGAGCGCCTTGAACTTGCAGAAGGCGGCGCACTCCCCGCACAGGGTGCAGCGGGCGGCGTCCAGCACCGGCACCTCGATGGACTCCGGCTCCTCGCGGGTGATGCGCGGGTGCAGGAACAGGTGCAGGTTGGGCTCCTCCACGTCCAGGTCGGCCAGGGTCAGCGGGCCGCCCCACACGGCGGCCAGTCCGGCCGTCACCGTGGTCTTGCCCGTGCCGCCCTTGCCGCTGGCCACGGCGCAGATCACGCCCGGCCCCCGCCCTTGTTGCCACCGCCTTTATGCCCACCGGCAGGCGCGTTGGGAGCCGAGGCCTGGGCCAGCTCGCCCCGGCGGTAGCGTTCCACGGCCTCGCCCACGGTGACGCCCTCCACGTCCTGGATCACGGCGATGCCCGCCGCCTGCAGGGCCTGGAAGGCCTTGGGGCCGACGTAGCCGCTCAGCACGGTTCCGGCCCCGGCGCGGGCCACGTTCTCCGCGGCCTGGATGCCCGCTCCCTGGGCCATGGCCTGGGAGCCGCCATTGTCGATGTAGCTGGTCTGCCCGCTGGCCATGTCCACCACCACGAACCCGGCGGCGCGTCCGAAGCGGGGGTCCACCATGTCGGTCATGGCCGGTCCTTCGCTGGTGATGGCGATGATGTCGCTGCTCATTCCCATGTTCTCCTTTGTCAGATATGGGGCAATGCCGCCCCTGCCGCGCCTGCGGCGTTGTCCGCCACAGCCGGGCATCCGTTGCGATTCGATGCGGCCGGCCCACCAGGCCCGGGCCACCTCCTGCGCCGGGCCGCCCACCCAGGGCTCCACCACAATGCCGCGCGCCTCCAGGAACCGGCGCTCGCAGCAGGTCAGCCCGCCGCAGATGAGCACCCCCGCCCCGCTCTGGCGCAGCGTGTCCACCAGCCGGGGCAGCCCCAGCGCCCCCACCGGGGCGGGCAGGGCCAGCTCCTCGCCGGGGCCGTCCAGCTCCGGCGGGCCCTGGCTCACCAGCAGGCCGGAGGCGTTCTCCAGCAGCGCGGACAGTCGCGGGCCATAGCAGGCCAGGCACACGGGCATGGTCCTCTCACCTCCGGCCTCGGCGGGACGCACCAGCGCGTCCCGGAAGCGGGGTGGCAGATTTCGTGCCACAGGGGATTTTGTCGATATTTCGGGGTGATGTGCGCAAGAAGCGCAGGGCGCGAAGGCGAGTGGGCGCGTTTCGCGCCCGGGCGGCATGGGGGAGGCGGGGGGCTACTCGCCGCCGGTGCGGTTCAGGATGCGCCTGAGCGTGTCCTTGGACACGTCCAGCTCGCGGCAGGCGGCCATGACGCGGCCGTTGTTGCGCGCCAGGGCCTGGGCCGCGGCCCGGCACTTGATCTCGCGCAGGGTGCCGAAGAGCGGCGCGGCCTGGGGCTGGTCCTGGCCGGGGGCCAAGCCTTCGGGCAGGTGTTCCGGCCCGATGCTGCCGCCCGGGCAGAGGATGAAGGCGTACTCGATGATGTTCTCCAGCTCGCGCACGTTGCCGGGGAACGGGTGGCGCATGAGCAGCTGGAGCACCTCCGGGGCCAGGCCCTGGATGTCCTTGCCGGTCACGGCGTTGTGGCGCTGGATGAAGTGCCGGGCCAGGAGCGGGATGTCCTCGGGCCGCTGGCGCAGGGAGGGCAGCGTCAGGCGCGCCACGTTGAGGCGGTAGTAGAGGTCGCTGCGGAAGCCCTGCCGGGCCACCATGTCCTCCAGGTCGCGGTTGGTGGCGGCGATGACCCGCACGTCCACCGGCACCCCGGCCACGGACCCCAGCGGCTCCACCACCTTCTCCTGGAGCGCGCGCAGGATCTTCACCTGCAACGCCAGCGGCATGTCGCCGATCTCGTCCAGGAACAGGGTGCCGCCGTGGGCGGCCTGGAAGCGGCCCGGCTTGTCGCGCTTGGCGTCGGTGAAGGCCCCGGCCTTGTGGCCGAAGAGCTCGCTCTCCAGCAGGTTCTCCGGCAGCGCCCCGCAGTTCACGGCCACGAAGGGCTTGGCGCTGCGCGGGCTCAGGTTGTGGATGGCGCGGGCCACCAGTTCCTTGCCGGTGCCGCTCTCGCCGGTGACGAGCACGGTGGAGCCGCTCTGGGCGATCTGCGGCAGGATGCCCAGGGTGCGCTGGAAGACCGGGCTGCGGCTGACGATGTCGTCCACGCTGTACATGCCGTCGAGCTTCTTCTGCATGATGCGCAGGGCCGAGAGGTCGCGGAAGGTCTCCACCCCGCCCACGATGCGCCCCCGGCGGTCGCGCAGGGGGGCGGCGCTGATGCTGATGGGCACCTTGGCCCCGTCGGACTTGACGAAGTGCAGCGAGCGGTTGCTGCGGCTCTCCCCGGCCCGGAGCGCGGCCTTCAGCGCGCAGGCCCCGTCGCAGATGCTGGAGCGGAACACCTCCCAGCACTTGCGGCCCAGGGCCTCGCCCCTGGGAACGCCGGTGATGGCGCTGGCCGCGCGGTTGAAGAAGGTGATGTTCCAGTCCAGGTCCACGGTGAACACGCCGTCGGCCAGGCTGTCCATGATGTGCTCGCAGGAGATGTCGCGCAGAAAATTCATGGCCGCTCCTGGTTTTCCCCGGGCGCGAAATGCGCCCTCAGGAGGTGGATAGGCGCGTTTCGCGTCCGGATTCCGTCCTACCCCCATGGCCAGCAAAGTCAACCCACGCGGTTCCATTGATGTTTTTGGCGCGGCACGGCTGATGCTCTACCGGGCCAGACACCGCGCGAGCGGAAAGGAGGCGCAAGCCATGCCGAACCAGGACGGAACAGGTCCTCGGGGCCAGGGCAAGGGACAGCGACGCGGCCAGGGCAAGGGCCAGGGGCCGGGGCGGGGCTGCGGTCCCTGCGGCGACGTTGACCGGGAAGGCGCCGGTGCGAACGACAAGGGCGGGGGCGAACGCCGCCGCAGCCGCAACCGGCAGGGGCGTTCCGACCGGGCCTAGCCCGGGGGCACGCAACGGACGCGAAAAGGGGGGAGCGATGTTCACCATGGTGTTGCTGGGGCTGGGGGACGTGGAGCAGGCGGGCGGCGCGTTGCAGGTGGCCGCCGGGCTGGCCGAGCGGCACGGGGCGGGGCTGTTCGTGCAGCACGTGAGCCCGCCGAGGAGCCGGGACGGGGCCTGTGTGCTGGAACTGCCCACGGAAAAAGAGCTGGAAGCGCGCAGGGCCGAGGTGGAGGCGCTCTGCCGCAAGCACCTGCCCTCCGGCCTGACGGCGGACGTGGCCGCGGGGGCTGGCTTCCTGCATGTGGAGCTGCTCAAGATGGCGCGCCTGGCCGGACCGGACCTGCTGGTTCTGGGCGGCGGCGACGCCCTGGAGCAGTGCCGCCGGGAGCTGGACGCTGGCGATTCGGGCCGCGAGGCCGCCCTGGTGCTGGCGGAGGCCGCGCCCTGTCCGGTCCTGGCGGTACCAGAAACAGGGGGCAGAACCGGGCCGTTCGAACGCATCCTCACTGTGGTGGATGCCGGGAGGCCCGATGCCGCCAGGATTGACCGGCCCCTGCTGGAACTGGCCGCGCGGCTGGCGGCGCGCGAGGGCGCGGAGCTGCATGTCCTGCAGCCGTTGCCGCTGCCGCTGGGCAGCGCGGCTCCTGCCCAGGACGAGGTCGCGCGCAAGGCCCAGGCCGCCCGCGAACGGCTGGCTTATCTCTGCCAGGGGCTGCCGGGATCGGACCGCTTCCGCCTGGACGCCGCCGAGGGCGAGCCCGGCGTGGAGATCTTCAAGCACGCCCGCGAACGCCAGGCCGACCTGCTGCTCCTGTCCTCCGACCACCCGGTCGCGGCCCACGTGCTGCGCAACGCGCGCATTCCCGTGCTGCTTGCCCGGCCCGCCACCAGGGGAGTCTGAGCCATGGCCAGGCATATCGTCATCATCGGCGCCGTGGCCCTGGGACCCAAGGCCGCCGCCCGCTTCAAGCGCCTGGAGCCCGACGCCCGCGTGACCCTTGTGGACAAGGCCGCGACCATTTCCTACGGCGGTTGCGGCATCCCCTTCTTCGTCGGCGGCGACGTGAGCGACATCGACCAGCTGCGCACCACGGCCTTCCACATGATCCGCGACGAGGCCTTTTTTCGCGCCACCAAGGGCGTGGACGTCCGCACCCAGACCGAGGCCACGGCCATCGACCGCGCGGCCAGGACCGTGACCCTGCGCCACCTGCCCACGGGCCGGGAGGAGGCGCTCCCGTACGACAAGCTGGTGCTGGCCACCGGCAGCACGCCCAACCGGCTGCCCGTGCCCGGCGCGGACCTGCCGGGCGTGTTCAGCGTGCATGGCCTGGACTGCGCCCAGGATATCCGGGCGCTGGTGGCCGCGGGCGGCGTGGAGCGCGCCGTGGTTGTGGGCGCGGGGTTCATCGGCCTGGAAATGGCCGTGGCCCTGGCCGACATGTGGGGAATCGAGGTCACGGTGCTGGAGCTGTGCGAGCAGATTTTGCCCGGCGTGGCCGGAGGGAATCTGGCGGCCATGGCCCGGCGGCACATGGAGGCAAAGGGCGTGTCGTTCCGCCTGGGGGCCAATGTGCGCTCGCTGGAGGCCGGGCAGGACGGCCGCGTGGCCCGCGTGGTCACCGAGGCCGAGGTCCTGCAGGCCCAGCTCGTCATCAGCGCCGTCGGCGTGCGGCCCAATTCCTGGCTGGCGCGCCAGGCCGGGCTGAACGTGTCCGAGCGCGGCGGCATCCGCGTGGACGAGTTCCTGCGCACCAGCGATCCGGACATCTTCGCCGGGGGCGACTGCGTGGAGCTTACGCACCGAATCACCGGAGCGCCCGCATATCTGCCGCTCGGTTCGTTGGCCAACCGCCAGGGCCGGGTCATCGGCACCAATCTGGCCGCGGGGGACGAAAAGGACATGACGCCCTTCCCCGGCGCCGTCGGCTCGTGGTGCGTGGGCCTGTTCGACAAGGCGGCGGCGGGAACCGGGCTGACCCTCTCCGCGGCGCGCGCCGCCGGGCTCGACGCCCTGTGCGTGCATGTGAGCCAGCTGGACCGCGCGCATTTCCACCCGGACAAGAAGCCCATGAGCCTGGAGCTGGTGGTGCAGCGCGGCACGGGCCGCGTGCTGGGCATGCAGGGCCTGGGGGCCGCGGGCGACGCCCTGGTGGGCCGCGTGGACACCGTGGCGGCGCTGCTGCCCCACGGGGTCACGGCTTCGGACCTGGCCGGGCTGGAGATGGCCTACTCCCCGCCCTTCGCCGCGGCCCTGGACATATTGAACGTGCTGGGCGGCGCGGCGGAGAACATCCTGGCCGGGCGCAACCGGGGCATCCACGCCGACGAGTTCGCCAGCCTTTGGGCCGGGCGCGTGGCCAGCAACGGCGACGGCCCGGTGTTCCTGGACTGCCGCGAGCGCTCCAACGCCGAGGACCTGCTGACGCGCCACCCCGCCCACTGGCGCAACATCCCACAGGGGGAGCTGGCCGGGCGGCTGGCGGAGCTGCCGCGGAACAGGCCCATCGTGCTTGTCTGCAATACCGGGGCGCGGGCCTACGAGTCCTTCGTGACGCTGGCGCACCACGGCTTCCGGGACGTGGTCTGCGTGGAGGGCGGCATGACCGCCATCATGGCGGCCGGACGCGGCCTGTAGCCACCGGCTGCGCGGGAAGCGGCGGCGAATCCAGCCCCGCGAGACCGACACCGTGGCCCGGCTGGGCGGCGACGAGTTCGGCGTCATCCTGCCGGGCGTGGGCGACCTGGAGAGCGCGCGCCAGCATCGGCATCGCCGTGTTTCCCCCCGAAAGGGCGGCCCAGGGCATGTCCGTGGCCAAGCGCGAGCGCAAGGGCCGCGACGGGGAGCCGACGCACCGGGCCCCTGGCGCGCCCGGGCACGGCCAGGCGGGAGCGTAGTGCCCCCTACGCAGTGAATTGCGCAGGCATTCCAAGCGTTCTGTATTGAAAAAAGACATGGGGGCGTGTACGGTCATTCCTCTAGAGGGATGTCCCCCCGCCACATCCCGTGTCTTGTCGAAACAGGGCGCCCTCAAGGCGCGTGGAGTGGGCAATGGGCAGGCGCAGCGCCGTCAAAGCCAGTGAGAGCGCCGAGGCCGGGCGCAAGGGTCTGCCCTTCCCCGTCATCGGAGTAGGTGCGTCCGCCGGAGGCATCGAGGCCCTGCGCGCCCTGCTCGGCGCCATCGACAAGCCCCTGCGGGCGGCCCTGGTGGTGGTGACCCACACCCCGGCGGACAAGCCCAGCCACATGCGCGAGGTGCTGTCCAGCTTCACGCGGCTGCCCGTGCGCGAGATCACCGAGGTCACCCCGCTGGAGCCGGGCGTGGTGTTCACCATGCCCTCGGGCCGCGAACTGGAGATACAGGGCGGCGTGCTTCGGCTTGTGGCCCCGGGCCAAGAGCTGCCGCGCCACAGCATCGACCGTTTTCTGGAAAGCCTGGCCGAGGACCAGGGACCGGGCGCGGTCTGCGTGATCCTCTCGGGCACGGGCTCCGACGGCGCGCAGGGGGCCATGCGCATCGCCGCGCGCGGCGGCCTGGTGCTGGCGCAAAACCCCGTCACAACGGCCTACCCGGGCATGCCCGAGAGCGTCATCGAGGCCGGCGTGGTCGAGGCCGCGCTGTCCCCGGAGGAACTGGGCGCGCGCCTGCCCGACCTGCTCCCGGCCCGGACCGAGCCCGACGAGCCGGGCCTGGTCGCCGAGATCCTGCGCGTGGTGTGCGAGTGCACCGGCCAGGACCTCTCGGGCTACCGCCAGAGCACACTCTCCCGGCGCATCGCCCGGCGCAGGATGCTCTCCGGCGTGGACGGCACGGCGCAGTACCTGCGCGTGCTTCGGGAAAACCCCGAGGAATGCCGCCTGCTGTTCCGCTCGCTGTTCATCGGCGTCACCAGCTTTTTCCGCGACCCCGAGGCCTTCGCCGTGCTGCGCGACAAGGTGCTGCCGGCCCTGCTGGACGGGCGCGGGACGGGGGACCAGATCCGCATCTGGGTGGCGGGCTGCTCCACCGGCGAGGAGGCCTATTCCCTGGCCATGCTGGTGGAGCGCTGCCGCGAGCGCGCCGGAACCCCCTGCCAGGTGAAGATCTTCGCCACGGACATCGACCCCCGCGCCGTGGAGACCGCGCGCAAGGGCGTGTACTCGGCCCAGGGCCTGGGCAGGCTCTCCGCCGAGGACCTGGAGCTGAACTTCAGCCCGGCGGGAACCCCCGGCGAGGAGAGCTATGTCGTGCGCCAGCGGCTGCGCGAGCGCATCGTGTTCGTGAACCACAACCTGCTCCAGGACCCGCCTTTTCTGCACATGGACCTGGTGGTGTGCCGCAACCTGCTCATCTACCTGACCCCCGCGCTGCAGGAGCGCGCCGTGGCGGTGCTCACCGAGGCCCTGGACCCCGGCGGCCACCTGTTCCTCGGCCCGGCGGAGAACATCGCCGCCGCCGCCCTGGGGCTGGACGCCCTGGACGAGCGCTGGCGCGTCTTCCGCAAGCGGGAGGATGGCCGCGGCCTGCCCCGCATGCGGGCGCTGTCCGCGCGCAGCGGGCCCTACCCGATCCCGGCCATGCTGCAGCCGGAGCCTCCGCGCATCAAGAGCCCGGCGGCGCTGACCGCCGAGGCGCTGCTGAAGCATTTCGCCCCCGCCGCGGCGCTGGTGAACCCGGAGTACACGGTGCTGCACCTCACCGGCGACACCGCCCCCTATCTTTCCCTGTCCAGCGGAGACGTCAGCCTGGGCCTGCTCAAGCTGGCCCGGCGGGAGCTTCGCCAGCCCCTGCGCCAGGCCCTGCAGCGCGCCGCCGCCGAGAACGCCCCCGTGAAGCTGTCCGGGCTGCGCCTGACCGGCCCGCGCCAGCCGGGAGACATCCCGGGCGGCATGCGCCTGAGCGCGGAGCCCGTGCGCGACGAATCCGGGCGCATGGCGGGGTTCCTGGTGGTCTTCGAGCCGGACGCCCTGCCGGGCGTCGGGACGGCGGCGGGCGAGCCGGGCGCGGACGGGCGGGCTTTCGAGGGCCTGAGCGAGAGCGGGGTGATCCAGCGCTACGAGGACGAGCTGCTGCGCGCCCAGGACCAGCTCAGCCGGGCCGTGGAGAACTACGAGAAGCTCAACGAGGAGCTGCGCGCCTCCAACGAGGAACTCGTGAGCATGAACGAGGAGCTCCAGTCCTCCAACGAGGAGATGGACGCCTCGCGCGAGGAGCTCCAGGCGCTCAACGAGGAGCTCTCGGTGAAGGTGGCGGAGCTGGCCCAGGCCCACGCCTTCGTGGAGAACCTGCTGCGCAGCACCGACGTGCCCGCCGTGTTCCTGGACCAGGACCTGCGCATCGTGCGGGCCACGCCCGCGGCCTCCGGGGTGTACCACCTGGCCGTGTCCGACATCGGCCGGGGGCTTTCGGAGGTCATGTCCCGCGTGGCCGACCCCAGGCTGGTCAAGGACATCCAGGAGGTGCTGGCCTCGGGCCGGGAGCGCGAGCGCGAGGTCGTGGGCTCCCCGGCGGGAGACGAGGGCCGGGTGTTCCTGCGCCGGGTGCTGCCCTACACCGGCGTCCGGGGCGGCATCGAGGGCGTGGTGCTGACCTACTCCGACGTCACCGAGCTCAAGCGCGCGGAGGAGGCCCTGCGCCGCAGCAACGAGGACCTGGAGGCCCTGGTGACCGAGCGCACGGCCCAGTTGGAGGACGCCCGCAGGGAGTCGGAGCGCCGCGCCGCGGAGATGGAAGCCATCATGGAGCAGGTGCCCGCCGCGGTGTGGATCACCCGCGACCGCCAGGCCGCCACCATCGTGGGCAACCGGGCGGGCTACCGCCTGCTGGGCATGGAGCCGGGCTCCAACGTGAGCAGGTCCGGGGCCGCGCCCCCGTACATCCCCATGTCCGGCGACCGCACCCTGACCCTGGGCGAGCTGCCCATGCAGCGCGCCGCGCGCGGCGAAACGGTGCTGAGCCAGGAGATCGACCTGAAGTTCCCGGACGGCGGCGTGCGCACCATTTTGGGCAACGCCGCGCCGCTACGCAAGGACCAGGGCGAGGTCTACGGCGCCGTCGGGGCCTTCCTGGACGTCACGGAGTTCAAGCAGGCCCAGGAAGAGGCCCGGCGTTGGCAGCGCGTGTTTGAGGAGAGCTCCTTCGGACTGGCCATCGCCAACGCGGCGGACAACACCTACCTGGCCGTGAATTCGTCCTTCGCCCACGAGCGCGGCTTCGAGCCCGAGGAACTTTTGGGCAAGCCAGTATTCGTGGTCTATCCTGAGGAGGCCCGCGCCGAAATCCAGGAGAACATCACGGCCCTTGACCGTGTGGGCCACGGGGTGTTCGAGTCGCGCCACCTGCACCGCGACGGCGGCACCTTCCCCGTACTGGTGGAGGTGACGGTGCTGCGCGACGCCGAGGGCCATCCGGTCTCGCGCGTGGCCTACTGCCTGGACATCACGGATCTCAAGAGCGCCCAGAACGAAGCCCAGCGCTGGCAGCGCGTGTACGAGCAGGCCCAGTTCGGCATGGCCATCTCGCGCATTCCCGAGGGCGTGTTCCAGGCCGTGAACCCGTTCTTCGCCCGCGAGCGCGGCTACCAGCCGGACGAGATCGTGGGCATGCCCGTCATGAAGATTTTCCCGCCGCACTGCCGCAAGGAGTTGGCCGAGCAGTTCAAGGCCATCGACAAGGCCGGGCACGGCGTCATCGAGACCGAGCACATGCGCAAGGACGGCAGCACCTTCCCGGTGCTGCTGGAGCTCACCGTGCTGCGCGACGAACGCGGCAAGCCGGTGAGCCGCGTGGCCCACGTGGTGGACATTTCCCGGCGCAAGGCCCTGGAGGCCCAGGTGCGCGAGAGCGAGCAGCACTACCGCACCCTGGCCAACACCGGCCAGGCGCTCATCTGGACCTCGGGCACGGACATGCTCTGCGACTACTTCAACGAGACCTGGCTGAGGTTCACCGGGCGCAGGCTGGAGCAGGAGCTGGGCAACGGCTGGGCCGAGGGCGTGCATCCGGAGGACTTCGACCGCTGCCTGAAGATCTACATGGAGGCCTTCGTGGCGCGCCAGAGCTTCAGCATGGAGTACCGCCTGCGCCACGCCGACGGGACCTACCGCTGGATCGTGGACAAGGGCACCCCGCGCTACGATTCCTCCGGCAAGTTCCTGGGGTACATCGGCCACTGCCTGGACATCGACGACCAGAAGCGCGCCCAGGAGCAGCTCTTGGAGACGGGCAGGCACCTGGGCCTGGCCCTGGAGGCCGCCAGCGCGGGCATCTGGGAATGGGACCTGGACAGCGGGGCCAACTACTGGTCCGGCGAGACCTTCCGGCTCTACGATATGGACCCCGCCCGCCACGAGGCCTGCTACGAGACCTGGCTTGCCGCCCTGCATCCGGACGTGCGCGCCGCGGCCCAGGCCCAGGTCGGCGCCGCGGCGGAGCAGGGCCTACCCATCGAGCTGGAGTTCCGCGTGAACACCGCCGACGGCTCGGAGCGCTGGCTGCTCTCCCTGGGCCGCCTGCAGCAGGCCGGGGGCGGGCGCGGCAAGCACTACCTGGGCATCGTGCTGGACATCACCGGGCGCAAGCGCTCCGAGCGGGAGCTGAACGAGCGCCAGAACCAGCTGCGCACGCTTTTCGAGACCATGCAGGAGGGCCTGTGCGCCCTGGAGATGCTGCACGGCCCGGACGGCGTGCCCGTGGACTACCGCATCCTGGACGTGAACCCGGCCTACGAGCGCATTCTCGGGGTTACCCGCGAGGAGGCGGTGGGGCGCACCGTGCGCGAGGTCTTCGGGCTGGAGTCCGCCCCCAACCTGGAAGAATACACCACCTTGCTGCGCACCGGCCTGCCGGCCTCCTTCGACACCCCCCTGTCCGAGCTGGGCAGGTATTTCCGCGTCTCGGCCAGCCCCCTGGGCGGCGACCGCTTCGTGGCCATGTTTCAGGACATCACCGAGGCCCGCAACGCCCACACGGCCATGGAGGCCAGCGAGCGCCGCTTCCGCGAGCTGTTCCGCCACGCGCCTGTGGCCATGCTGCACGTGGACGCCAGCGAGCGCATCACTGCCATCAATGATCTTTTCCAGGAAATTTTCGGCTACACTCCGGAGGAAATACCCGACATCTCCTCCTGGCGCTCCCTGGCCTACCCGGACCCGGGGCTGCGCCGCATGGTGGAAGAGAACTGGCAGACGGTGCGGGGCCTGCACGGGCGCATGGCCGAGCCGCGCGAGTTCCAGATCCGCATCAAGTCCGGCGAGACGCGGACGTTCCTGGTTTCCGGCCTGGCCCTGGGCGGAGACTTCCTGGCCAGCTACACCGACATCACCGACCGCCGCCGCATTGAGGACGCCCTGCGCGAGAGCGAGTTGAAGTTCCGCACCGTGGCCGACCACACCTACGACTGGGAGTACTGGCGCGGCGCCGACGGCAACATGATCTGGATGTCGCCCTCCTGCGAGCGTTTCTCCGGCTACACGGCGGCGGAGTTCATCGCCGACAACGGCCTTGCGGCGTCCATCGTGCACCAGGAAGACCGCCCGGACTACCTGGCGCACCTCCAGGCGCGGCCCGACAGAAGCCAAGGGGCCCTGAACCTGGACTTCCGCATCATCCGCAAGGATGGCCGCGAGGTCTGGGTGAGCCACCACTGCGTGGACATCTGGGCCGAGGACGGAACCCACCTGGGTAGGCGCGTCAGCAACCGCGACATCACCGACCGCAAGCTTTCGGAAATGGCCCTGTCCGAGCGCGAGGAGCAGCTGCGCCTGTTCGTGGAGCACGCCCCGGCCTCCATCGCCATGTTCGACCAGGACATGGTGTACCTGGCGGCCAGCCGCCGCTGGTGCGACGACTACCATCTGCCGGACTGCGCCCTGGTGGGCCGCAGCCACTACGAGGTGTTCCCGGAGATTCCCGAGCGCTGGCGGCAGATCCATCGCCGCAGCCTGGCCGGGGCCGTGGAGCGCGCCGACGAGGACGCCTTCCTGCGCGCCGACGGCCGCACCCAATGGGTGGCCTGGGAGGTTCGCCCCTGGCGCAAGCCCTCGGGCCAGGTGGGCGGCATCGTGTGCTTCAGCGAGGACATCACCCAGCGCAAGACCGCCGAGCAGGCGCTCTACGCCGCCAAGGATGCCGCCGAGGGCGCGAACCGGGCCAAGAGCGAGTTTTTGGCCAACATGAGCCACGAGATCCGCACCCCGCTCAACGGGCTTTTGGGCATGCTGCAGCTGCTGCAGTTCGGCGTGGGGCCGGAGGAGCAGCGCTCCTACGTGGACCTGGCCACCCAGGCCGGGCGCAGGCTGCTGGCCCTGCTCAACGACATTTTGGACTACTCCCGCCTGGAGGCGGACAAGAGCCCGGTGAACCTGACGCCCTTCAGCATGGCCGATGTCTGCGAGGGGGTGTCCAGCCTGCTGGACGCCAGCGGGCGCGAGAAGGGGCTGGAGGTGAGCTGGCGGCTGGACTCCTCCGTGCCGCCGCGCCTGTGCGGCGAGGAGACCCGGCTGCGCCAGCTGCTGTTCAACCTGGTGGGCAACGCGGTGAAGTACACGCACTCCGGCTCGGTGCGCGTCGAGGTGTGGGCGCTGCCCGCGGGCGTCCGCCAGGACATCGCGCGGGTGGTGCTGGCCGTGGCCGACAGCGGCGTGGGCATCCCCGACGACAAGCTGGAGCACGTGTTCGAGCGCTTCACCCAGGCCGATGCCTCCTACACCCGGCCCTACGAGGGCGCGGGCCTGGGCCTGGCCATCGTCAAGCGCATCGTGCGGCGCATGGGCGGCACCATCTGCGTGGACAGCAACGTGGGCCGGGGCACCACCGTGTACCTCTCGCTGCCCTTCACCCTGCCGGAGCCGCAAAAGCCCCTGGCGCAGGAGGGCGGGGGCTCCGGCCCGGCGCCGGGAGCGCTGCGCGTGCTGGTGGCCGAGGACGACCCCGTGAGCGCCCAGGTGGTCATGAAGATGCTCTCCCGGCTGGGCCATGCGCCCCGGCTGGCGCAAAGCGGCGACGAGGCGCTCCAGATGCTGGACGCCGAGTCCTTCGACTGCGCGCTGCTGGACGTGCGCATGCCCGGCCGCGACGGGCTGGAGACCACGCGGGCCATCCGCGCCCTGGCGGACAAGGAGAAGGCCGGGCTGCACGTCATCGCCCTCACCGCCCACGCCCTTTCCGGAGACCGGGAGCGCTGTCTGGCCGCGGGCATGGACGACTACCTGAGCAAGCCCGTAAGCCTGGAGGAGCTGCGCCTGGCCCTGGCGCGCGCGGCGGACCGCCTTCGCGGATGAGGCCGCGGCGGGGGCGCCCGCAAATCCCGTTTTCAGCAGTGATTATTCGTTGCGCGCTTATCGGTGAAGATGGTACACTACGTATGGCCCCGCGTCGGCAGAGCGGGGCCGCACGTTTCAAACGGTATTTTGGGGGCCGGTCCGCCCCGTCTTTCGGGTCGGCGGAGGGCAGGAAAGGAGCTGGGCACGGTGATTCGACTGCCGGGATACAGGGCTGAGCAGCCGCTTCACGCGGATGCCAGAACCCGCCTGTGGCGCGGCCGGGCGCCCGACGGCCGCCGGGTGCTGCTCCGGGAGCTCCGGGGCGAGTACCCCACGGCTGCGGAACTGGCGGCCTTCCGGCGCGAGCACAAGATCCTGGCGCGGCTGGGCGAGCTGGGCGCCACGGGCGTTCCGCGCTGCCTGCGGCTGGAGCCCCACGGCAACTCCCTGGTCCTGGTGCTGGAGGACCCCGGCGGCGGCCTGCTGGCGGAGCTGCTGGCCCCCGGCCAGCCTTTTCCGGTGGCCGCGGCCCCGGAAACCGTGGCCAGGGCGGGCCTGGCCGTGGCCGAGGCCCTGGGCGGCCTGCACTCGGCCAGCGTCATCTGCAAGAACATCACCCCGCGCACCGTGCTTTACGACCGGCAGGCCCGGCGGGCCTGGCTGGCGGACATGAGCTGCGCCACGGTGTTCCAGCGCGAGCGGGCCGCGCTCTCCAGCCCGGAGAGCCTGGAGGGCTCGCTGGCCTATGTCTCGCCGGAGCAGACCGGGCGCATGAACCGCACCCTGGACTACCGCTCGGACTTCTATTCCCTGGGCGTGCTGCTCTACGAACTGGCCACGGGCCGCCCGCCCTTCGAGGGCGACGACCCGCTGGAGCTGGTGCACGCGCACATCGCCCGCGAGCCCGCCGCGCCGCACCTGCTGGTCCCGGAGCTGCCGCGCTGCCTCTCGGCGGTGATCCTGCGTCTTTTGCGCAAGACCGCGGAGGAGCGCTACCAGTCGGTGCGGGGCATCGCGGCGGACCTGGAGCGCTGCCTGGAGCTCATGGCCCGGGGGCGCGGCGGCGAGGACATGGAGACCTGCACCGGCGACGTCTCCGGCCTGTTCCTGGTGCCGCAGACCATCCTCGGGCGCGAGGCCGAGCTGGAGATGCTGCTCTCGGCCTTCGACCGCGCGGCCAGGGGCCCGGGCGAGTTCGTGCTGGTGGCGGGCTGGTCCGGCGTGGGCAAGACCTGCCTGATCCAGGAACTGTACAAGCCCATCACCCGCAAGCACGGCTACTTCACCTCGGGCAAGTTCGACCAGCTCAGGCGCAACATCCCCTATTCGGCCATCCTGGACGCCCTGCGCGCCCTGGTGCGCCAGCTGCTCACCGAGTCGGAGGGCGCGCTTTCGCGCTGGCGGGCGGAGTTCCTGGCCGCGCTGGGCGACAACGCCCGCGTCATGACCGAGGTGCTGCCCGAGCTGGAGCACATCATCGGCCGCCAGAGCGCCGTGGAGCAGCTCCAGCCCCTGGAGGCCCAGAACCGCTTCCATCTGGTGTTCCTGGCCTTCCTCAAGGTGCTGTGCCGGGCCGAGCACCCCGTGGCCCTGTTCCTGGACGACCTGCAGTGGGTGGACCCGGCCTCGCTGCGGCTTTTGGACGTCATCTGCTCCGAGGGCGGCTTCGAGCACATCTGCCTCATCGGGGCCTACCGCTCCGCCGAGGTGGACCCCACCCATCCGCTCATCGCGGCCCTGGCCGAGCTTCGGCGCGGGGGCACCCGCGTAAGCACCATCTTCATCGAGGAACTGCCCCTGGCCTCGGTGCAGCGCCTCGTGGCCGAGACCCTGCGCCTGCCGGTGGAGGAGGTGGCGGGGCTGGCCCAGCTGGTGCTGGCGCGCACCCAGGGCAATCCCTTCTTCATCACCGAGCTGCTGAAAAGCCTGCACGGCGAGGGCCTGCTGGCCCTGGACCCCGCGCGCAACGCCTGGGTCTTCGACCTGGACGAGGTGCGCCTGCACGGCTTCACCGACAACGTGGTGGAGCTCCTGGCGGCCAAGATCCAGCGCCTGCCGGAGGACACCATCCGGGCGCTGACGCTGGCGGCCTGCATCGGCGGGCAGTTCACGCTGGCCACGCTGAGCATCGCCTGCGGGTGCGAGGCCTCCGGCGTGGCCTCCTCCCTGCTGCCCGCCGTGGCCCAGGACATCATCCTGCCCTCGGGCGCGGCCTGGGAGGGCGAGGGCCCGGGCCTGGCCGCCGGGGCGGCCCAGGCCTACCGCTTCGCCCACGACCGCATCCAGCAGGCCGCCTACTCCCTCATCCCCGAGGGCGAGCGCCAGGGTGTGCACCGGCGCATCGGCCTGCTGCTGCTGGGCAGCCTCACGGGCGAGGCCCGCGAGGTGCACCTGTTCGACATCGTGAACCACCTGAACCAGGGCCTGGACCTGCTGGAAGGGGCCGGGGAGCGCCTGGAGCTGGTGGAGCTGAACCTGGCCGCCGGGCGCAAGGCCAAGGCCTCGGCGGCCTTCCGGCCCTCCATCGCCTATTTCGCCGCCGCGGTGGAGCTGCTGGGCGGGGAGGGCTGGCGCAGGCACTACGACCTGACCCTGGCCGCCCACGTGGAGAGCGCGGAGTCGGCCTACCTCTGCGCCGACCTGGAGACCATGGAGCGGCTGGCCGCGGCGGCGCTGAGGAACGCGCGCTCGCACCTGGACCTGGCGCGCATCTACGAGGTGCGCATCCAGGCCTACGCCGCGGGCAACGAGGTGCACCGGGCCGTGGAGGCCGGGCGGGAGATCCTGGGCCAGTTCGGCATCCGCCTGCCCATGAACCCCACGCGCACCCACGTGCTTTTCGGGCTGGCACGGGCCTGGGCGCGGCTGGGCTCGCGGCGCACCAGCACGCTGATGAACCTGCCGGAGATGACCGACCCGGCAAAGCTGGCGGCCAGCCGCCTGCTGACCACCGTGGCCCACCCGGCCTACACCGTGGCCCCGCTGCTCTATCCGCTCATAGTGTTCGAGTTCGTGACCCTGTGCGTGCGCTTCGGAAACACGCCCCAGTCGGCCATCGGCTACGTGGGCCTGGGCAGCGTGCTGTGCAGCATCGGCAGGCTGGCCGAGGGCTACCGCTACGGCAGGCTGGCGCTGGACGTCGCCTCCCGGTCCTCCTCCGGCGACATCCAGGTCAAGACCTCCTTCATCGTGCAGGTGTTCATCCTGCACTGGAAGGACCCGCTGCGCTCCATCCTGCAGCCGCTCATCGAGACCTACCACAAGGGCCTGCACGTGGGCGACCTGACGCGCGGCGCGCTGGCGGTGATGACCTGGTGCTACCACGCCTTCGTGGCCGGGCTGGAGCTGCCCGCGCTGCAGCGCGACATGGCCGCCTTCATCGAAAGCCTGACCCAGTACCGGCAGACCGTGCTGGCCAGCCGCTGCGCCATGTACCGCCAGGCCGTGCTGAACCTCATGGGCCGGGCGGCGGACCCGCGCGTGCTCAAGGGGGAGAGCTACGACGAGGACACCATGCTGGCCCCCCAGGTTAAGGCCAACGACTACCCCTTCCTGGTCATGTTCCACATCCTGCGGCTGCAGCTGGCCTATCTTTTCGGCGACCAGGAGGAGGCGCTCAAGCACTCCGACCTGGCCGAGGCCTACATCGAGGGCGCGCGGGCGCGCATAGCCGAGCCGCAGTACCGGCTGTACGACTCGCTCGCCCGGCTGCTCGGGTACCGGGGCGCGAGCGGCGGCGAGCGCCTGGCCATCCTGCGCCGGGTGCGGAAGAACCTGAAGCTCATGCGCAACTGGGCGCGCCACGCGCCGGACAATTTCCTGCACCAGCAGGTGCTCGTGGAGGCCGAGCTGGCCCGCGTCACGGGCCGGACCGACCAGGCCGACGCGCTCTACACCCGGGCCATCGAGCTGGCCCGCACGGGGGCCTTTCTGGGCGAGGAGGCCCTGGCCCATGAACTGGCCGCGCGCCACAACCTGTTCCTGGAACGCAGCGGCCAGGCCGCGCGCCACATGCAGGACGCCCGGCACTGCTACATGCGCTGGGGGGCCGAGGCCATGGTGCGCCGCCTGGAGGAAAGCCATTCCGGCCTGCTGGGGGCCGAGGGGGCGGGGGGGCGCGTTCCAGCCAGGCCCGCGGCGCGGCTGGGGCGCAGCGCCCCGCAGCTGGAGCTGCTGGCCGTGCTCAAGGCCTCCCAGGCCCTCAGCGGGGCCGTGGTGCTCGACGCCGTGCTCGACAGGCTCATGGCCACGGCCCTGGAGAGCGCCGGGGCGCAGCGGGGCTTCCTGGTCATGGGCACGGCGGCGGACCTGCGGCTGGAGGTGCGCGGCGAGATCTCCGGCGGCGGCGAGGTGGCCTCCGGGCTGCTGGGCAGCCTGCCGCTGGACTCCAAGGCATCCGGCCAGGGGGGCGAGCTGGCCGCGTCCATCGTGCACTATGCCGCGCGCACCCTGGAGCCCGTGGTGCTGCGCGACGCCGCGGCCGAGGGCCTGTTCATGCAGGACGAGTACGTGCGCCGGGAGCGCCCGCGCTCCATCCTCTGCCTGCCCATCATGCGCGGCAGCGCGCTGTCCGGCCTGCTGTACCTGGAGAACAACCTCACCGCCGGGGCCTTCACCCCGGAGCGCGTGGAGGTGCTGGCGCTCATCGCCTCCCAGGCGGCCATCTCCATCGAGAACGCGCGGCTCTATGGCAGGCTGGAGGGCTCGGAGCGCAAGTACCGCACCCTGTACGAGAACGCCGTGGAGGGCATCTTCCGCATGGACGCCGACGGCGGGTTCGTCAGCGGCAACCCGGCCTGCGCCCGCATCTTCGGCTTCGAGGACTTCGAGGCGCTGCGCGCGCACGGGGCGCAGAAGGGCGGCGAAGCCTGGCACCTCATCCCCGAGCGGGCCGAGGTGTTCCTGGGCCTGTTCCGCCACGCCGACCAGATCGCCGGGCACGAGACGGCCTTCCGGCGGCAGGACGGCAGCGAGGTCTGGGTGTCGGTTTCCGCGCGCGGCGTGCGCGACGAGGACGGGCGGCTCGTGGCGGTGGAGGGCTCCATGGTGGACATCACCGAGCGCCTGGAGCACGAGCTGGTGGAACGCCGCCGCCAGGCCGCCGAGGCCGCCAGCCGCATGAAGAGCGAGTTCCTGGCCTCCATGAGCCACGAGATCCGCACGCCCATGAACTCCATCCTGGGCATGGCCGAACTGCTCCAGGAGAGCGGGTTGACCCCCCGCCAGCAGGAGTACGTGCGGGCCTTCCGCTCCTCCGGCGAGATGCTGCTGGCCATCATCAACGACATCCTGGACTTTTCCAAGGCCGAGGCCGGGCGCATGGAGCTGGAGGCCATCGCCTTCGACCTCTTCGACCTGGCCGGGGACATGCAGCGCATGGTCGCCCTGGGGGCCCACGGCAAGGGCCTGTCCATCGGCTGGAGCGCCGAGCCCGGCACCCCGCGCCGCCTGGTGGGCGACCCCGTGCGCCTGCGCCAGGTGCTCATGAACCTGCTGGGCAACGGGGTGAAGTTCACCGAAAAGGGCGGCGTCTGGCTCACCATCGGCCCGGACCCGGAACGGCCAGGGGCGGGCAGCCTGCGCTTCACCGTGCGCGACACGGGCATCGGCATTCCGCCGGAGCACAGCCAGACCATCTTCCTGAGCTTCACCCAGGCCGATTCCTCCACCACGCGGCGCTACGGCGGCACGGGCCTGGGCCTGTCCATCTCCAAGCGGCTGGTGGAGCTCATGGGCGGGCGCATCTGGGTGGAGAGCGAGCCGGGCCGCGGCTCGGCCTTCCACTTCACGGCGTGCTTCGGCCTGGCGCCGGACGAGGCCCCCCCGGCGCCTGAACTGAGAGGGGAAGTCCCCCAGCCGGAGCAGGCCCTGCCCCCCTTGCGCCTGCTGCTGGCCGAGGACAACCAGGCCAACGTGCGCTTGCTGCGCTACTTCCTGGAACACGCGCCCTTCGAGGTGGACGTGGCCGGGGACGGGGCGCAGGCGCTGCAGATGTTCATGGACAAGGGCTACGATCTGGTGCTCATGGACATGGAGATGCCCGTGCTGGACGGCCGCGACGCCACCCGGCGCATCCGCGCCTGGGAGCAGGAGCGCGACCTGGCCCCGGTGCCGGTGCTGGCGCTCACGGCCCACGCCCTGCCCGAGGAGCGCCAGCGCTGCCTGGACAGCGGTTGCACCGACTATCTGGCCAAGCCCATCAAGAAGCGCGAGCTCGTGGCGGCCATCCTGCGCCACGCCAGGGCAGACGGGCCACCCGCCGCGCAAGGAGAACACGCATGGACGACATGACACATCCCGTGGAGCGCGTCAGCGAGGATCTGGCCGGGCTCATGCCCGCCTTCCTGGACCTTTCCCGCGCCGACCTGGATGCCATGGGCGAGGCGCTGGCGGCGTCGGACTTCGCCACCCTGGTGCGGCTGGGCCACAGCGCCCGGGGCGCGGGGGCCAACTACAACATGCTGGGCCTGTGCGGGCTGGGCCGGGAGATCGAGGCGGCGGCGCGCAAGGCCGACGCCCAGGCCCTGGCCGGGCTGCTGGAGCGCATGGCCCATTACCTCGACGTGGTGCGCGTCGAGTACGTTCCGGAATAGCGAGGGCCGCATGATCGCACAGGACGAGACCCGCCGACGCGTGCTGGTGGTGGACGACGACCTCCGCAACCTCCAGTTCTACCAGGCCATCCTGGCCCGGCTGGACTACGACGTGGACCTGGCCCAGGACGGGGCCGGCGCGCTTGCCCAGGCCGTGGCCAGCCCGCCGGACATCGTGCTGCTGGACGCCATCATGCCCGGCATGGACGGGCTGGAGGTGGCCCGCAGGCTCAAAAGCGACCCCGCCACCGCCATCATTCCCATCGTCATGGTCACCACGCTCTCCGGCGTGGCCGACCGCGTGCAGGCCCTGGAGGCCGGGGTGGACGAATTTTTGTCCAAGCCCGTGGACCGCACCGAGCTGGTGGCGCGCCTGCGCAGCCTCATCAAGGTCAAGGCCTACAACGACCACCTGCGCGACTACCAGCGGACCCTGGAGAGCGCCGTGGCCCAGCGCACCGAGGAGTTGCAGAAGGCCTACGAGGACATGATGCGCCTGAAGGAGCAGGCCGAGCAGGCCAACCAGGCCAAGAGCGAGTTCCTGGCCAACATGAGCCACGAGGTGCGCACCCCGCTGCACGGCATCATGGGCATGCTCCAGCTCATCAAGGACAGCTCCTCCATCGAGGAGCAGCGCCAGTACGCGCGCATGGCCTTCGACGCCTCCAACCGGCTCTTGGCCCTGCTCACCGATGTGCTGGAATTCTCGCGCATGGAGGCCGCCGGGGTCTCGCTCAACCCGGAGCCCTTCGCCCTGCAGGATCTGCTTTCCTCGGTGGCCAATGTGTTCGCCCTCACCGGCAGGCAGAAGCGGCTGGACTTCACCTGCGCCAGCGTGCCGGGCAGCGCCGCGGCCCTTGTGGGCGACAGCGCCCGCATCCGCCAGGTGCTGTTCAACCTGGTGGGCAACGCCTTCAAGTTCACCCAGGAGGGCTCGGTGGCGGTGGAGGCCTGGACCCGGACCTCCCCGGCCAGGCCGGGGGTGGTGCGCCTGTACCTGCGCGTCTCCGACACCGGCGTGGGCATCCCCGAGCACATGACCGACCATGTGTTCGAGCGCTTCACCCAGACCGACGCCTCCTACACCCGGGAGTTCGAGGGCGCGGGCCTGGGACTGGCCATCGTGAAGCGGCTGGTGCAGGCCATGGGCGGGGGGCTGGCCGTGGACAGCACCCTGGGCCGCGGCACGGACATCTACGTGCATCTGCCCATGGCCGCCGTGGGCGAGGAGCCCGCCGCCGAACAGGCCGAACCCGTGGAGAGCGCGGGGGCGCGGCGCATCCTGCTGGTGGACGACGAGGAGGTGGGTACGAGGGCGCTGGTGACCATGCTGGAGCGCATGGGCCACAGCGCGCTCTGGGCGCGCACCGGGGATGAGGCCCTGGAGGCCGTGCGCGGGCAGGATTTCGATTGCCTGTTCATGGACATCCAGATGCCGGGCATGAGCGGGCTGGAGGCCACGGAGCGCATCCGGGAGCTGGTGCGCGAGCAAGGCCGCGAGGACGTCTGGATCATCGCGCTCACGGCCTATGCCCAGGAGGGCGACCGGGACCGCTTCCTGGGCGCGGGCATGGACGACTACGTGAGCAAGCCCGTGGTGTTCGAGCAGCTGCTGCGCGCCCTGGGGCGCATCCGCACCCCGGCGCGGACCGCATAGGTCGCCTGCCGGGCGGGAACTAGGCCTTGGCCCGTTCGGGCAGGGGCGTGACCCAGCCCTTCCAGGCCCCGCCGGAGAGCAGCCGCGAGAACAGCGCCAGCACCGCCAGCGAGAAGGCCAGCCGCCCCCAGAACGTGCCGTAGCTGCTGGCCCCCAGCATGGCCATGAGCATGGTGTCCTCGAACAGCGCGTGGGAAAGGCCCATGAGGCTGACGCTGAAGAGCACGTCGCGCTGGCCCACCCGGCCGGAGCGCGCCTCGTGGATGATCAGCCCGCTGCCGTAGGCGATGCCCAGGGTCAGGCCCACCACGGTGACGGTGGTGGCCTCCCGCCCGATGCCCAGGTGGCGCAGCACCGGGCCCAGCACCCGGTCCATGAGCGCGGTGATGCCCAGGGCCGAGAGGACGCGCATGGCGCTCATGAGGCAGAGGATGAGCACGAAGATCCAGCCCAGGTTCTTCAGCTCGCCCAGGGCCCACAGGGCCAGGGTGGGGGCCGGGGGCGCCGGGGCGAAGAGCGTGCGCGCGGGCTCCGTTCCCAGGCCCAGGCCCAGGGCGGTCAGGTGGACCATGACGCCCAGGGTGTAGCCCATGACCAGGCGGAAGGCCGCCTGGTGCCAGAACCGGGCCCCGCAGCGGGCCGTGATGGTGCATTCCATGATCAGCCCGTGGGCCACCAGGATCATGCAGGAGAGCGTGGTGACCTGGGCCACGCTGAGCGGCTCGCTCAGCGGCAGGGCGGTGTACACCAGGATGCCGGAGTAGATGTTGGCCAGCATGCTGGTGGCCCAGACCAGCCCGGCCTCCGGCGGCAGGCCGACCAGGCGCATGAGCGGGGACAGCGGCGCGGCCAGGTGCCCGATGAGGCCGAACTCGTTGAGCAGCTTGACCAGAACGATGATAGGGATCATTATCTTGTACAGGTCCAGGCTGACGCGCACGGCATGCCGGAAAACCTCCACCGCCGCGGTGGGGATGGCGCGGATCAGCCCTGAAATCGTCTTGGTCATGTTGGCTCCGGTGTTGTGGAGGCGGTCAGCGGGGAGTGCCCCAAGCGCGGGCAAAAGGCAAGCCGGCGGACGTTCCGGATGCGTGGAGGATGCCATGGAAGAAGAGCTCCGGGTCAAGACCGCCCAGGAAAAAGGCTTCCTGCGCATCACCATGATCGGCCGCTACCCGACCGACCCGCTGGAGCTCTACACCCGGGTCACCACCACCATGGATCTCTCCGGCCAGGAGCGCTTCCTGTTCGACGTGCGCGGCATGACGCACTGGCCGGACCACCAGTTCACCCACGACTTCGTGGTGCGCCACTATCCGGAGTCGCCGGGCTACCGCTCGGCCATCCTGGCCCTGCCGGAAATGCTGGGCCACGGCCGGTTCTACGAGACCATGATCCAGAACCGGGGCTACGACGCCCGGCTGTTCAAGGACGAGGGCGAGGCCATCGCCTGGCTGTTGTCCTAGCGTCCTACAGCGCGGGGCCCAGCACGGGCAGCCGCCGCAGCACGTAGTGCGCCAGCGGGAAGGTGATGGCGATGCCGAGGACCGTCACCGCCAGGAAGCTCTCCACCGGGCCCAGGCTGGTGCCGGAGAGCGCATACTGCAACAGCGTCACCACCGGCACGTGGAACACGTACACGGCGAACGAGCTGTCCGACAGGGTCTTCATCAGCGGGGTCTGCGAGGGGAAGCGCTCGCGGGTCAGCGTCAGCAGGCCCGCGGAAAAGCCCAGGCAGAGCAGGCTTTCCCACACGGCGCGGATGGTGGCCTGGAACGACAGCCCGCCCTTCCAGAAGGGGATGTCCACCCCCAGCCCCGTGGACAGGAACAGCGCCACGCAGCCCAGGCCGATGCACAGCCAGGCCCAGCCCACGCTGGCGGGGAAGCGCTCGAACCAGTTGCGGCGCGCGGCGATGATGCCCAGCACGAACATGGTGACGTACTGCGGGAAGTGCGCGAACTCGATCTCCCAGAAGCCCAGCAGCACCTTCCAGTCGTCCACGCTCTTCCAGATGCGGATGAGGTAGGTGGAGACCGAGAGCCACAGCGCCAGGGCCAGCATGGCCTTCCAGGCCGTGGCGGCGCTGATGGGGTCCGTCGGCCTGGGGGAGATGGGCCTGTCAGAGGCGCCGCGCGCCCAGCGATACAGGGCGTAGGCGCAGCCGTAGATGAACAGGTTCTCGATGAACCACAGGTGCACGAACTCGAAGTTCGGGCCCGCGGCCCCGGTCCACGCGGCGGGCTTGGCCGCGATGCCCAGGTACACGCCGGAGTAGAACTCCCAGTACGAGGCGAAGGCCAGGTGCTTGAAGTTCAGCGCGTGGAAGTAGATGAAGATGGGCGTGATGCCCAGCACCATCACCGCGATGGGCGTGCCGAAGCGGTAGAGCCGGTCCAGCACGAACGTGAGCGGGCCCTTGCGGTCCAGGCTGCCGGGGTGGAAGAACCCGGCCATGAGGAAGAACAGGCCCATGAAGAAGGCCTCGTTGACGCCGAAGAACAGGCCGATCCATTCGTTGCGCAGGCCGGTCTGGTACAGCCACCAGCCCTCGCTGCCGTAGGGCTGGCCCGCATGGTGGGCCACCACCAGCATGGACAGGAAGATGCGGACGTTGTCGATGTAGGCCAGGCGTCCGCCCGGCTTCTTCATCTCGGCTGCGCTCACGAGACGTCTCCTTGGAACCCTATTTGGCTGCGGACTGGTTCGAGGGCAACCCGGCCTCGCGCAGGATCTCCCGCGCGATGTGCGTGTATTCCTTGTTGAAGTGGTGTCCGCCCGGCAGCACGAGGTTCTTGACGCCCGGCGCGGAGTAGTTCTGGCACAGGGTGCCCTCCTCCTCGCTGCCGCACACCAGCAGCACCGGCACCTTGGTCAGCTTGGGCATCTCCGGGATCATGGCGTGGCCCTCGGGGCGGTTCTCCTCGGTGAGCCAGTTGGACAGGCGGAACTCGAACTCGGTGTGGGTGCCCGGACCCAGCATGGCCACCAGCTTCAGGCGGGACTTGGTGTCCTCGCTCATGCGCCCGGCCATGAAGGGCATGACGTCGGCGCCGATGGAGTAGCCGATGACGATGAACTGCTCGGCCCCCCACTTATGGGCGTAGAAGGTCAGCGTGCGCTCCAGGTCGTGGGCCATCTCGTCGGCCTGGCGCGCGTTCCAGAAGTACTTGAGCGAGTTGAAGCCCACCACGGACACGCCGTTCGCGGCCAGCAGGTTGCCGATGTCCTGGTCGATGCCCGCCCAGCCGCCGTCGCCGGTGACGATGACGGCCAGCGTTTTGCCGGGCTTCTCGGCCATGACCTCCACCAGCGGCAGGTCGCTGACGTCGCCCTTGGCCTCCCGCTTGCCGCCGATGGCGCCCGCCGGGGCCACCTTGTTCAGGGCCTCCAGGAAGGCCGCCCGCCACTGGCTGGGCTCGGTGAGGGCCCGGCCCTGGCCCGGCAGCTCGATGACGGAGGCGCCGGGCACCTGGCTGGCGAAGCCGCGCGCCTCCTCCGGGGTGTACAGGTCGTCCTTCTGGCCTTGCAGGATGGTGAGCGTGCCGAAGGGCTTGGCCACGGGCTTCATGACGATGCCGGGCGTGCTGCCCGTGGCGTTGTCGAACGTGTAGCCGTTGGCCGCGCAGAAGGGCTTGCCGATGGCCAGGCGCGGGGCGAAGGACAGCGGGATGGCCCCGCTGAAGGTCTCCTTGGGGGCCTGGGCGAAGGTGGCGTAGGCCACGGCCGCGCCCTCGCCGAAACCGGCCAGCACGGGCAGGTGGTAGCCCTTGAAGCCCAGGGTCTTCTGCACGATCTTGGACAGGCCCTCGAACTCCCAGGCCTGGTAGAAGCAGCCGTCGGCCCTGGCCCTGAGCGGCCCGACGAGCCGTTCGGTGTCGATGCCCACCACCAGGGCGTCCATGTCGGCCATGGCGCGGGCGGCCTTGTCGGCGCGGGCGTCCCAGGGGCCGTCGGACAAGAGCAGGATGGTGCGGCCGGGCTCGCCGGCGTTCTTGTCCATGTCGCGGTACAGCAGCACCTCGCCGAACACGCCGAAGGAGAGCTTTTCCGGCTCCCTGGGCGGCTTGGCGCAGGCCAGTCCGCTGAGGCAGAGGGTCAGGACGAGAACCAGGTGAACGAAAGTGGAACGTCTCATTTGGCGATGACTCCGCGCCTGCCTCCCGAAACCAGGGAGGCGATGTTGGCCAGGATGGCGGGCACCGCGACACCCCCTGGGCTGGCCAGGTACTTGGCCTCCCACACGGGGTCGAACTTGTCCTTGAAGCGGCGCAGGCCCTGGAAGTTGTAAAGCTGTCCGCCGTGCGTATACAGCAGGGAGCCCAGGCGCGTCCAGGTGGGCGCCAGGGCGCGGGTTTCCAGGCCGGAGAAGGGGGCCATGCCCAGGTTGAACCAGGGGTAGCCCTGCTCGCGGCCCCAGAGCATGAGCATGATGTACAGGTATTCCATGGCGCTGGTGGGGGCCTCGGCGTTGTAGCGCATCAGGTCCACCGAGAGTTCCTCGCGGCAGGCGCCCTCCCAGACGTTGGCGAAGGCCACGATGCGGTCATCCTTTTTCACGATGGCCGCCGGGCACTGCAGCAGGTACTCCTCGTCGAAGTAGCCCAGGGAGAAGCGCTTCTCGCGGGCGTTCTTGGCGGAAAGCCAGCCGTCGGAAATCTCCCGCAGCTGCGGCAGGATGGCCGCCACGCCCTCGCGCGGGATCACCTCGAAGCTGCAGCCCTCCTTCTCCACCATGTTGCGGGTGTAGCGCAGGCCCTTGCGCGCCTGCCCGGCCAGGGAGAAGTCGACCAGGGGCACGCGGGCCTCCTCGCCGATCTTGATGAGCGACAGGCCCAGGTCCAGGTACAGCGGCAGGTTCACGCGGTCGGCCTGGTAGAACACCGTCCAGCCGCCGTAGAGGTCCACCATCTCGCGGAAGCGCCAGGCCAGCTCGCTCCTGGCCGCGGGCGGGCCCACGGGGTCGCCCATGCACACCCAGCTGCGCCCGGCCACCCCGTACATGAGGAAGCCGTCCTTCTTCTCGGTCATGAGCAGGCTCTTGTCGCGCAGCAGGGCCAGGTAGGCCGTGGTTTGCGGCGAGGCGGCCACCAGCGGGCGCACGGCCTCCATCTCCTCGTCGGTGGGCAGGGTGTAGCGCGGCCGGGCCGAGCGCATGAGCCGCAGCACGCCCCATCCGGCGGCCAGCACCAGCGCGCCCACGGTGGCGCGCATGAAGCGGCTGACCTCCTCCTCGAAGGCGAACTGCCACCACAGCTCGCCGTCCATGGCCGCGTCGCCGTAGGCCATGACGCCCAGCAGCACGGTGCAGCCCAGCGCCACCAGGATGGCCAGCAGCCAGCCCGATGTGGGGCCTTCGGAGAACAGCGAGGCCTTGCGGTAGAAGAACTTGTGGCAGGGCAGCAGGGCCAGCAGCAGGATGGTGAGGATGAAGGCCTCTTCGTAGTCCAGGCCCTTGAGCAGGCTGGCGATGATGCCGGTGAAGAGCAGGATGGCGGTGACGTAGTAGGCGGCGTCGAGGCGCTTCTGCAGGCCGCGCCCCAGGATCAGCAGGCCCATGCCCGCCAGGCTGCCGATGAAGTGGGACACCTCCAGCACGCCCAGGGGCAGGAAGTCCTCCAGCCAGTCCAGGCGCGTGGACACCGAGGGCGTTGCGCCGGAGAACAGCAGCACCGCGCCCGCCACGTAGGTCATGAAGGAGAGGAGGCGCGGGGCCACCACCGGGAACCACTGGCCCATGACGCCCAGGATGTCGTGGATGGAGCGGCGGGCCTGCATGGTCTCGCGCAGGGCCAGCAGGGCGCTGGCCACGGCCAGGGGCACGATGTAGTACACCAGCCGGTAGGCCACCAGCGTGGCCAAGAGCGCCGGGGCGGGCACGCGCGGGGTCAGCAGGAACACCAGGCAGGACTCGAACACGCCCAGGCCGCCGGGCACCTGGCTGATGAGCCCGGCGATCTGCCCCAGCAGGAAGGCCCCCAGCACGCGGGGAAAGTTGACCTCGGCCCAGGGCGGCAGCAGGGCGTAGAACACGGCGGCGGCCAGGGCCCAGTCCAGGCTGGCCACGGCCACCTGCACCAGCGAGCTGCGGAAGCTGGGCAGCAGCAGCTCGAAGCGCCCCACCTTCCAGGGCGTCTTCTTCAGGCCGGAGGCCGCCAGGTACACCGCGGGCGGGATGAGCAGCAAAAAGCCCAGGATGCGGGTGGTCTTGAAGGGCAGGGTCACCCAGTCCGGCAGGGGCACGGGCTTGACCGTGAAGATGATGCCGCCGATGGAGAACAGGCCCAGCCACAGGGTCAGCGTGGTGAACACCACGATCTTGGCGATCTCCGCCCCGGTCAGCCCCCAGGAGGAGTACAGCCGGTAGCGCACGGAACTGCCCGCCAGGGTGGACAGGCCGATGGTGTTGCTGAAGGCGTTGCCCGCGAACGAGGCGAAGGCGGCCTTGGACCAGGGCAGGGGGTGGCCGATGTAGCGCAGGGCCAGGATGTCGTAGCCCGCCAGCACGGCGAAATTGACGGCGGTGAGCCCCAGGGCCAGCAGCAGGTCGCGCTCGGTCTCGCGCACCAGCATGGCCATGATCTCGTCCCAGGTGTGCTCGGCGAACTGGGCGGACAGCACCCATCCGGCGGCCGCCAGGAGGGCGACAGCCAGCACGGGGCCGATGAAGGGCTTGAGCCGGCTCAGCATGCGAGTCTCCCGCCCTGGGTGGCGGCAGGGCGCGCCGTGCCGCGAAGATGGTCTCGGTGCATCGTGTCCTGGGGGCCGAACAGGCTGCCCGGAGGGTCTCCGGGCGCAATTGATTTTTTTACCACGCCGCTTCCTGGCCAGTCAAACGCTAATGCCGGGCCGACCTGCCCAGGCGGGCCGGGCAGTCCGGGGCCGGGAGGCATGGCCGGGCGCGGATTTACGCCTCCCGGGGCGGCTTGTCCAGAGCGATGTGCAAACGGCGGGTCAGCGGCCCGCGGTTCCGGCGAACACCGCCTGCCACAGCCGCTCCAGGGCATGGCCGGTATTGCGCTCGTCCTCGGGGTCGCAGAGCACCAGCTCCAGCGCCCTGCGGTAGAAGGCCTCGGGCCGGGCCAGGATGCGGTCGGCGCGCACCACCATGTTGCCCGTGGGCGCGCGGGCGATGAACTTGCGCGGGGCGGGCGCGCCGAACAGCGCCTCGAAGGTCTCGCCCACCGGGATGTCGCGCCCCCAGCCCTTCCAGCGGCCCTGCTTGGCCGGGTCCCCCATGTCGTGGGGCCTGCCCAGCCCGTCGCAGGCCAGGCGGAACCAGGCCAGCCCGGCAAAGGGCAGGTCGCGCGCGGCCAGGTCCAGGATGCGCTGGCGCAGTCCTTCGGGCGTCACGGGCTCCTCGCCCGACTGGGGCGGCGGGGCCAGGTGGGCGAAGGGGTTGCCCTGCAGAAAAACGGTGTGGCGCGGCAGGCCGCCGTAGCTGGCCAGGATGTGCGTGAGATACGTGTGGGCCTCGCGCCCCACGTTGGGCAGCGTCTCCACGCGCGTTCCGGGCGGCAGCTGCGCGGGGTCGAGCCGCGGCCCCTTGTTGTACACCACGCAGGGCAGCCCAAGCGCGCAGAGCCACGAAAGGTCCTCGCGGTAGCGGGCCACCACGGCCAGGATGTCCGGGGCGCTAGTCCCCGTGCCCGTGGTGGTCATGGCCGTGGTCGTGGTGGTGGTCGTGCCCGTGGCCATGGTGGTGGTCATGGCTGTGGGGATGGTGGTGGTGGTCATGCCCGTGGCCATGTCCGTGATGTTGGCCGTGCTCATGGGCCCTTTCGCCTTCGGCGCAGTCCACCAGCCAGGCGCGCAGGAAGGTGGGGTAGGCCCCGGCGGAGTAGGTGCCCGAGCCGTAGCCCAGGCCCAGCACGCTGCCCAGGGGCAGTCGCCCGTACTCGTCGGCCAGGGTCTTCACCACGGCCATGCCCGTGGGCGTGGCCAGCTCCATGCCGGAATCCGTGGCGAAGGTGCGCATGCCCTTGGACAGCTCCGCGCTGGCCGGGGCGGGCACCGGGAAGCGCCCGTGGCTGAAGGTGACGAAGCCCGAGCCCAGGTTCACCGGCGAGGCCACGACCCGTTCGGCGCCCGTCAGGCCCGCCAGCAGCACCGCGCCCAGCACGTCCACCACGGTGTCCACCGCGCCCACCTCGTGGAAGTGGATGTGCTCCAGCGGTTCATTGTGCACGGCGGATTCGGCCTTGGCCAGGGTGGTGAGGGCCTCGATGCCCTTGGCCTTGGAGGCCCGGGGCCAAAGCTCCTCCGGCGCGGCCTCGACGATCCTGGTCAGGTCGGCCAGGTGGCGCAGGGGCTGGGGGGCCTCCTCCAGCACCTCCACCCGCCGGGTGCGGATGCCCTGGATCATGGGCTCGGAAAAGCGCAGCGACACCCCCGGCAGGCCCAGCGCCGCCACGGCCCGGGAGAGCGTCTCCGGCCCGCCGGGCAGCAGGTCGGACAGGGCGGCCAGCAGCATGTCGCCGGAAACGCCCAGGGAGCATTCGAGGTAGAGCGTCTTCATGGGGGGAGCTATCCTTTTTTTGCGGCTTCGCACTGGGCGTTGATGACGTGCGCCATGTAGCCAGCGCCGAAGCCGTTGTCGATGTTCACCACCGTGACGCCGGGGGCGCAGGAGTTGAGCATGGTCAGCAGGGCCGCCAGCCCGCCGAAGCTGGCGCCATATCCGACACTGGTAGGCACCGCGATGACCGGCGCGGCCACGGCCCCGCCCACCACCGAGGGCAGCGCCCCGTCCATGCCCGCCACGGCCACCACGGCCCGGGCGTCCAGAAAATCGTCCAGCACGGACAGGAAGCGGTGGATGCCCGCCACACCGCAGTCGAAGCGGCGCAGCACGTTGCTGCCCAGGTGCTCGGCCACGCGCGCGGCCTCCTCGGCCACGGGCAGGTCGGCGGTTCCGGCGCTGACCACGATGACCTTGCCCACGCCCTCCACGCCCTGGCGCTCCACGCAGAGCACGCGGGAGAGCGGGTCGTAGGACGCGCCGGGCATGTCCTTCACGGCCTCGTAGTGCTCGGCGCTGGCGCGGGTGCCCAGCACGCGGCCGTTCTTCTCCGCAAGCTCATGGAAGATGGCCCCCACGTGCTCCGGGGTCTTGCCCTGGCAGAACACCACCTCGGGCTGGCCCTTTCGCAGCAGGCGGTGGTGGTCCAGCTTGGCGAACCCGGCGTCCGAGTAGCTCTGGCCCAGCAGGCGGCGCTTGAGTTCCTCCGCGCCCACCTTGCCCTGGCGAAAATCCTCAAGCAGCGAATCCACGTTCACGAGCGTTCTCCGATGGTGAGTTGGGCCAGGCCGATGAAGGCGGCGCGTTCGGCCAGGGCGCGTTCCAGCGACCGGGCCAGCAGGAGTTGCGCGGGGCGCACCTCCAGGCGGACGGAATCGGGCCTTCCGGCCTCTCCTGGTACCAGCCGGGCGCGCAGGTCGGCAAGCCCCAGGTCCCGCGCGGCGCGCTCCAGGGCCTCGACGGCCGTGAGGCGCTTGTGCGTCAGCTCGTGCCCCGTGGGCACGCGGGTGGCCAGGCAGGAATTGGAGGGGTCGCCCGCGTTGGGCAGGCCGATGGCCCGCGCCAGCTCTCGCACGCCCTGCTTGGGAATGCCGCAGGCCGCCAGGGGCGAGACGGCCCCGGCCTCGGCCAGCGCGCGCCTGCCGGGGCGGGCCGGGTCGTCGTCGGCGTTGGTGCCGTCGGCAATGACGGCGGGCCTGGCGAAGCGGTCGCACGCGGCCTTGTCCACGGCGGCCAGCACCTGGCGCTTGCACAGGTAGCAGCGGTCCGGGCCGTTGGCGCGCAGGGAGGCATCGGCCAGGGCGCTGACCCGCCGCACCACCACGCCGCAGCGCCTGTCCGCGCCCAGGGAGAGGCCCAGGTGCGCGGCCATGGCCTCGGCGCGGGCGCGTTCGGCCCCGCAGATGAACTCCGAGCGCACGCTGACGCCCATGGCCAGCTCGCCCAGGGCCTGCCTGGCGGCCCACAGGGCCAGCGTGCTGTCCACCCCGCCGGAAAAGGCCACGGCCACGGGGCGCTGGCCGCCTTCGGAGGCGGCGCGGAAATGGTCGATGAGGGCGGCGAGCAGCGGATGCATGGGCCGCAGTGTGGTCATGGCGGCGGCAACTGTCAAGGACAGGCCCGGTCTTCCCCGCTGCCGTGGCTTTCGGGCGGGGCTTCCTCGATGACCCGCATGTGCGCCCATTTGCCGCTGCGGTAGCGCAGGCTGAAGGACCCGGCCAGGGTGGCGATGTAGGCCGTGAGGCAGATCCACGGCCCGTGGATGCCGCCCAGCCCGGAGCTCACCAGCAGCCACGTGGGCAGGATGAGCACGCCCAGGCTGGCGATGAGCATGGTGATCATGACATAGCGCGTGTCGCCCGCGCCCTTCAGCGTGCCGAAGAGCACGATGGAGACGCCGTCGATGAGGCTGTAGAGCGCCACATAGCGCAGCAGCACAACGCCCATGGCCCGGATGTCCGCAAACGCCGGGCCGCCCTCCATGAGCTCCGTGCCCGGCGTGGTGCGGTACAGGTCCAAGAGCGGGCCGGGGGCCAGCACGAAGATCATGCCCACCAGCCACATCCAGGCCAGCGACAGGCGCAGGATGCTGCCCGTGGCCCGCCGGGCCAGGTCGGGCCTGCCCTGGCCCTGGCTGCGGCCCACCAGGATGCTGGCGGCGATGGACATGCCCACGATGGGCAGGTAGGTCAGCGAGTTGATGGAAAAGGCGATGTTGGTGGCGGAGAGCTCCACCAGCCCCATGCGCCCGATGAGCAGCGAGAACCCGGTGATGGCCAGGATGTCCAGGAAGAACTGGACCCCGGCGGGCGCGCCGATGCGCACCAGCCGCGCCAGCATGTCCGATTCGGGGCGGGCCTGGCCCAGGGCGTGGCGGTGCCGGGCCTCGGGCGAGAGCGCCAGCATGAGCGCGAAGATCAGGCAGGAGAAGGCCCCGCCCGCCACGGTGGCGATCCCCGCGCCCCGGATGCCCATCTCCGGTGCGCCGAAGGCCCCGAAGATCAGCGCGTAGTCCAGGGGCACGTTCAGCGCCGCCCCGGCCAGGTTGGCCAGCATCACCGGAACGGTGCGGCCCAGGCCGGAAAAATAGGCCGAGAGCGCGGTGGCGAGCACGGTGAAGCCCCCGCCCAGGGTCAGGATGCGGAAGTAGTCGGCCTCCATGTCGCGCACCTCTTGCGGGTGCCCGGCCCAGTCGAACAGCGGCCCGCCCAGGAAGGCCAGGCCCGCCAGCAGCAGGCCCGAGGCCAGGCTGAACCACACGCCCTGCCACAGGGCCGGGCCGATGCGCGCCGGGCGGCAGGCCCCGTGGTACTGGGCCACCAGCACGCTGACGCAGCTGGCCAGGCCCATGAAGAAGCTGATGAACAAAAACGAGGCCAGCCCGGCGGGCACCGAGGCCGCGATTTCCGCCACCGAGTGGCGGCCCAGGAACACTCGGTCGGTGAACTGCATGAGCGTGAAGCTGCCCATGCTGACCATGAGCGGCGCGCCCACCTCCAGGGCCTCGGCGTAGCCTCCGGGGCCGTGCCAGCGTTCGCGCTGGCCCGCGACAAAAGCGGAGAAGAAACTCACAGCGCCCGCCCCGCCGCCACGCCGGAGGCCCAGGCCCAGTGCAGGTTGAAGCCGCCCAGCTCCCCGGCCACGTCCAGGGCCTCGCCGATGGCGTACAGGCCCGGCAGCTCGCGGCACTCCATGGTCTTGGGCGAGAACAGCCGCGTGTCCACGCCGCCGCTGGCGGCCTCGGCCCGGGCCATGCCCGCCGTGCCGGAGGGCGCGACGCGCCAGGCCTGGACCACGGCGGCCAGCGCCTCCATCTGGGCCTTGGACAGCTCCGCGGCCCGGCGCTCGGCCAGGGCCTTCAGCTCTCCGGGCAGCGCCCCCAGCAGCTCGTCGGCCAGCCGCCTGGGCAGGCCCTCGGTGAGGATGGTGCGCGCCAGGGCCTTGCCCCGCGCCGGGTCGCGCAGTTCCGCGCGCAGGTCGCGGCCCGGGGCCAGGTCGATGGCCAGCGCCTCGCCCCTGCGCCAGAAGCTGGAAATCTGCAGCGCCGCCGGGCCGGACAGGCCCTGGTGCGTGAACAAGAGCCCGTCGGTGTAGCTTTTGCCCAGGCAGGAAATGGTGGCCTCCACCGACAGCCCGGACAGGCGGCGGCACAGCTCCAGCTGCGGTCCGGTCATGGTGAAGGGCGTGAGCGCAGGGCGCGCGGGCACGTGCGCCAGGCCCAGGCTCCCGGCCAGGCGCGCGGCGCTGTCGCACCCGCCCAGGGCGGGCCAGGCCGGGCTGCCCAGGGCCAGCACCGCCTTGCGGGCCATGAGCGGGCCGTTGATCTGGTCGGCGTCGGTCTCCACGCGGAAGCCCGGAGCGCCCTCGAAAATGCTGGGGGCGAGGTCCGTCACCCCCCTCTTGAGCAGGAAGCGCACCCCGGCGGCGCGGCAGGCGCGTTCCAGCGCCTCGGCCAGGGCCGTGGCCCCCTGGTCGCAGAAATAGCGTCCGTGGCCTTCCTCGGTGGCGGAGAGGCCCAGCTCGCGCAGAAGATCCAGGAAGTCGCCGGGGGTGAAGCGCCTCAGCGCCTGCTCGGTGAACTTTGGGTTGGCCGAGAGGTAGTGCGCGGGGCTGGCGTCGCGGTTGGTGCAGTTGCAGCGCCCTCCGCCGGAGGCGCGCAGCTTGCGGGCGGTGGTGCCGCTGGCCTCCAGGACGGCCACGGACCGGCCCCGCCGCGCGGCGAAAAGCGCGCAGATGAGGCCTGCCGGGCCGGCGCCCAGAATCAGGATGTCGGAGAGCACGGTATCGTTGGAGGGGCGTGTGGTCATGCCGGGGTTGTAGGGGAAGGGGGCGTGGAGCGCAAGGCGCGGGCATCGCCCCGGCGCATGTTCCCCTCTTCACAAGCGCCGCGGATTATGCTACCGGTCCCGTTGGAGCAAGCCTCCGCAACATTCAGCTGAAAACGAGGGGTGGGTCATGGATTTCTTCTTTTTCTTCGCTGGCCTTGCCAGCACCATCGCGGCTTTGATCATCATCAAGAAGACGAGCCCGAACCAGCATCACTAGGCCTCGCGCCGGTCAAAAAGCCCGCTTCGGCGGGCTTTTTTCGTTTTTCCGCAAACGCCTCGCCAAGGAGTCCGGGCCATGCGCATCATCTCGTGGAATGTCAACGGCTACCGGGCCGTGCTGGGCAAGGACTTCCTGGGCTGGCTCTCCGGCTGCGGGGCGGACGTGGTCATGCTGCAGGAGACCAAGGTGGAGCCGGAGCAGTTGAGCGAGGCGGAGCGCAACCCGGCGGGCTACACCGGCGTGTGGAACTGGTCCAAGGGCAAGAAGGGCTACTCCGGCACGGCCTGCCTGATGAAGGCCCCGCCCCTGGCGAGCGGGTTCGGCCTGGCCGACCCGGCCTACCGGGGCGAGGGCCGGGTGGTGCACCTGGAGTACCCGGACTTCCACCTGTTCAACATCTACTTTCCCAACGGGCAGAAGGACGAGCAGCGCCTGGGCTACAAGCTGGGCTTCTACGACGCCTTCCTGGCCCAGGCCCAGGAGCTGCGCACGACCAAGCCCATCGTGGTCGGCGGCGACTTCAACACCGCGCACAGGGAAATCGACCTGAAGAACCCCAAGGCCAACGAGAAGACCAGCGGCTTCCTGCCCATCGAGCGCGCCTGGATCGACAAGTTCATCGCCCACGGCTACGTGGACACCTTCCGCCTGTTCGAGCCCGGGCCGCACCACTACTCGTGGTGGAGCTACCGCTACAGCGCCCGCAAGAACAACGCCGGGTGGCGCATCGACTACTTCTTCGTGTCCGAGGAGCTGAAAAGCCGCGTCACGCGGGCCTGGATCGAGCCCGACGTGCAGGGCAGCGACCACTGCCCCGTGGGCCTGGAGATCGCGTAGGCCTTACTTGCCCTGGCGCAGGCGCTGCAGGCGCAGGAAGCTCGCCAGGGTCATGTCCATGCGCATGGTGTGCTCGCGTATCCACGTGTCCACGAAGCGCAGGAACTCGCCCATGTCCACCTCGCGGCCCTCGCTGAAGGCCTCCAGGAAGTCCAGGGCGCGGGTGGTGCAGTGCATGTGCTCGCTCAGGTGCTGGTCGTATTCCGGGTAGGCGTCCATGTCCATGAAGCCTTCCTCGGTGGAGAAGTGCTCCACGGCGTAGTCGCACAGCGCCCTGAGCTCCGCCTCCACGGCCTCCTGGTCGAAGCCGCTGCCCACGGTGTCCGCCACGGCGTTGCCAAGCTCGAACAGGCGCTTGTGCTGCTCGTCTATTTCCGCCACGCCCACGGACAGGCTCTCGTCCCAGGTCAAAAACGACATCGGCGTTCTCCTTGCTATTTTCGCATGTACCGGGTGATGGCCTTCCAGTCCCGGCCGGGCTTGTTTTCCAGCAGCCTGGCCGCGCGGGTGCGGTACATGGCCGCCAGGCGGTCCTCCGGATCGGCCAGGGCCAGGGCCTCGAACTCGGCCAGGGCGCGCTCCCACTGCGCGGTGCGGTACAGGGTCACGGCCCGCTCCCAGCGCGAGCAGAAGGCCAGCCTGGCGCGCGGCGCGGCCACGTCGGCGTGCGGGCTCTGGGGCATGGCCCCCACCAGTTCGAACACGATGAGCGGTTCGCTGGCGCCCTTGGGCACCACCACGTCCACCGAGCGGAACAGGAAGGCGCTTTTCGCCCGCTCGCGCACGGTGCGGCTGACCAGGATGCGCGTGGCGTAGAACTTGTTCAGCCCTTCCAGGCGGCTGGCCAGGTTCACGTTGGCCCCCAGGGCGGTGTAGTCCATGCGGTCGCTGGCCCCGATGTTGCCCACCACCGCCGTGCCCGTGTGCACGCCCACGCGCGTGCGCAAGAGCGGCAGCCCGGCCTGCTCGCGCCGCCGGTTCAGTTCCTCCGAGGCCTTGGACAGCCGGAGCGCGGCCACGCAGGCCTGCTCCACGTGGGCCTCGCTCTCGAAGGGCGCGTTCCAGAAGGCCATCACCGCGTCGCCGATGTACTTGTCGATGGTGCCGCCGCAGTCCAGGATGGCCTTGCCCACGGTCTCGAAATATTCGCCCATGGCGGCCATGAGCTCCTCCGGGGGCATGTGCTCGGCCAGCGGGGTGAAGTTCTCCACGTCGGTGAACAGCAGGGTGATCTCGCGCCGCTCCCCGCCCAGCTCCGGGTTCACGCCGGTGTCGATGAACTGCCGGACCAGCGCGCGCGGCAGGTAGCGGCTGAAGGAGCAGATGGCGCTGCGCATGCCGGACACCGCCACGGCCAGCCGGTCCATCTCGTCGATGTGCGAGCGCAACTCGCCGTTCGCGCAGCGGTTCTGGCCGGCGTCAAGATCCAGCGAGCGGATGCGGTCGGCCTCCCGGGCCAGCAGCGTCAGCTTGGCCGCCAGGCGCTGCGCCCCCAGCGTGGCCAGGGGAATGAGCGCAAGGCTCAGGGCCAGGGTGAACAGCAGGGTGTTGTTGCGCGTGCGCGCCACCGCCCCGGTGAAGTCCTCCACCCGCGCAGCCAGGGCCAGGAAGTCGCCCTCGCCCTTGAGGTCGTGGAGCTGGCGCACCTCCACCAGATAGTCCGCCCCGCCAATGGACAGGCGCCGGAGGGGCAGCCTGCCGCCCCCGGCCTCCAGGAAGGCCCCGTGCACGGCCCTGGCCACGGGGTCGTCCAGGCCGTCCACCTTGGCCAGGCCCGCGGCGCCGGAGCCGTCCGCCTTGCCCGCCCGGGCGAGCTTGGCCGGGTCCGGGTGGCCCAGCACCTGGCCGTCGGCGTCGTACAGAAAGGCCAGCCCGCCCTTGCCGAGCCGGGCCTGGGCCAGGAAGCCGCAGAGGTCGGGCAGGGTCAGGTCCACGCCGAACACGGCGCTTTCCCGGGAGCCTGCCTGCAGCCTGCGGGCCAGGGTCAGGCCCAGCTCCCCCGTGCTGTTGAACACGTAGAGGTCCGTGCGCACGGTGGCGTCGCTTTTCAGCGCCAGGGCATGCCACGGCCGGGGGCGCGGGTCGTATTGCGCCGGGACCGGGGGCTTCTCGCCCAGCCGGGCATGCCCGGGCCCCAGGAAGCGCCAGCGCTCCAGCCTCTGCATTCCAGGCCCGGCGGGCCAGATGCCGCGCACGGCCAGGATGGTTCCTTCCGGCGCGCCCAGCGAGGCCGCCACGGCGGACTTGCCCGCCACGGAGATGGCCTGGAGGAAGGAGCCGTCCGGGTAGCCCAGGTAGGCCGAGTAGATCTGCGGGGTGGACTCCAGCGCCTGGAGCAGCGCGGGCAGCATCGGGTGGTCGAGGCTCCGGGGTGGGATGCGCGCGCCGGGCAGGGCGGGCATCTGGTCGGCCAGCAGGGCCAGGGGCTGGGCCAGCAGGCGCGTGCGCAGCGAGACGTTGGAGGCGGCGCGGGCCATGGCCTCGGCGGCCACCTCCACGGCGGCCTCGGTGCTGCGCGAGTAGTTGTACCAGGCCAGCGGCCCGGCCAGCAGCAGGCCGAAGGCGCAGAGCACGAAGGCCAGGAAGGCGCTGAGGCGCAGGCGCACGCCCGCGGGGCCAACAGGGCCAACGGGATCGGAAGGGGAGGGGGGCTGGCCGGGACTGTCCATGCCGTGCTCCGGATGGGGGAAGGGGCCTGGGGCCAGACGAATCCGGCCCATCCTCCATCAGACACATGGGGAGCAATAGCGTGGCAAGGCAAAAGGAAAATAACCGGAAGGATTCCTGGGTCGGGCCTATGCCCCGGCGATGTTCTCCAACTCGGCCAGACGGGCCTCGGCCTGCTCCCAGCGGGCGAAGGCCTCCTCCAGCTCCGCCTCGCGGGCGGCAAGCGCGTCGCGGGCCTGGGCCATGGCCTCCGGCGAGCCCTTGTACAGCTCCGGGTCGGCCAGGCGCTCCTGGGCTGCGGCCACGTCGGCCTCCAGCTCCTCCAGCCGGGCCGGGAAGGCCTCCAGCTCGGCGGCCAGCGCCTCGCGCTCGCGCTGCTCCTTGAAGGAGAGCTTGCGCGGCCTGCCCGCTTCCTGGGGCGCGGGCGCGGCGGGAGCGGGCTTTTCCGCCTGCCTCGGCGCGGGCTTCTCCGCGTCCGCGGGCTGGGGCCGCTGGCGCACCCAGTCGTCGTAGCCGCCCACGTACTCCGAGACGGAGCCCGGCTCGCCCGAAGCGCCGTCGAAGGCCAGGGTGCTGGTCACCACGTTGTTCAAAAAGGCGCGGTCGTGGCTGACCACGATGAGCGTGCCGGTGAACTCCACCAGCCGGTCCTCCAGCAGTTCCAGGGTCTCGGCGTCCAGGTCGTTGGTGGGCTCGTCCATCACCAGCACGTTGCAGGGCCGGGTGAACAGCCGGGCCAGCAGCAGGCGGTTGCGCTCACCGCCGGAGAGCACGCGCACCGGGCTGTTGGCGCGGTCGGCGGAAAAAAGAAAGTCCTTGAGGTAGCCCATGACGTGCTTGGTGCGCTCGCCGATGGTCACCTGGTCCGCGCCCTCGGCCACGGCCTGGCGCACGGTCAGCTCCGGGTCCAGCTCCTCGCGGTGCTGGTCGAAGTAGGCAACCTCCAGGTTCGTGCCCAGGCGCAGGGTGCCTTCCGTGGGCGGAATGCGACCCAGCAGCACCTGCAACAGCGTGGTCTTGCCCGCGCCGTTGGGGCCGATGAGCCCGATCTTGTCCCCGCGCATCACCGCCAGGTTCAGCCCCCGGAACACCGGCTTGTCCTGCCAGGAGTAGCCCAGGCCCTTGGCCGCGACCACGAGCTTGCCGCTCTTCTCGGCCTCCTGCAGGGCGATGCTGGCCTGGCCGCTGCGCTCCCGCCGCCGGGAACGCTCCTCGCGCAGCTTCTTGAGCTCGCGCACGCGGCCCTCGTTTCTCGTACGGCGGGCCTTGATGCCCTGGCGCACCCAGACTTCCTCGCGCGCCAGCTTCTTGTCGAACTCGGCCCAGTTCTTTTCCTCGGCCTCCAGCTGGGCTTCCTTGCGCTTCAGGAACGTGTCGTAGTCGCAGGTCCAGTCCGCCAGTTTGCCCCGGTCCAGCTCCATGATGCGCGTGGCCACGCGCCTGAGGAACATGCGGTCGTGGGTGATGAACACCAGCGTCTTGACGTGGCGCAGCAGAAATTCTTCCAGCCAGGCGATGGAGTCGATGTCCAGGTGGTTGGTGGGCTCGTCCAGCAAGAGCACGTCCGGCTGCCCGGCGATGGCGCGAGCCAGCAGGGCGCGGCGCTTGAGCCCGCCGGAAAGCTCCTCGAACCGGGCCTCGGGGTCGAGCCCCAGGCGCGAGAGGGCCACGTCCACGTCGGACAGCGCCTCCCAGCCCTGGGCCTCGGAGAGCGCGGCCTGGGCCGTGGCCAGCCGGGCGGCGTCGCCCGCGGCCTGCGCGGCGTGGTGCTCGCCCAGGGCGCGGCCCAACTCGCCCAGGCCCTGCACGGCCACCTCGTACACCGTGCCGCGGAGGTCCTCGGGCACCTTCTGCGACAGCCGCGCCACCTTCAGGCCCGGCGCGCGCGCCACAAGGCCGGAGTCGGGCGTCAGGTCGCCGGAGAGCAGGCGCAACAGCGTGCTCTTGCCCTCGCCGTTGCGGCCCACCAGGCAGACGCGCTGCCCGGCCTCGATCTGGAAGGTGACGCCGTCCAGCAGCCGGGGGCCGCCGAAGCTCATGACCAGGTTGTTTGCGCTGAGCAGTGCCATGGCGGCGTTCCTACGTGGCGGGCGCGGGATGGTCAAGGCGCTGGGCGGACACGGGCTAACAGGAAGGATTCCGGTTGCCCGCACCAAGCGGCCCTGGTATATCGCAGGGGCGCAGATACTCCCCACCCCCCGGAGGCACAGGCATGCGGACGCTCGTTTGGGACAGCTCGCTCAACACGGGGCACGAGGCCATCGACAGCCAGCACGAAAAGCTGGTGGGGCTCATCAACCGCCTGGCCGCGGCCTGGGATTCCCCGGAGCGCGAGGGCGCGGTGATGCAGGCCATCACCGAGATGTACCTCTACGCCAACGAGCATTTCCGCGAGGAGGAGGCGCTCATGGCCGCCTCGGGCTACCCCGGCCTGGCCGCGCACCAGGCCATGCACCGCGATTTCGTGGAGCGCGCCCACGCCTTCACCGACGCCAGTCTGGCCGACGAGGCCCCGTTCGACGAGATGCTCGGCTACCTCACCGGCTGGCTGGCCAGCCACATCACCCACGAGGACGTGCGCATCGCCCGCCACGTGGCCGGGCTGGGCTAGGTCCGCATGGGGCTTGCCCGGCGGGCCGGGCGGGAGTAGAGGGGGGCATGGACAAGGCCCATTCCGCGCTTTTCGGCGGTCCGCGCCCATGAGACGCCGCCGCCGCCTCCAGCATCCCGGCCGGGAGTCCCGCCACCGCAGGGTGGCGGCCGAGGCGCAGATGCGCCTCATGGCCACGGGCGCCCGCAAGGGCCCCCACAA
>JAEXRD010000004.1 GCA_023438245.1 Pseudomonadota bacterium | reverse complement strand
CCTTGGCCCCGCCCTCGCCCCCGCCCAGGGTCAAAATCTCCGAGCCGTTGCCCCGGATGATGAAGGGCGTGTGCCCGGCCAGCAGGGAGAGCGGCGTCACCGTGCGCAGCATGCTCGCGCCCGCGCCCACGGGGTCCAGCACCACCGGCACCTCGTGGGCGTCGGCGGCGTCCCAGGCGGGCTCCATGGCGGCCAAGTATTCCGGGGCCACGGTGCCCAGGTTGATGACCAGCGCGCCGGAAATGGCCACCAGCTCGGCCATTTCCTCCACGGCGTGGCTCATGATGGGCGAGGCCCCGAGGGCTAAGAGCGCGTTGGCCGTGGTGTTGGTGACCACGTAGTTGGTGATGGAGAGCACCAGCGGGTTCTTGGCCCGGATGGCTTCCAGGTCGCGGATGACGAGATCGGCGTCGGTCATGGGGCGGGCTCCTCGGCGGGGTTTTGCTTCCCTAACTTGGCCGCAGGGGGAGGAATTGTCAAGAAGACGGCCCGCCTGTCCGGCTTGCATTGGCCGGCTTGCATTGGCCGGCTTGCATTGGCAAGGGCGAAGGCCTACAGTCCGCCCAACATCTGCCAGGAGGTCCGACCACAGTGCCCGAATTCGCCGAGCGCATGAGCGGCGCCAAACGCTCCTTCATCCGCGAGATCCTCAAGATCACCGCCGATCCCCAGGTCATTTCCTTCGCCGGGGGCCTGCCCAACCCCGCCAGCTTCCCCGTGGCCGAGATCGCCGCGGCGGCCAAGGCCGTCATCGAGGAGAGCGGAGCGCGCGCCCTGCAGTACTCCACCACCGAGGGCTACCTGCCCCTGCGCCAGTGGATCGCCGCGCGCTACAAGACGCGCAAGGGCATGGACGTCGACCCCGGCGACATCCTCATCACCACCGGCTCGCAGCAGGCGCTGGACCTGGTGGCCAAGGTCATCGTCAACGCGGGCGACCCCGTGGTCATCGAGAAGCCCGGCTACCTGGGCGCCATCCAGGCCATGACCATCTTCCGGCCCGACTGGCGCAGCGTGCCCCTGGAGCAGGACGGCCCGGACCTGGACGCGCTGGACCGCGCGCTGGCCGGGGCCAAGCTGTTCTACGCCGTCACGAGCTTCCAGAACCCCTCGGGGCTGTCCTACTCCGCCGCCAAGCGCCAGGCCGTGGCCGAGCTCCTGCGCAAGCACGGCAGCTTCTTTTTGGAGGACGACCCCTACGGCGAGCTGCGCTTTTCCGGCACGGACCTGCCCCCGGTGTACGCCCACCGGCCCGAGGACTCCATGCTGCTGGGCACCTTCTCCAAGATCGCGGCCCCGGGCTTCCGCCTGGGCTGGATCGTGGCCAAGGGCGAGGTCATGGAGCGGCTGGTCATCGCCAAGCAGGCGGCGGACCTGCACACCGGGTCGCTGGACCAGATGGTGGTGCAGCGCTTCCTGCAGGACAACGACTTCGAGGCCCACGTGGCGCGCATCCGCAAGCTGTACGGCGCGCAGTGCGAGGCCATGAAGGCGGCCATCAGGCGCCATTTCCCGGCGAGCGTGAAAGTCACCGACCCCGAGGGCGGCATGTTCCTGTGGGCCACCCTGCCCGAGGGCGCCAACTCCATCGACCTGCTCAAGATGGCCGTGGAGCGCAAGGTGGCCTTCGTGCCCGGCGAGGCCTTCTACGTGGACGGCACCGGGGCCAACACGCTCCGGCTCAACTATTCCAACGCCGACGAGGACATCATCAACGAGGGCATCCGCCGCCTGGCCGAGTGCATGGCCGCCTGCCCCGGCTGCTGCTGATCCCTGGAGGGACCGCATGGTCGCCGCGCTGCTGCGCCCGCTCGCCCGCCTGTGGGACATGGCCTTCGTGGCCGTGTGGGCCTACAAGGTGCGCTCCTTCTTCGTGGTGCTGGGCGTGGGCTTCGGCGTGGCCGCGCTCACGCTCATCGTCACCGCGGTGGACGGGGCCGAGCGCAAGACCAACGAGATCGCCGAGTGGTTCGGGCCGGACGCCGCGCTCATCTTCGGCGGCAACATCCAGAAGCGCGCCGTGGGCCAGCGCACGCTGACGCTGACCCAGGACGACATGCGCGGCATGCGCCAGGCCCTGCCCGGGGTCACCATCGTGGTGCCCATGCGCTCCAAGGGCAACGTGCCGCTCAAGTACCTGGACGCCAGCGTGCCCTCCACCCTGGTCATCGGCGCCACCGAGGACTACGCCAGCGCCTGGAACTGGCCGCTGGTGGAGGGCCGGGACATCAGCGAGGAGGACGTGCGCCTGGGCAGCCGGGTGGCCATCCTGGGCGACAAGCCCGCCCGCGAGCTGTTCGGCGAGGACTCGCCCATCGGCCGCACCATCCTGGTGGACAAGTTCCAGGTGGAGGTGGTGGGCCGGCTGAAGTACCGTGGGGCCACCGGCGGCGGCGGCGACGTCGACGACCGCATCATCATGCCCATCAGCACCGTCACCAGCCGCTTCAACATGGACAGGCGCTACTTCCGGGCCATCCGCATCAAGTTCCTGGAGCCCCAGCGCATGGCCGACCACGTGGAGAACCTGAAGAGCTTCCTGCGCGCCAGCCACGGCCTGGGCGCGGGCCAGGACGACGACTTCACCATCATCACCGCCGACGAGGTGCTGAAGTTCCTGGCGGTGTTCAAGGGCGGGCTGGTGGCCTTCCTGGGCGTCACCGCCGCCGCGGCCATGACCGTGGGCGGGTTCGTGCTGGCCAACCTGTTCTCCATCAGCGTTTCCGAGCGCAGCCGCGAGATCGGCCTGAAGAAGGCCGTGGGGGCCACCAGCCGGGCCATCCTGCTGCAGTTCCTGTTCGAGGCCGCCATGCTCACCGCCGTGGGCGGGCTGGTGGGCCTGGGGCTGGGCCTGGGCCTGGGCCAGCTGCTCACGCGGCTGGGCATGCTGCAGATCCTGTTCTCCTGGAAGGTGTTCTTCCTCTCCGTGGCCAGCGCCGTGGCCATCGGCGTGGTTTTCGGCATGCGCCCCGCCAGGCAGGCCGCCGGGCTCGATCCCATCGCGGCGCTGCGGGGCGAGGGGTAGCACACCCGATCCAGCGCGCCCCCCGTTGACGTTTGTCCTGTTTTTCTGTACAAACTTGACATGCTCACGCAGCTTTTCACCTCCAAGACGCGCATCAAGCTTCTGCTGAAGCTGTTCCTGAACCCCGGGGTCTCGTGCTATCTGCGCGAGCTGGCCAAGGAGTTCGAGGTCTCCCCCAACGCCATCAAGGAGGAGTTGGACAGCTTAAGCGAGGCCGGATACCTTGAGCGCGAGCAGAACGGCCGCAGCGCCTATTTCCGGGCCAACACGCGCCACCCCTTCTTTCCGGAGATCAGTTCCATCGTGCGCAAGAGCCTGGGCATCGACCAGCTCATCGACGAGGTCATCGCCAGCCTCGGCCACGTCGAGGCCGTGTACATCCTGGACGACTACGCTCTGGGCAAGGACTCCGGGCTCATCGACGTGCTCATCGTGGGCGACGTGGACCGCTCCCGGCTGGACGAACTGGCGCGCATCACCGAGGGCAAAATCAACCGCAAGGTGCGCACCATCAGCGTGACCGGCGAGGAACTCAAAAGCAACAGCGGCGTCTTTCTCAACCGGGCTCACTGGAAACTCATGTAAATAGGGGAGAGCATGTTCAACGGCAAAAGCATCCTCATCACCGGCGGCACCGGCTCTTTCGGGCAGGCCTGCGCAAGGACCCTGCTCACCCGCTACGATCCGGCCCGGGTGATCATCTTGAGCCGCGACGAACTTAAGCAGTTCGAAATGGCCCAGCACTTCTCCCAGTTCGAGAACATCCGTTTCTTCCTGGGCGACGTGCGCGACAAGGAGCGCCTGTACCGCGCCTTCCGGGGGGTGGACATCGTGATCCACGCCGCAGCCCTCAAGCAGGTGCCCGCCGCAGAGTACAACCCCTTCGAGGTCATCAAGACCAACATCATCGGTGCGCAGAACATCATCGACGCGGCCATCGACACCAACGTGGGCCGCGTGCTGGCCCTCTCCACCGACAAGGCCGCCGCGCCCATCAACCTGTACGGCGCCACCAAGCTCTGCTCCGACAAGCTGTTCATCGCCGCCAACGCCTACGCCAGCACCACCGACACCAAGTTCTCCGTGGTGCGCTACGGCAACGTGCTGGGCAGCCGCGGCAGCGTCATCCCCTTCTTCCGCGAGCGGCGAAAGGACGGGGTCCTGCCCATTACCGACCCGCGCATGACCCGCTTCTGGATCACCCTGGAGCAGGGCGTGGACTTCGTGCTGGACTGCCTGGAGCGCATGGCCGGTAGCGAGCTCTACGTGCCCAAGCTGCCCAGCATGAACATCATGGACCTGGCCCGGGCCATGTGCCCGGACTGCCGCATCGACGTGGTGGGCATCCGCCCGGGCGAGAAGATCCACGAGGTCATGGTCCCGCGCGACGAGGCCCGCAACACCTTCGAGTTCGAGAACCACTTCGTCATCGTGCCCACACAGCCGGGCGGCGCGGCGCGCATCGACACCAGCGGCGCGACCCGCGTGGCCGAGGACTTCGAGTACAATTCCCTGGACAACCCCTGGCAGCTCTCCGTGGACAAGCTGCGGGAGCTTCTCGAGGAATTATGATCCCCTACGGCAGGCAGCGCATCGACGAGGCCGACGTGGAGGCCGTGGCCGAAGCACTGCGCTCGGACTGGCTGACCACGGGCCCGCGCGTTCCCCGCTTTGAGCAGGCCGTGGCGGAGTTCTGCGGCGCGGGCTTCGGCGTGGCCGTGTCCAGCGGCACCGCTGCGCTGCACTGCGCCATGCACGCCCTGGGCGTGGGCCCCGGCGACGAGGTCATCGTGCCCACGCTGACGTTTGCGGCCACGGCCAACTGCGTGCGCTACGCGGGGGCCACCCCGGTGTTCGCCGACGTGGACCCCGGCACCCTGCTGCTGCAGCCCTCGGAGATCGAACGTTTGGCCACGCCGCGCACCCGTGCGGTCATCGCCGTGGACTACGCGGGCCAGCCTTGCGACTACGATGCCCTGCGCCTGGCCTGCGACGCGCGCGGCCTGGCCCTGGTGGCCGACGCCTGCCACTCCCTGGGCGCGGAACTGCGCGGACGTAGGGCCGCCGCTCTGCCCGACCTGGCCGTGCTGAGCTTCCACCCGGTCAAACACATCGCCACCGGCGAGGGCGGCATGGTGCTGGGCCGCGACCCTGAAATGGAGAAGCGCCTGCGCCGCTTCCGCAACCACGGCATCGACACGGAGTTTCGCCAGCGCGAGGAGCGCGGCACCTGGCGCTACGACATGGTGGAGCTGGGCATGAACTACCGCATCACCGACATCCAGTGCGCGCTGGGGCTCTCGCAGCTCTCCAAGCTGCCCGGCTTCCTGGCCCGGCGGCGCGAGATCGCCGCGCGCTACGACGAGGCCTTCGCGGGCACGCCCGTGAGCCCGCTGGAGAAAGCTCCCAACGCCCTGCACGCCTATCATCTCTACGTGGTCCGCGTGCCCCGGCGCGACCAGGTCTTCAGCGCGCTGCGCGCCGCGGGCATCGGCGTCAACGTGCACTACTGGCCGGTGCATCTGCACCCCTACTACCGCCAGACCCTGGGCACCGGCCCCGGCCTGTGCCCCGCGGCCGAGGCGGCGGCGGAAGCGATCTTGACCCTGCCGCTGCATCCGGGCCTGACGGACGGAGACCTGGGCCGCGTGGTCGACGAGACGCTCCGGGCCGCCAAGGAGTAGGGCCGATGCCGGGACTGCTGACCATACGGGCGGACGCCGGGCCGGACATCGGCACCGGGCATGTCATGCGCATGCTCGCGCTGGCGCAGGCCTGGGCCAGCCTGGGAGGTCGGGTCCACTTCGTGGGGGCCATCCACGCGCCCGCCCTGCTCCAGCGCCTGAAGGACGAGGGAGCCGAACACCTGGAGCCTCCGGCCGTCCATCCCGACCCGGCGGACCTGGAATGCCTGCTGCGCCACAGCGCTCCCGGCGGCTGGGTGGCCCTGGACGGCTACCATTTCGACACCAACTACATGCGCGCCGTCCGGGCGGCCGGACGCAAGCTGCTGGTGATGGACGACATCTGCGACCGCGGCGCGTATGACGCGGACATCTACCTGAACCAGAACCTGGGGGCGGAGGCGCTCCGCCCGGCCCTGGCGCAGGATGCCCTGAGCCTGCGGGGCATCAGGTACGCCCTCTTGCGCCGCGAATTCGCCGACGCCGCCCCCCGGGCCTGCCCCGCCAAGGCGCGCCGCATCCTGGTCACCTTCGGCGGCGCGGACCCGCAGGACGAGACGGGGAAAGCCCTGGATGCGCTGGCCCTGCTGGACGATCCCGACCTTGAGGTGACCGTGGTGTCGGGCGCGGCAAATCCCCATGCGCCGGACCATGCCGCCCGCGCGGCGAGGCTGCCGGGCACCGTGGAGGCGCTCGCCAGCGTCGACGACATGTCCCGGCTGATGGCCTGGGCTGACCTGGCCCTGTGCGCAGCGGGCAGCACCTGCTGGGAGCTCTGCCGTTTCGGGGTGCCCATGCTGCTGCGGCCCATCGCGGACAACCAGGTGGGCATCGCCAGGGAACTGGAGGCGCTCGGCGTGGCCGTCCGCGCGGCGGAAGAGCCCGCCGCAATGGCCAAGGTCCTCGGCGCGCTCATCCGCGACATGCCCGCCAGGGCCCGCATGGCCGAGACGGGGCAGCAGCTGGTGGATGGCCACGGGGCTGCGAGAGTGGTCGAGGCCATGCAGGAGGCAGGATGAAGGTCCTGGTGCTTGGCCCATCCCCCTCCCCGGTGTCACCCATCCTCAGGGAGCATGGTGACTCACCTCTGGAATGGGAGATCCCGCTCACGGCAGCTACGGTTGCAAGCCTCGACGTCGGCTTTGCCGTAAGCTATCGCTACCAACACATTCTGCCTCCATCTGTGTTGGACGCTCTGGCTGGGAACGTCATAAACCTGCATATATCCTTGCTGCCTTGGAATAGAGGCTCCGATCCAAATTTATGGAGTTTTCTGGATGACACCCCAAAGGGCGTCACAATCCACTACATGACTCAAGAGATCGACGCGGGTGATGTTGTCGCCCAGCAAGAGATGTTTTTCCCGGACCCAAAGGAAACCTTGGCAAGCACTTACGACAAGCTCAACATTGCCATCCTGGAGCTTTTCCGTTCAGCATGGCCCGCGATCCGTTCTGGGAGATGCGCCAGGCGCAAACAGCCTCATGGCGGCACGTCACACAAGATTGGTGAAAGACAGCGCATTCAGCACCTGCTCGAAGAGCTTGGCTGGAATACGCCTGTTGCCAATCTCAAGGGGCGGGGGTGAACCTGTGAAGATGGACAGCAGCCAACAAGCCCGAACGGCTCATGTTGCTTCCAGTAGCCCTCATGCTGGCGCCAAACCAACCACATGTGAAGGAGGAGGCTGGCAATGACCTCAATTCGTTTTCGCGAAAAGGGGATCGGAACCGATTTCGCCTGCCTGCTCATCGCCGAGATCGGCATCAACCACAACGGCGACATGGATTTGGCGCGCCGGAGCATCGACGCAGCAGCAGCGGCGGGAGCGGACGCCGTCAAGTTCCAGAACTACCGGACTGAGGACTTTCTCGATGGCAAGGACCTGACCATCACCTATGGCACAGGCCCTACCCGTATCACCGAGCCCCAGCTCGACCTGTTCAGTCGCTGCGAGCTGCGCCAAGGCGCGCTGGCGGAACTGAAGCGACACTGCGACGGGCACGGCGTGTTGTTCCTCTCCACGCCGACCAGCCCGGAAGGAGTGGAAGAACTTCTTGCCGTGGGTGCGCCGATGCTCAAGAACGGCTCCGATTTCCTGGGCCACACGGAGCTCATCGAGTCCTTCGCCCGAAGCGGCCTGCCAACTCTCCTCTCTACCGGCATGGCTACTTTGGGCGAGGTCGACCAGGCCGTGCGCAGCTTCCGGCGCGCAGGGGGTACGGACCTCGTGCTGCTCCACTGCGTCAGCGTCTACCCGGCCCCGCCGCGGTCGGTGAATCTGCGCAAGATCCCATTACTGGAGCAGGCCTTCGGTTGCCCGGTCGGATTCAGCGACCACACGGAGGGCCACGTGGCCGCCCTGGGCGCCGTTGCCATGGGCGCTCGGGTTATCGAGAAGCACTTTACCCTGGACAAGGACCAGCCCGGCCCGGACCACTGGTTTTCGGCGGACCCAGACGAGTTCGGGGCGCTGGTGCGGGCAGTACGCACCCTGGAGGACTGCCTTGGCGAGGCCCAGCTCGGCTATTCGGACCTGGAGGGCGAAGCCCGGGAATCCTTCCGCCTCTCCTGCGCGGCGGCCCGCGACATGTCCGCCGGGACCGTCGTCGCCGCCAGCGATGTGGTGCTGCGCAGGCCCGGTTCGGGGATTCCCCCGGAGCAGTCCGCCTGGCTTCGGGGACGGACCCTCAAGCGAAGCCTGCAAAAAGGCGAAATATTTTGCAAGGAGGATGTTTGATGCCAACACGCAACCATACCTTTGATCCTGTCTGGGAGCAAACCTATGCCTCGGGCCACTCGGTCCGCTATCCTTGGGATGCGATCGTCACTCACGTATTTCGCAACGCCCCCAAGGACAAACCACGAAAGGAAATCCACATCCTGGAACTGGGCTGCGGAACTGCGCCCAACCTCCTCTTTGCGGCAAAGGAAGGCTTTACCGTCTATGGATTGGACGGGAGTGCAAGCGCCATCGCCTTCGCCAAACAGACCTTCGAACAGAATGGGCTGCAAGGCCAGCTCTTGGTAGGCGATTTCACTGGGACCCTGCCTTTTGAATCCGACTCCATGGACATGGTTTTGGATAGAGGGGCAGTCACCTGCGTGGGATTCTCCTCTGCCCATCGCGCCATCAAAGAAGCGCATCGGGTGCTTCGACCAGGCGGCACCCTGTTCTTGAATCCATATAGTGACATCTCAAGCAGCGCCGCCAGCGGCTGTCTGGGCCGAGACGGCCTTATCACCGGCATCACTGAAGGCGGTCTGGAGAACAACGGCCAGCTGTGCTTCTGGGGCCGAAACGACATCCTGAGAGCTTTCGCAGAGGATTGGACGTTGCTTGATCTCACACATGTCCGTGTCGACAACGTTCTCAAACCGCAGATCTCCGTGCGCGGAGATTGGCGTATTGTTGCACGCAAATGTTAGTGCGGGGCTTGGGGCACACCATGGACGACATGGAACGGAACGAGGAACTTACTGTCCACCACTTCCAGTCGCTGGCGGCCTCCAGAGGCGGAGAATGGGCAACCCTGGACTGGGGCAGCCCAAAGTCGCAGCAACTTAGGTTCAAAGTGCTGGCCGAGGTGGGGCTGCTCGATGGCGCATCTGTATTGGATGTCGGTTGTGGGCACGGCGACTTCATCGATTGGTGCAGAGACAATGGCCTGCGCATTGACTACACTGGTGTAGACATAACCCCCCCCATGCTGGAAGTGGCCAAGCGAAAGCACCCCGAGTCTCGCTTCGAGTTGTGCAGCATCTTAAAAACCAACCCCCCGAAACTACAGTACGACTATGTCATAGCTAGCGGCATTTTCTACAAAGCTACAGTGGACTCTTACACATATCTTGATGCCATGGCTCGCCGCATGTTCTCATTGTGTCGCAGGGCCACAGCATTCAATCTGCTGAGCGCCCGCACCCCGGCAAGTGGCCAGGATGAGTTCAGAGCCGAACCGGCGCACGCCGTGGAGATCGCCCAGGCCATATCTTTGCGCTTTTCGCTCCGGCATGACTATCACCCTGGCGATTTCAGCATCTATCTGCACAAGGACGCTCAATGATTGTATCGATCATGCAGCCTGCCTACCTGCCCTGGCTCGGGTACTTTGACCGAATAGCCAAGAGCGACCTACACATCGTGCTTGACCATGTGCAAATGGATCATTCGAGCAAGACCAGGTTTGCCAATCGCAACCGTCTGCGGACTCCTGATGGGTGGTGCTGGCTCACCGTGCCGCTGGACGCACAAACGCTACATATGCCTTTATGCGCCATTCGCTTAGCTCCTCAATCCAAATGGCGCGAGAAACACTGGGCCACCATCAGCCAGCACTATCGGCGCGCTCCTTGGTTCGCAAAATACGCTGGCCTTCTTGAAAACGCATACGGGCACGATCCAGAGACACTGGTAAATCTTTCGCGGTTCACAACCGACATCCTTCTTTCCTGCCTTGGCGTAACCACGCCCATACTCTGGAGCTCCAGCATGGACGTCGAGGGTACGAAATCCCAGCTCATCCTCAACATCTGCAAGGCATCCGGGGCTTCAACCTATCTCTCCGGCCCCTTCGGACGTGACTACCTGGACAGCGCCGCCTTCGCGCACGAGGGCATCGCCCTTGAGTTTCACGACTACCCTCACCCGACATACAGGCAGGTCTATCCCGGTTTTGAACCATATCTTTCCGCACTCGACCTGCTTTTGAACCATGGCCCGAAAAGCCTCGACATCATAACTGGCGACAGGCTGTTGCACGACACCCCCCAGAAGGAAACTGCACCATGAGCAAAAGCATGCTGGTTGTGGCAGCACATCCGGATGACGAAATCTTGGGCTGCGGCGCAACCGTCGCCAAGCTTGCGGCAGAAGGCTGGCGCGTGCACCTGGCCATCCTGGGCGAAGGGGTGACCTCGCGGGGAGCGTCGGCAGAGGCGGGCGTCGAACTGGAGGCCCTGCGCCAGGCCTCCCGGCGAGCGGCATCCATCCTGGGTGCGCAGGGGGTGGAACACTTCGGCCTGCCTGACAACAGCCTGGACACAGTGCCCCTGCTCTCGCTGGTCAAGATCGTGGAGGAGCTTGTGAAGAGGCACCGGCCCGAGCTTGTGCTGACACACTTTCCCGGCGACCTGAATGTCGACCACCAACTGGTGGCCAAGGCGGTGCTGACGGCCACCCGGCCCTTGCCCGGAGAGGGCGCGCGCGAAGTGCTGCACTTCTCAGTGGCCTCATCCACAGAGTGGGCCTTTGGCTTACTCGGCGGCACATATTCCCCCACGGTCTTCTACGACGTCTCCGAGCACTGGGACAAAAAGCTGCGCGCGCTGGAGGCCTATGCCTCCGAAATGCGGCCCTTTCCGCATCCGCGCTCCGCCGAGGCCATCACCGCGGAGGCGACCCGCCTGGGGTCGTCCATCGGCGTTGCGCGCGCCGAGGCCTTTCTTTTGGCGCGGGCCATCCGCTAGGGCAGATCATGAGTGGCTGGCCGGGCAAGAAGTCCGGTCCGCGCAAAATACCGACAGCATGGAGCAAGCCGATGTATAAGACGCAGCAGGAACAACTGTGGGCCACCGAATTCGGCGAGGCCTACATCAGCCGCAACCAGGCCTCGACGCAAGCCATTGCGGACAGGACCGCAATGTTCGCACGCATCCTGCAGCGTGCGGGCGAGATTGGCTCGGTTCTGGAGCTTGGCGCCAATATCGGCATCAATCTCCATGCCTTGCGGAACATCCTGCCCGAAGCCGAGTTTGCCACTGTGGAGATCAACCCCGCCGCAGCAGAAGTTTTACGGCGCATTCCCGGCCTCACCACCATCAACCAGTCCCTGCTGGAGTTCACGGCGCCCAGGCGCTACGACCTCGTGTTCACCAGCGGAGTTCTTATCCACATCAACCCGGAGCACCTGCCCACAGCGTACGACAGGATGTACGAGAGCTCTTCGCGCTATGTCTGCATTGCGGAATACTACAATCCGAGCCCCGTTGAGCTGGAGTACCGTGGCGCAAAAGCGGCCCTGTTCAAGCGCGACTTCGCCGGGGAGATGCTCGAGCGGCATCCGGATCTACGGCTCCTGGATTACGGCTTCATCTATCACAGGGATCTGCGGGGTGTGGACGACCTGACCTGGTTTCTGATGGAACGGCCATGAACATCGCCATCATTCCGGCCCGCGGCGGCAGCAAGCGCATTCCCGGAAAAAACATCCGGCCCTTTTGCGGTCGGCCCATGATAGCCTGGCCCATTGAGGCGGCTCTCCGCTCCGGGCTGTTCGACGAGATTCTGGTCTCCACCGACTCCGAGCGGATCGCCCAGACCGCCAGGGAGTGGGGTGCCAGCGCGCCGTTTCTCAGGCCCGAGACACTCTCAGGCGACCTGGTGGGAACCGAACCCGTGCTGGAACATGCGCTGCGCTGGATCAAAGACAGCGGCCGGGAGCCGACGTACGCCTGCTGCATCTACCCCACCGCGCCCCTGCTGGAAGCGGACGCCCTGGCCAGCGGACTGGAGGTGATGCGCGCCACGGGCTGCTCGTGCTGCTTCTCGGTGACGACCTTCACATCGCCGATTTTCCGGGCCTTACGCGTCGGCAACACGGGTGCGCTGGAGATGATCTGGCCGGAAAACGAGAACAAGCGCTCTCAGGACCTTCCCGAAGCGTACCACGATGCCGGCCAGTTCTATTGGGTCGATCCGGAGCGATTCCTCGCCAGCCCGCGTCTCTACGCTGCGGACGCCCGGCCCGTGGTCCTGCCGCGCTGGCAGGTCCAGGACATCGACACCGAAGAAGATTGGACCGTGGCGGAGCGCATATTCCGCGCAAGAGGCGGCGAATGAGGCGCCCGCCCCCCGCACGCGACGCAGGCATGGAGGCCAGAATACGATGAGCGGCGCCCTTCGAGACGATATGCGCGGCCCCTCCTGGATGTACTTCCTACGCAAGTACCCAAGGCAGACGCTGAACATGCTCTTCTTCCTGGTGCTGGCAGGGCTCGTGGAATCCGTGGGGGCGGTCAGCATGGCCCCCCTGATGGCCAAAATCCTCGGTGAGGACATTCGGTCCACCATGACCGGGCCGCTTGGATCGCTGCTGGCCAGTTTCGGAGGCGAGCCCTCGCTCCCGCAACTGCTGCTGGTCGTGGCCCTGGCCATAACCGCCAAGGGGTTCCTCACGCTCCTGGCCTTCCGGCAGACCGGATACGTGGAAGTGGAGATCACCACCCAACTCCGCGCGGAGCTGATGGACGCCCTGCTGTGCGCGGAGTGGTCCTACTTCACCGCGAACAAGTCCGGAAGCCTGACCTATGCGCTGTCCACAGAATCCGCCTATTCAGGCATGGCGCTACGCTCATTTTGCCAGGTGCTCTCCCATCTGGTGCAGGCCCTCACCTATTTCCTGGCAGGACTGCTCGTGTCCTGGCAGGTCATGCTCACGTCCATCCTGTGCGGCGCGCTCTTCCTGACCCTGTTCCGCCGCCTCATCCGTTCCGTGCGGAGCGCTGGCGTCCGCCAGGCGGATTCCCTGAACGCAATGTCCAGCTTCTTCACTGACAGCCTGGCCGGCGCCAAGCCCCTCAAAGTCATGGGCCTGGCGCAGAGCTTCCACCGCCACATCCATGCGCAATCCGAGCGCTACAAGGCTGCGGCGCGCCAGACCATCAACACCTCCGGGCTCATCTCCGCGCTGCAGGAGCCTGTGTTCACCGTGTTTCTGGCGCTGGGTCTCTACTGGTGCAAGACCTCGCTCGGCATGAGCGGAGCCATGCTGCTGGCCATGGCCTTCTTCTTCCAGCGCATCTTCACCCGGCTGTCCAGCGCGCAACAAAGCCACCAGCAGTACGCCGCGCTTGAGGGGATCTTCCTGTCCATGCGCCACAAAATCGCCGAGATTCACAGCTTCCGGGAACCCGAAGGCCGGGGCCGAAAACTGGAACTGAAGCACCGGATCGAACTCAAAGACGTCAGTTTCGGCTATGAAGGCAGGTCCATCCTGACCGGACTGACCCTCTCGCTCGACATAGGCTCCGTCACGGCCCTGTGCGGTCCTTCCGGGTCGGGCAAGACCACCGTGGCGGACATCATCGTCGGCCTGCTCCGCCCACAGCATGGCGAGGTGCTGGCCGACGGCGTGCGCCTCGACACGCTGGACATGCAGCACTGGAGAAGCCAGGTCGGCTACGTCCCGCAAGAGGTCTTCCTGTTCAACGACACCATCCGGAACAACATCCTGCTGGGCCGAGCCCATTCCGACCAGGAAGTCCGAGAAGCCCTGGCAAAGGCTGGCGCGCTCGATTTCGTATCCGCCACGCCCCTGGGGCTGGACTCCCTGGTGGGCGAGCAGGGGCGCATGTTCTCCGGCGGACAGCGCCAGCGACTCATGATCGCGCGGGCGCTGCTTGCCAGGCCGAAATTGCTCATCCTGGACGAAGCCACCTCCGGGCAGGACCAGGACACGCAGAGCACACTGCTCAATACCATCAGCGCGCTGAAGCGGGACATGGCCGTGCTGGCCATCTCCCACAGCGACGAGGTGCTCGGCATCGCCGACAGCGTGCACCATGTCGGTCAGGCGCCCCACTAACCCGGAAGCAAGCCATCCCGCAGAGGACATCAGATGGGCAAGAGCGTTCTCATCATCATACCCCACTACCGCATGCGCGCGCTGCTTTATGCATTCCGCAAGGCGTTCGAGCAACCCATCATAACGATATTCCTGCACGGACACCTGGAAAGCAGGGTCGATGTGCGGCCCGAAGAATTCCAGGAGATCGGCCCGACCTACTCCATGCCGCGCTTCTACGAGGAGGTTGCACCGAAGCTCAAGAAAATGGGCATGGAAGAGCTCAACGAATTGCAGAAGTCGCTGGAGGAGCACCTCAATGTGAGGCGCAACGGCCTCACCGTCTCAAGCGACAGGAACTTCCGCAACGTGGCGGATTACCGCACCGCCCGGGAACTCCAGGTCTGCCAAATGCTGCTGGCCAAGCGGATCTTCGAGGAAAACGATATCTCGGCCGTCCTCACCGGGCGCGAGGACTACCTGAGGAACGTGCTGGCCGAGTATGCGCTCTCGCGGGACATCCCCGTGCTTGAGGTGGTGCATGTTCGGCAGTGCGGCACCCGCCTTGCGGGCCAGGACAGCAAGGGCCAGTACGTCGGGCTGGAGGGCCTGTTCCGGGACCTGCACGACAAGGGGACCGGAGGCTTTCCCCAGGAAATCCTGGAGGCGGCGGATCGGCACTACGAAGAGTTCCTGCACCGCCCCACCCTGCCCAGCTACGTATCGCTCACCTCGCGCAGCTTCCTGGGATCGCTGGCCAAAGCGCTGCTTTCCGGCACGCGGAGTCTGGCGGAGAATTCCCGGCTGTACAGGGCCTGCGCCTATGATCGCACCTCCGGCGAGCTTGCTCCCACCTCGCGGGTGCTCGCCCACTGGCCGTTGAAGGCTCTGCGCATGGGGATCCTGGAATATACCGACTTCCTGACCAAGTCCCTGCCAAGCGGAGAGAAGTTCCTCTACCTGCCCCTGCACTTGTCGCCGGAATGCGTCGACATGTTCTATGGCCAGGACTACTCGTTGCACGAGCCCTTCGTCATGGAACTGGCCCGGCGCATACCCTCGGACTACTGCCTGTATGTGAAGGAAAACCCTTCCATGGTCGGCCAAAGACCGCTGGGCTTCTACTCGCGGCTCAAGGCCATCCACAACGTCCGGTTGCTGCACTACAGCATCAACACCTTTGAACTCATGTCCAAGTGCGCCGCGGTGGTCACCGTCACCGGCACCGCCGGGTGGGAGGCCTATCTTATGAACAGGCCCGTGGTGGTTCTGGGCAATGTCTTTTACAATTTCCTGCCGGGTGTGCTGCACATGAGCATGTACGGCGAGGACTTTGCCGCCCGAGTCCGCGGCTACATCGAATCTTTCCGCCCCGACCCGAGCGAGCGCCGCAACGCCATGCGCGGCTGCTTCCTCTGCTCCCTTGAACTCGGCACTCCGATCGGCATGGGGGACATGGGTGGCGAACAAATCGCGGGGAACAAGCAGGCGGAGATCGTGCGGGAGATCCTCCGGTACGCCCAGAATCCGGCAGGACCGGTGCCCGGCGCAGGAGTAGGCACATGAAGCCCGTTCTGCTCGTCACGCCGCACTGCCCCGGCTGGCCCGAATGGCCCGTGGGCATGGCCTACGTTCTGGCCTGCCTGGAGCAGGAGGGCATCCCCTTCGAGTTCCTGGACCTCACCTGCGATGCGCATTGGGAGGCGACGCTGCGCCAGCGGCTGAAGCCCGGGCGCTATCTAGCCGTGGCCTCGGGCGGCATCATCGGGTTCCACCGCTTTTTCCGCAGGCTGGCCGGGCTTGTCCACGAGCTGGCCCCGGGCACGAGCGTCGTGCTGGGGGGCAACATCACCAAGGACGCCGACGACGCGCTGCTGTTCGACTCCATCGGGGCCGACCACGCCATCATCGGCGAGGCGGAGATGAGCTTTCCGGGATTCCTGCGCAAGCTCGCCGACGGAGCCGCCACTTTCGAAGGCATGCCCGGCGTCGCCTACCGCGAACCCGGCGGCAGGGTGGTCCGCAACGCCCCCGTGCGGCTGGACATGGCCGTGCACAAGGCCTACCCGGCCTGGCGCCATTTCGACTGGCGTTTCTACGTGGAGCGTTCCAGCTTCAGCTTCATCGGCAGCGACCTGCGCTTCATGCCGGTGCTTTCGGGCCGGGGGTGCATCGGCAAATGCGGTTTCTGCTCGCCCACCATCGGCGGCTTCCGCAAGCGGCCCATCGAGGACGTCATCGGCGAGATCCGCCACTTGAGCGAGAACTACGATTTCGACACCGTGTGCTTCCTCAACGAGATGTTCTACCCCACGGCCAGGGAGGTGCGCGAGTTCTGCGCGGCCTACCGCGAGTCCGGCTGCTCGAAACCCTGGTTCGTGCAGGTGCGCATCGACGCCAGGCTCGACGTGGAGACCCTGCGCATGATGAAGCAGGCCGGATGCATCGCCGTGACTGCGGGCATCGAGTCCGGGTCCGACAAGGTCCTGCGGCTGATGAACAAGAAAATCCATCCCGACCAGATCCGCACCTTCTTCCGCAACTGCCGCGAGGCCGGGCTGCCCGCAAGCGGCACCTACATCGTGGGCTACCAGGACGAGACGGAGCAGGACATCAAGGCCACCATCGACCTGCTCATCGAGGAGGACATCAACTCCGGCGAGGCCCTGCTCTTCGTGTACCAGGGCACCGAGGTGTACCGCCAGGCCATCCTGCGCGGACTCATCACCGACGAGATCGCGCAGCTCGACGCCATCTCCGGCGAACTCTTCAGGCCCGACGTCATGCGCGGGTTCATCAACCTCACGGCCATGCCCACGCCCGAGTTCATCTCCGTGGCCGGGCGCGAGGTGCGGCGCTTCAACGCCCACCTGTTCGCCACCAACGCGGTGGAGAACCTGACGCGGACCGTGGACAGCGGCGCGCGCTGGAGCCACTGCCGGCTTGAGGGACAGTGCCGCCACTGCGGAGCAACGCTGCGCCACAGGTTCACCCTGTTCGGGCGGTCCTACCTGGGGTTCCTGAGCATCGGCCTGAACAGGACCCTGATCTGTTCCGGCTGCCGCAGGCCCATCGCCTGGGACGTCTCCCGCGCGCGCGGCCTTGAGCATCAGCTCGCCCATTCCCGCCAGCTGGCGGAAAAGCTCGCCACGCACGACCGGATCGTGCTCTGCGGCACCAACAACGACCTCGATTTCACCCTGCGCCTGGGCCTGCCGGGACTTGATTTCTCCAAGGTCGTGGGGGTGCTCAGCTTCGAGCCGACGGAGTTCGAGACCTATCTCACCTACCCCGTTGTGGAAACGGAGGGGCTGGCCGGACTGAAGCCGGACTGCCTGCTGGTGCTGGACCCCTTCCAGGACATCGGCGCGCTGCTCTCGAAGGCCAGGGCCGCTGGACTGCCGGAGCCGACGGTGCTCACCCTTGCGGGGCCGGAACTCGTGAAGCAGCTGTGGCGCGAGGCCAGCCTGACCGCGCGGGTGTTCCGGGGGCTGTTCCGGGTGCTGGGCACGCGGGCGCTGGATCTGCTGAAGGTGGCGCGCCGGGTGTTCCGGCAGTAATGCCGCCTCTGCGCAGGAACAGTGGGAACCGTGCCGCCGAAGTGGGAGGGCCGGACATGAACAACGCACGCATGAACGCCCTGGTGCTCGCCCTGTCGTGCATCTTCGCCGTGCTGCTCGGCAACCTTGCCCTGGGCCTGTACACGGAGCTGCAGCCGACACCCAAGGAGCTGGATCTGCGCCAACGCCAAGCCGCGGCCAAGCGGCAGGACCTGCCGTTTGACGGCCGGCGCCCGGGCGAAGCCATCCTGGCCATGCGCGCAGAAGGCCGCGACGTGGTCCCCCTGGTCCACCCCAGGGGCTACTTGGCCGGACTGGATGTGGGCGGCAGGCGGATTCTGCCGCTCTCCGGCATTGCCAACGCCACCTGCCTCTATTCCAACGAGGGGGGGCACTATCCCCTTTATGAAACCGACGAACTGGGCTTCAACAATCCCCGGGGCGTCCACGGGCGTGGCGCGGTGGACATCGCTCTGCTCGGCGACTCCTTCACCTTCGGCATCGGGGTGGACAGCCCTGAGAACATCGCCTCGGTGCTTGGCCGCCTGGGCCTGCCCTGCGTCAACTACGGGCATGGCGGCAATGGGCCGCTTCTCAACCTGGCCATCCTCACCGAGTACGTCCTGGCCGAGAATCCGCGCCTGTGCGTCTGGCTATACTATGGCAACGACCTGGATGACATGCTCATCGAGCAGGGGACGCCGCTTCTCCTGCGCTATCTGGAGGATCCCACGTTCCGGCAGGGCCTGGCGGAGCTGCAACCCCAGATCGACGCCGCGCTTCGGGTCAAGGAAGAGGAGAGCCTGCGCAGCAGGTCGGCCAACTACGAAAAGCCCCTCGCCATCGGGAGGCTCTTTCTCGACGCTGCGATGCTGCGCCCCCTGCGCGGCAGGCTCGGCCTCGCGGTCCACAGGCCGGACCCCGGGAGGTACGAAAAGGCCGCGCCAACGCTCGTGAGGGCTCTGGCCGAAGCCAAGCGCCGCGTCGAGGCCAGGGGGGGGCGACTCCTGGTGGTCTACCTGCCCGGCGGCGCCGAACTCGTGGGCCAGGGCAACAACAATGAGCAATACGCCATCGCGTTGCGCGCCTTCGCCCAGACCGGCGTCACCTACCTCGACCTGCGCCCCGTCTTGTCGGCGGACAAGGACCCTGCGCGGTTCTTTCCCTTCGGCATGCTGGGCAGCCACTATTCGCCGGCGGGATACGAATTTGTGGCCCGGCAAATCCACGCCTGGCTTGTGGACGTTCAGGGCAGACCCGCCCGTTAGCGGGCCACGGCGGCCTCGTCCCGCGGAGCCTCGGCCCCAGCCCCGGCCAAGGCCCGGTAGCGGGCCAGGGGGTCAGGGTCCGCATGCCCGGCCTGCCTGCGCAGGTCGGCGAGGTGCTCCTCCAGATTGCCCGGCCCCACCTCAACGCCGAAGTCCGCCGGGGCCCCGCCAGCCGAACCGGTAATCCGCGCGCCGATCATGGCCCCGACGTGGGGCTGGAAGTGGTGCGCGTCGGAATAGTTGGCCAAGTCGCGGGTGATGGAGTTCAGGCCCATGAAGTCGTGCACCGTTCCGAACACCTGCACGGCCAGCCGGATGAGCCGCTCGTAGTCGGGCAGCCGCCCGTCATGCACCAGCAGGCTGAACATGGGTGCGGAAACCGGCGTGGTGAAGACCACGAAGCGCACCTCGGGCCAGCGCTCGCGCAGGCGGCGCAGAATCTCCGGCAGGTCCCCGTTCCAGCGGTAGGCCTCGCCGTAGCACTGCGTGTGGAAAAGCAGCAGCTGCCGGTAGATCGTTTCGTCCGACGGCGGGCTGTCGCCCGGGCTCACCACCCGCTCGTAGTTCTGATCGTAGGCCCCGGGCAGGCTGACCCCGCCCAGGGACATGCGCATGTCGAGCAAGGCGTGGCGCAGGCTGTCGGCGCTGAGCAGGGCGCCCAGCACGCGCATGGGCTTCACGGCGCCCTCCACGTATTCGGGCAGGGGCCGCTGCACGGCGAAGGAGAAACGGTTGCGCGCCGTGCCGAAGAAATCCAGCCCGATGAACACCGTGCGCACCGGATGGCGCAGCATGGCCGCCTCTACTAGGTCCTCGTATTCCTCGGGATACACGCTGCTCAGGGAGTAGTTGTAGAGCTTCAGTCCCGAGAATTGTCCGCTTACAATGAAGGCCGAGCGGGAACTGCCGAGAAGCAGCGCATCGTAGTCCCTGCGGGAGTGCAGCAGCCTGTTGGTCTTCTGCACCCGCTCGTCGAAAGCGCATTTGCGCGTGTTCAGGGCGTTGTTGATCTCAAAGAACCAGTTGGGGTCCACAAGGATGTTCACGGCCAGGACCAGCAGCAGGACGCCGCAGGCCATGCCGAGCATGAGCCGCACGTAGCGGCCCGGATCAGAACTGGAAGTACAGGAATTCCGAGACATGCTGCATATCCATGACACAGGCCGCCAAAGTCAGGCCGAGCACGACCGCCCAGCCGCAGTTGGGCCGCCAGTTCAACCGCCAAACCCCCTCCGTACCGCCCAGGTGCAGTCCCTCGCGGAACACCGCCTGCGTGTTGGGCAGCAGCCAAGCCACGGCCGCGGACACGCCCAGCAGGCCCGCCAGTCGCGCGGCTCCCAGCCCGGCCAGCGCCGGATTGTCCGCAAACGCTCCGCCGAACACCAGGCCCGCGGGCGCCGTCACCCCTGTCAGCCACTCATAGAGCCGCAGGGCCGAAAGCGGCAGGGACACGCCCGCCTGGCCGCTCATGCCGAGCAACACCCTCGCCGCGGCGGGCGCGGACTCGGCCCGAAAGAGCACCCAGGCCACCACGACGGCCAGAAACGTCAGCGCCTGCCCGGCCAGGCGCTCGCCCCTGCCGGGCGTTCGCCGCGTCAGCAGCCCCCTCAGCCAGCCCCAGAGGTGGTTCACGCACAGATACAGCCCGTGCAAGCCCCCCCATAGCAGAAACGTCCAGCTGGCCCCGTGCCAAAGCCCCCCCAGAAGCATCACCACCATGAGGTTGGCGTACCGCCGGGCCACTCCCAGGCGGTTTCCGCCCAGGGGAATGTACAGATAGTCCTTCAGGAAGGTGGACAGCGAGATGTGCCAGCGCCTCCAGAAGTCGGCGATGTTCGCCGCCCGGTACGGGGAGTTGAAGTTGATGGGCAGCGTGATGTTGAACAGCAGGGACAGGCCGATGGCCATGTCCGAGTACCCGGAGAAATCGAAATAGATCTGGAAGGTGAACGCCAGCGCCCCGGCCCAGGCGCTCAGCAGCTTGGGCGCCCCGCCCTGCCCGGCGAAGGAGAACAGCGCTACGGAATACTCTCCCAGGCGATCGGCCAGCAGCACCTTCTTGGCCAGGCCGGCGGTGAAAAGCGACAGGCCCACGGCCACGTTGGCCGGGTCGATGCGATAGGTCCGCTCGCGCCGGAATTGCGGCATCATCTGCTTGTGGTGCAGGATGGGGCCAGCCACGAGATGCGGGAAATAGGTCACGAAAAGCACGTAGTGGCTGAAATCGTATTCCTCGGCATACCCCTTGTAGACATCCATCTGGAAGGCGATCTGCGTGAAGGTGTAGAAGGATATGCCCAGCGGCAGGGCGATGGACGGGACGGCGAACCCCGTTCCGGCCACTTGGTTAAGCGTGGACACGAAGAGCCCCGCGTATTTGAACAGGCACAGCGCCGCCAGGTTGCCGCCCACTGCCAGCGCCACGAGCCAGAACGGCCGCCGGGGATTCCTGGCCTGGGCACGGCCCAGGATGTAGTTGAACACGATGGAGCCGCCCAGAAGCCACAGAAAGCGGGTGTCCCACCAGCCATAGAAGAAGAGCGCCCCCAGCCCCCGCCAGATGGCCGCGAGCCGTGCCCCCCCCCCGCGCGCCCCGGCGACCAGGAAGAACCCGAAGAAGACCACGGGAAGATAGAAAAAGAGAAATTCCAGTGAATTGAAAAGCATCGTCCCGTCCGCTGTTCTGGGGCGCACAGGGCGGAGCCCCTGGCCCCGTCCTGGCCTTCCCGCATGGCCCGCGCGCCGGGTCTTGGATTGCGCCCCGGCGGGCCTCCGACTGCGCAGCCGCGCCTCTGAAATACTACCCAAGAACGCAGGTGTTGACCAGACCCCGTGGCGCAAGGTAGAAAATGGGATTGTATTGAGGATGCATCCCCTTGGAGTCCTCAGGCCGGTTCCAGGCGGCGACGCCCTCCCGACCACACCGTTTCGCGCCGATGCCCATGGCGCCCGCCGCGCGCCGTGACAAAAGCCTCGGCGCCGGTTTCGCTGGCGCGGGCAGCGCTGCCC
>JAEXRD010000158.1 GCA_023438245.1 Pseudomonadota bacterium | reverse complement strand
GAACCGGAGACATCCAAAAGCACCGGCGCACACCGCCCCCCGCCACCCCCCGTCTCAAGAAAGGCCGGACGCACCCGAGCGGGGCGCCCGGCCTTCCCTTTCTGCCCGGAAGCGGTTATCAGGGGCCAGCGAATCCGGCCACCCGGCCAACGCCACGGCACGCGCCCCGGCGCGTGGGCGAGAAACACGAACCCAGGAGCATTCATGTCCCGGCTTCCCAAGCCCGTCCAGACGTCCAAGGCCCCGGCCGCCATCGGCCCCTATTCCCAGGCGATCACCGCAGGCGGCATGGCCTACCTCAGCGGCCAGCTCGGCATCGTTCCCGAAACCGGCGTCATCCCCGAAAATTTCGCCACGCAGGCGCGCCAGGCCATGGAGAACCTCAAGGCCGTGGTGGAGGCCGCCGGGTCCCGGCTGGACCTCGTGGTCTCGGTTGACGTCTACCTGATCGACATGGGCCGCTTCGGCGAGTTCAACGAGATCTACGCCGCCTATTTCGCTCAGCACCGCCCGGCCCGGGCCGCCATCGGCGTGGCCCAGCTCCCGCGCGAGGCCCAGGTGGAGGTGCGCTGCATCGCCGCCCTGGCCGAATAGCGCCGGGCAAGCGTGCTCCGGGGCCTGACCCCGGACGCCAGGAAGCCCCCGCTGGACGTGTTGCGCACGCTCCGGCGGGGGCTTCTCATGTGTTGCGGGGGCGGGCTAGTATCCGGTCCGCGCCGTCTTGAAGGCCGGGGAGAGCAGGGGCAGCAGGCGCGGGTGGTGCAGCGCCACGCGCACGGTCTGCGTGCCCTCGGCGAAGCTGGCCACCTGGTAGGGCGGGAAGGTCACCACCAGGTCGGACCCGTCCAGCACGAAGGCCTGGTAGTTCTCGGCCTTGGGGGCGTAGCCCTCGGGGAAGGGCGCGCCGCCCAGGGCCAGGTTCAGGCGGCGGGCGGCCAGTTCCGAGAGCACGCCGAGGGCGGCGGGCAGGTCGGTGAAAAGGTCGCCCAGGGCCATGCGCTGGCCCGACTTCAGGTCCAGCACGAAGGAGGCGTAGGCGTAGTTGCCGTGCGCCCCGCCGGTGTCGCGGTACTCCTCGAACATCAGCGAGAGCAGCCTGGGCCCGGCGGCGTAGGCCTTGTAGGTGATGAGGTCGATGTTGGCGCGGATGCGGCCCCGGCCCACGCCCGTGGAGCGCAGCAGGTCGGCCACCTCCTTCTTGCGCTCGTCCAGGTGGGCGCGCAGCAGCGCGTCGGCCTGCGCCTGGCCGGTGATGGGCAGGGCGTAGCGGTAGTACTGCTGGCGGCTCCAGCTCTTGCCCAGGCGCTTGGTGCCCCTGAGCAGCGCCGCCGGGGCGGGAATCTCAGCCCGGCCCAGCAGGCGCGGCGCAAGCTCGTCGTTCATCTCGCGCACGAAGGCGTCCCAGCGCGCAAGCTCGGCCCGCAGGCTGCGCTCGAACACCGCATGCCCGGCCTGCAGCTCGCGCAGGCGCTCCAGGGCCGGGGCGCGCTCGGCCTGGAAACGGGCCTGCTGCTCGCGGCCCACCTCCACGTAGGTCTTGGCCGGGGCGTCGCCCTCGTCCAGGTTCTTCTCCACAACGGCGCCGCCCTGCCGGGCGTCCGCCTGCTCCACGGCCTGGATGCCGCGCAGGAGGCTGCCGGGCTTGAGCCTGCGCGAGGTGGCCAGGAACACGGTGTCGCCGCCGGAGAGGCGCACCAGGTACAGGGCCGGGCCAAGCCTGCGCACCACCTTGGCCCCGGCCAGGGCCGAGGCGGCGGACTGAAGCGGCCCGCTGGAGCGCGCGTACAGCTCGGCGGCCTCTTCCTGGGCCTGGCGCTGGTCGTGCCAGATGCGGCTTACGCGCAGGGGCTGGAAGCCGCTGGCCCGCGTGAGCATCAGCCGCAGCCCCGGCGACAGGGCCGGGTCGTTTTCGCTGCGCGCCAGCTCCGCCTTCAGCGCGGTGAAGGCCGGGGATTCGGGGTCGGTGTCGTTGACCAGCGCGTTGAGCCTGGCCCAGAGGGTGGCCTCGTCGACGGCGGGGAAGGGCGCGGGGGCGGTCTCCGCCGTGGGGAGCGCGGGCGCGGGCGGCTCGGGCCGGGGCTCCAGGCCGCAGCCTGCGGCGCTGAGCGTCAGGAAGAGGAGCAGGAGCGTGGTGGCGGCTCGGCGCATGTGGCCCTCCGGATTTCTTGGCGTTTCCAGGCACTGTAGCCCTGCCGGGCCCAGGGCGCAAGCCGGTGGCCAGTGCGCAGGCGCATGAAAAAAGGCCGCGCCCCCGTAGCGGGAGAGCGGCCCAGTATGGTGGCCCCAGTCCAGGGCTAAAGGATCTGGCTTAGGAACAGCTTGGTGCGGTCGTGCTCCGGGCTTTCGAAGAAGTGCTCGGGCGTGCCCTGCTCGATGATGGTGCCATGGTCCATGAACACCACGCGGTCGGCCACCTCGCGGGCGAAGCCCATCTCGTGGGTCACCACGGCCATGGTCATGCCCTCCTTGGCCAGGGTCACCATGACGTCCAGCACCTCGCCGATCATCTCGGGGTCCAGCGCGCTGGTGGGCTCGTCGAAGAGCATGATCTTGGGGCTCATGGCCAGGGCGCGGGCGATGGCCACGCGCTGCTGCTGGCCGCCGGAGAGCTTGGAGGGGTAGACGTGGGCCTTGTCCTTGATGCCGACCTTGTCCAAAAGCTTCAGGGCCACGGCGTCGGCGTCGGGCTTGGTCATGCCCTTGAGCTTGATGGGCGCGAGCGTCAGGTTCTCCAGCACGGTCTTGTGCGGGAAGAGGTTGAAGCTCTGGAACACCATGCCCAGCTCCATGCGCAGCTTGTTGATGTCGGTCTTGGGGTCGTTGATGTCCTGGCCGTCCACGATGATGCTGCCCGAGTCCACGGTCTCCAGCTTGTTGATGGACCTGAGCAGCGTGCTCTTGCCCGAGCCGGAGGGCCCGATGATGACCACCTTCTCGCCCAGGCTCATGGACATGGAGACGTTGTTCAGCGCCTTGAGGGCGCCGAAGCTTTTGTGCACGTGGCGGATGTCGACGATGGTGGGCGCGTTAGTGGCGGACATAGTGGCTGAGCCTCGCTTCCATGATGCTGACGCCCTTGGAGAGCAGCAGCGTGATGACCAGATAGACCAGGGCGACCATGGTGTAGGTCTCGAAATACAGGAAGGATTCGCTGGAGATCTCGCGACCGCGGCGCAGCAGGTCGGACACCGCCAGGATGGACACCAGCGAGGTGTCCTTCAAAAGGGCGATGAACTCGTTGCCCACCGGCGGCAGGATGGTGCGCCAGGCCTGCGGCAGGATGACCAGGAACATGGTCTGCTTGGAGTTGAAGCCCAGGCTTCTGGCGGCCTCGGTCTGGCCCTTGTCGATGGCGGTGATGCCCGCGCGGAAGACCTCGCCCATGTAGGCGCCGTAGCACACGCTCATGGCGATGACCGCGGCGGTGAGGTCGTGCACGTTGAGGAACCGGCCCAGCGCGTAGTAGATGTAGAAGAGCTGGACCAGCAGCGGGATGCCGCGGATGATCTCGACGTAGGTGGAGGCCACGAGATTGATGGCCTTGTTCTTGGAGACGCGTCCAAGCCCGGTGATGAGCCCGATGCAGCAGGCGCAGACGATGCTCATGACCGTCACCTCGAAGGTGATGATCACGCCGTCGGCCAGGTAGTGCAGGATGCGCTGGTAGGGGGCGGGCTCGAAGAAATACAGGTAGCAGATGGAGAGGACGGCGAAGGTGATGCTGATGGTCCAGGCGTTGAATAGGCCCCAGTCGCTCTTGCTGGGGATCGCCGCGCCCTCGCCCACGTCGATGGTTCGTGCTTCTGTCATGCGTGTTGGCCTTATGTTTGGAATGCCGGGGGCCGCCAGTTGGCGGCCCCCGGTGTCTTTGCTCTGGAGTCGGTGCGCTTTTCGCGGCAACCGTCTTACTGCATCTTGTGGGCGGCCTTGATCTTGTCGAAGGTGCCGTCGGCCTTGATGGCGGCGAGGCCCTTGTTCACGAGGTCGAGGACTTCCTTGTTGCCCTTCTTCACGGCGATGCCGATGTTCTCGACCTTGTCGCTCTTCAGGGTGGCGGCGATCTTGATCTTGTCGGCGTGCTTCTTGGTGGTGTACTCGACGGCCACCGGGCTGTCGGCGACGACGGCCTGGATGCTGCCCTTCACCAGGTCTTCCATGGCCAGGCCCACTTCGTCGTAGGTCTTGATGGCCTTGAAGCCCTTCACGTCCTTGATGACCAGGTAGCTGGTGGTGCCGATCTGGGCGCCGATGGTCTTGCCCTTCAGGCCGGCCAGGTCGGTGGCCTTCTCCTTGGTGGAAACCACGAGCATCTGCTCAATGGCCATGATGGGCTCGGAGAAGTCCATGGTGGCCTTGCGCTCTTCGGTGATGGACACGGAGGAGGAGATGGCGTCGTACTTGCCAGCGGCCAGACCGGCGAAGATGCCGTCCCAGGCGGTGTTCTTGAACTCGGCCTTGAAGCCGGCCTTCTCGGCGGCGGCCTTGATCACGTCGACCTCGAAGCCCACGATTTCCTTCTGGTCGTTGACGTACTGCATCGGGGGGTAGGCGGCGTCACAGGCGAAGACGATGGTCTTGGGGCCAGCCGGGGCCGGGGCGGCGGCGGCGGGCTTCTCTTCCTTCTTCTCCTCCTTCTTGCCACAGCCGGCCACGCCGAGGGCGAGGGCCGCGCAGGCGGCGGCGAGAACCAGGGACTTGAACAGGCGTTTCATGAGGTCTCCTTCCAGTTGGATCATGTTGCGGTTGCAGGGGGACAAATGCCGACATGCCCGCCAGCCGGGCCCGGTGCTCCGGACCGCCGAGGGGCGACGAAAATTGCGCGCAGCAGGGCCAAACGCATCGCTGCGCCAAGCCAACCCAATAGACACATCGGAACGAAAATTCAAGAACCGCGTGGCCTGTTCCGTAATTTTCCTGTAAGCGGACCCTGGAAATGCGCGCCAGCGCGGCAAATCCCGCGCCCTTGCTTGACCGCGGGGGGCGCAAGGGCTTAAGGGAGACAAGCAGCCGCCATGTCCGGGCGCGACCCCACTTTCCTGCACCCGGCAAGCCCGCCTCGGCAGGAGCCCATGACCAAGCCCAGAATCCTCGTGGTGGAAGACGAGCGCATCGTCAACCTGGACATCCAGGGCGCGCTCTCGCGGCTGGGCTACGCCCCGGCCGGCAGCGCGGGCAGTGGCGAGGAGGCCGTCGAGGCCGCCCTGGCCCTGCGCCCGGACCTCGTGCTCATGGACATCCACCTGGCCGGCGGCATGGACGGCACCGAGGCCGCGGCCCGCATCGGCCGGGACTGCGACATCCCCGTGGTCTTCCTCACGGCCTATTCCGACGAGGAGACCATGGCCCGGGCGCTCTCCACCGCGCCCTTCGGCTACCTGCTCAAGCCCTTCGAGGACCGCGAGCTGCGCGGCGTCATCGAGCTGGCCCTGGCCAAGTCGTGCATGGAGCGGGATTTGAGGCGCGCGGGCCGCGCCGCCGAGGAGGCCAGCCAGGCCAAGAGCGCCTTCCTGGCCACCGTGAGCCACGAGTTGCGCACCCCCATCAACGGCATCCTGGGCATGGCCGAGCTGCTGCTGCTCTCCGGCCTGGGGGGCGAGCAGCGCGAGCTGGCCGAGCAGATCAAGCGCTCGGCCCTGGACTTCGGCGAGGTGCTGACCCGGCTGCTGGATTTTTCCCAGCTGGACGAGGACGCCGTGCGCGACCGGGCCGAGGCCTTCGACCTGCGCGCCCTGCTGGAGCAGGCGGCCCGCCCGCACAGGGTCGAGGCCGGGCGGCTGGGGCTGGATTTCTCGCTCAAGCTGGGGCCGGTTCCCGTGCGCCTGCGGGGCAACCGGGGCGCGCTGTCCGCCGTGCTGGATCAGCTGGTGGGCAATGCCCTGCGCAACACGCCCAGCGGCGGAGTGACCCTGGAGGCCGGGCCCGACCCCCTGCCCGTGGACGCGGGCCTCGGCCCGGAGACGGTGTCGGTGCTGTTCACCGTGCGCGACACCGGCAAGGGCATGACCCCGGAGGAACTCTCCCGGTTTTTCGCCCCCTTCACCCAGTCCGAGCCCTACCTGACCCGCCGGTGCGGCGGGCTGGGCCTGGGGCTGGCCATGTGCGAGCGCCAGGTGGCGCTTCTGGGCGGGCGCATCTGGGCGGAAAGCTCTCCCGGGGCGGGCAGCGCCTTCCATTTCGCGCTGCCCTTTGTGCGGCTCGGCGCGCCCCAAGCCGCCGATGAGGCCCAGGGCGCGCACGCGGCGGACTGCGCCCGGGACGCGGGCGAGGACGTGCTGCGCGGCGCGCACATCCTGGTGGTGGAGGACGACCTGGTGAACCGCCTGGTGCTGACCCGCGCGCTGGAGCGCTGCGGGGTGCGGGCCGTGGGCGCGGAGGACGGTCGGCTGGCCGTGGATGCCCTCCGGGCCGGGGACGTGGACGCGCTGGTGCTGGACCTGCAACTGCCGTATCTGGACGGGGTGAGCATCGCCAAGATGATCCGCGCGGGCCAGACCGGGGCCAGGGCGGACACGCCCATCGTGGCGCTCACCGCCGACGCCACGGCGGGCTCGCGCCAGCGCTGCCTCCAGGCGGGCATGAACCACGCGCTGAGCAAGCCCGCGGACCTGGAGCGGCTCAAGAACCTGCTGCGCGGCGAACTCTCCGCCCGCCGCCCCACGGAGCGCCCATGCTGAACAGCACGCCGGACACCCCGCCCACCCCCGCCCCCGACGGCTCGCCCGGGGGCAGGCACTCCAGCAAGATCTTCTCCTACTTCCTGCTGGCCTTCCTGATCTTCGCCCTGATCCTGGGCTTCGTGCTGGTGGAGCCCTTCCTGCACACCATCATCGTCTCCTCGGCGCTGTCCATCATCTTTTCGCCGGTGTACGCGTGGCTGGCCAAGCGCCTGGGCGGGCGCAACGCCATCGCCGCGGGCGTCACCGTGGCGCTGGCCGTGTTCGCGCTCATCCTGCCCCTGGCCTTCCTGGTCTGGGGCCTGGTGACCCAGGGCATGAGCTCGCTCTCGGCCATCAACCACTGGGCGGCCAACACCGACTTCATCGCCCTGCTCAAGGACGAACGCATTGCGCCCTATGTGGCCTGGCTGCGCGAGACCTTCCCCTTCCTGCACATCGACGAGGCGGCCATCCAGGCCCGCTTCCTGACCCTGGCCAACAGCATCAGCGGCTACATGCTGGATGCCAGCACCGTGCTGGTGGGCAACATGGCCAAGCTTTTGCTGCGCTTCTTCCTCATGGTCTTCATGGTCTTCTACTTCCTGCTCGAGGGCACGGCCATCGTGCAGAAGCTCAAGTACCTGGCCCCGCTGCGCACCCACCAGGAGGACATCCTCATCGACAGCATGCAGCGCGTGGCCCGGGCGGTGCTCTTCGGCAGCGTGCTCATCGCCGTGCTGCAGGGCCTGACGGGCGCGCTGGGGCTGTACATCGTGGGCATTCCGCCGCTGTTCTGGGGCACCATGATGGGCCTGGCGGCCTTCATCCCGGTCATCGGCACCGGCCTGATCTGGATTCCGGCCACGGCCTACATGTTCTTCTTCGGCAACCAGAACTGGGCCCTGTTCCTGCTTTTGTGGAACGTGCTGGTGGTCACCAACATCGACACCATCCTGCGGCCCCTGCTGATGAAGCGCGCGGCCCAGGTCTCGCCCTTCTACATCTTCCTGTCCATCCTGGGCGGAATCCACGCCTTCGGCGCGCTGGGCATCTTCTACGGCCCGCTGATCCTGAGCTTCATGATGGTGATGCTGCAGATCTACGGCGAGGAGTACAAAGAGGTGCTGACCTCGCGCGTCGGCTACAAGCCCTACGAGAACGAACCATGATCCGGACCACGAACGCGCGCCCGCCTGCCGGGACGCGCCCCCGCCCGCTGCCTTCCCTGCGGACTGCGCTGGCCGCGCTGGCCTGCTGCCTGCTGCTCTTCGCCTGCGCCCGGCCCGCGCCGCCGCCCCCTCCGCCTGCGCCGCCGCCTCCGCCGCCCGTGGTGGAGCAGCCGCTGAGCCTGGAGGAGAGCCTGGCCCGCGTGCGCCAGCTGGACGTGGCCAGCCAGGGCCTGAAAAGCTGGCGCGACCTGGAGCCGGGGCTCAAGGCCAACCTGGCCTACGCCTCGTCCAAGCCCTCCGGCGAGCTGGCGGTGCGCCGCCCCGGCCTGCGCCTGACCTGGGGCATGGTGCGCCAGACTGTGGGCGAGCTGCTGGCCGCGCTGCCCTACCTGGACGAGGACCCGGAGCTCCTGGCCCGGCTGTTCGCCTGGTACCCGCTGGAGCGGGAGACTCTGGTGACGGGCTACTACGAGCCCTACCTGGAGGCCAGCCTGGAGCCGCACAAGGACTACCCCTACGCCATCTACGGCCCGCCGCCGGACCTGCTCACCGTGGACCTGGGCGAGTTCCACTCGCGCTGGAAGGGCCAGAAGCTGTTCTACCGCATGACCAAGAACGGCATCAAGCCGTACCACGGCCGGGGCGACATCGACTTCTCCGGAGCGCTCTCCGGCAAGGGCGTGGAGATCGCCTGGGTCAAGAACCGGGTGGACCTGTACTTCCTGCACATCCAGGGCTCGGGGCGGCTCATCCTGCCCGACGGCACGGTGAAGCACGTGCTCTTCGCGGGCAAGAACGGACGCGAGCTGACCATGCTGGGCCGCACCATCATCAGCCGGGGCCTGCTCACCCGCGACGAGGCCAGCGCCCCGCGCATCCGCAAGTTCATGCAGGACAACCCCAAGCTGGAGCGCGAGCTGCTCTCCCAGGACCTGAGCTACGTGTTCTTCCGCCTGGGCGACCGGGGGCCCTTCGGCAGCATGGGCAACCAGCTCACGCCGCTGGCCTCCATCGCCGTGGACCGTTCCAAGGTGCCGCTGGGCGCGGTGCTGGCCATGACCGTGCCGCTGCCCGTGCCCAAGAGCGGCGGGCCCTCGCGCCTGTCCGGGATCATGCTGGCCCAGGACACCGGCGGGGCCATCGTGGGCAGCCACGTGGACCTGTTCTGCGGCTCCGGCCCGTACGCCGAGTTCGTGTCCGGCCGCATGAAGAACCCCGGCCTGCTGCACATCCTGGTGAGCCGCCGCGTGCTGGAGGGCGGGCCTCCGGCGCACGAGGGGCCCGACGGTCCGGTCGCCCACGAATAGGAAAGTCTGCCCGCCCACGAATGGCGAAGGCCGCCGGAGGAGTGTCCCCGGCGGCCTTTTTCATTGCGCCGCCGCTGGGCTACATGCCCTCGGCGCGGCGGTAGGCGGCCAGGTCCTCCACGGTCAGCACCGGCAGGCCGTGCAGCTCGGCAAAGGCCGCCACCTCCGGCCCGCGCGCCATGCTGCCGTCGCGGTTGGTCAGCTCGCAGAGCACGCCGCAGGGCTCCAGCCCGGCCAGGCGCATCAGGTCCACGGTGGCCTCGGTGTGGCCTGGGCGCTCCAGCACGCCGCCGGGCCTGGCGCGCAGCGGGAACACGTGGCCCGGCCTGCGCAGGTCGCCGGGCCTGGCGCCGGGGGCCGTGGCCGCGCGCACCGTGGCCACGCGGTCGGCGGCCGAGACGCCGGTGGAGACCCCCTCGGCGGCCTCGATGCTGCCCGTGAACGCGGTCTGGTTGCGGCTGGTGTTCGCCTCCACCATGGGCGGCAGCGCCAGCCGGTCGGCCTGCTCGGGCGTGAGGCACAGGCAGACGATGCCGCTGCACTCGCGGATGAGTATGGCCATCTGGGCGGTGTCCACGCTCTGGGCCGGAAAAATGAGGTCGCCCTCGTTCTCCCGGTCCTCGTCGTCCATGACAAGCACGCCCTGGCCGGAGCGCAGGCTCTCCAGGGCGCGTTCGACACGGTGGCGCGGGGTTCCGAAACGTGTGAGCAGGGACTGATTCATGGTTCGCCTCCTTCAAGGCAAAAGGGACCAGAATCAGGGCGTGAAGGACAGAGTCCCCGCGCCGCGAGACCCCGGCGGGCGGGGGCGCGATGACGCGGGGCGCGCCGGGAGAACTCCCGGCGTGTCGGCTGCCATACTCTCTTCCATCCGGACTGTGACCGTCGGCTCCGGCATCGCACCGGATCTGCTGACCCTGGCCGCCTCCGTCCCATGACGCAGGAAGCCAGGCGCTCGCGGGCTCCCCGTGCTCCACCCGGAGCGGACGGGATACCGCCGGTGGGGAATTGCACCCCGCCCTGAGAATACGTGGCGCGACAGTAGACCCACAGGACGTGGGGAGTCAATCCGCAGCGCGAAGCGCGGCTATTCGGGCGGGAAGGCCAGCCGGCTGGGCATGGGCGCGCACAGCGCGGAGAGCAGCAGCGGCGCGAGGTTTACGTTCTGGTTGTTGTAGCGCAGCTCCAGCTCCTTCATGTACAGCGGAAAACGCTGCCACGACAGGCCCTTGAAGCGGCCCAAGCGCTCGCGCGAGTAGGTCCAGAAGGGGCAGCCGCCGTTCTCGGCGAAGATCTCGCCCTGGTGGGCGCGCAGGTAGTGGTAGGGCAGGGTGTCGTCGCCGCAGACCAGCAGCGCCTCGTAGGAGCGGTAGCGGTCGGTGACGAGGATGTGGCCGTGCTTGCGCACCCGCAGGTGGAAGTTGTGGTTGAAATGCAGGATGCTCTCCACGGAGAGCTCCGGCAGCAGGTCCACGAAGGCGTGGCGGCCACGGCTCAGCAGGCCGTACACCGGGAAGCCCCCGGGGGGCTGGGTATCGGTTCCGGCGTGCAGGCGGCCGCCCTCCAGCAGGCCGGCCAGCCCGGTCTCGCGGGTGAGCATCTGCTGGGCGTCGGCCCCGCGCGCCACGATGGCCAGGCGCAGCGCCGTGAGGGCCTTGAGCGCGGTGTTGTAGGAGATGGCGGCCTGCTCGGCCACCTCGCGCGTGCCCAGCTCCAGGGCGAAGGTGCGCACCACGGTGAGCCACTGGCGGCAGGACAGGCCGGTGAGGTTCAGCCAGCGCCCGGTGAAGTCGTGGAAGGTGTAGCGGCAGCCGGAGCAGCGCAGCCGGCCCTCGGCCAGCTCGTAGGGCGCGGGGGTCTTGCAGCGCGGGCAGTGGCGCTTGCCGCCCGGCCAGCACAGGGCCAGAAGCTGGCCGTGGGCGGCCTCCTCGCTGGGGGTCACGTCGGCTATTGTGGATTTGGTCATGATTCAGGGCCTCGTGGCTGGCGAAGGTAGCAGGCTTTTGCGCTTGTGCCAAGACGTGAATCATCTGTTTTTTGAGGTTTGCTCTTGCCCGACGCTTTTTGTCCCGGGTGCAGGGGGATGGGCGAAGCGCCGTGGCCCGTTGCCCTGCCGGGCTGTGCCAAAGCGTGAAGGCGACGAACCTGCCTCGTGCCCTGGTTTCCCCTGCAGCCATCGGGATTTTCTCGAATTCCTGTTGATGCTCCGGGGGGAGTGGGGTAACGCTCCTGGGGAGCGGGCGCGCACAGGCGCCCGGCGAAAGGGGGGGGGCGTTGTTCAATAGGCTGATCCTGCTGCTTTTGTGCGCGGTTTTCGCCATGAGCGCCTGCGACGGCCAGGACGGCAAGCCCGCGTTTGACCAGGCGCCCCACGGCGTCACCGACACGAGGGTCCGGTTGGGGTCGTCGCTGGCGCTCTCGGGCCATGCCAGTTACCTGGGCACCCAGACCCTGCGCGGCGCGCTGTGCTACCTCAACGAGATCAACGAGCAGGGCGGCGTGCTCGGCAGGCGCATCGAGCTCACCACCTACGACGACTCCTACGATCCGCCGCGCTGCCTGGCCAACACCCAGAAGCTCATCGTGGACGACGACGTCTTCGCCCTGTTCTGCTACGTGGGCACGCCCACGACCGTGAAGATCCTGCCGCTCATCGAGGACGCGCGCATCCCGCTTCTGGGCACCTTCACCGGGGCCAACGCCCTGCGCGAGCCCTTCAACCGCTACGTCATCAACATCCGGGCCAGCTACTACCAGGAAACCGCCGCCGCCGTGCGCCACCTGGTCAAGGACCTGGGGCTCACGCGCATCGGCGTGTTCTACCAGTACGACGCCTACGGCTTCGACGGGCTGACCGGCACGGAGCTGGCCCTCAATGAGTTCGGGCTGGAGCCCGTGGCGCGCGGCTCGTACGTGCGCGGTACCCTGGACGTGGGCGAGGGCCTGTCGCGCATCGAGCGCTCCGGGGCCGAGGCCGTGGTCATGATCGGCACCTACGAGACCTGCGCGCGGTTCATCCAGCTGGCAGGCGAGCGCGGCATGCACCCGGTGTACTACACCGTGTCCTTCGTGGGCGGAGAGGAGCTGGCCCGCCGTCTCTCGGCTTCCGGGGCCGCCAGCGGCAGCGAGCCCGCGCCCGAGGTGGTCATGTCCCAGGTGGTGCCCCCGGTGGAGGCCGAGCAGACCGGCGTGGTGGCGGAGTACGTGCGCCTGCTGGCCAAGTACTACCCCGGCGACACGCCCAACACCGTCGGCCTGGAGGGCTTCGTCAACGCCCGCATCCTGGTGGAGGGCCTGAAGCTGGCCGGGCGCGACCTGACCCGCGAGGGCTTCATCTCGGCCATCGAGTCCATCCGCGACTTCACGCTGGGCCCCAACGCCAGCGTGAGCTTCGGCCCGGCCAATCACCAGGGCATGGAGCGGGTGTACTTCACCCGCTACGTGGACGGCGCCTTCCAGGTGCTGAGCGACTGGAAGGACATCCGTCCGCGCCCGGGCCGGGACGTGCCCACGCAGCCCGGCAAGGCCAGCCAGACGAACTGGGGCGGAGCGGCGCTGTGAAGCTCCTGGACGACCTTACCCGCCGCTTTGAGGGCTTGAGCCTCAAGAACAAGATCTTCAGCTCCATCCTGGCGGTGGTGCTGTTCATCAGCGTGGCCATCGCCTTCGTGGCCCGCTGGATTCTGGTGTCCTCGCTGACCACGGAGCTGGAGATGCGCGGCAGCGCCCTGGCCCACTCCATAGCCGAGCGCGGCGGCGGCTACCTGCTGGACAAGAACTACCCGCAGCTGTTGTCGCTGATCTTCGACGAGGCCCGGCTGCACGAGCGCAAGCACCTCATCGCCTACATCTTCATCACCGACCAGGGCGGCGAGGTGCTGGCCCACACCATGGTCAAGCCTTTCCCCGCCGAGCTGCGGCTGGCCAACCCCGTGCCCCGCGCCAAGCCCCGCAGCATCCAGCTTGTCACCGTGGACCGCCAGGAAATCCACGACATCGCCGCGCCCATCAACGAGGGCCTGTACCGCATCGGCACCGTGCACGTGGGCCTGTCCAAGAGCCACATCGACAGCCTCATCTCCAAGCTCAGGCTCACCTTCCTGGGCTTCATCTCGGCCATCATCCTCATCATCTTCTTCATCAGCAACCGGCTCACGCAGTACATCACCCGGCCCATCTCCAAGCTCACGCGCATCTCCGACGAGCTCTCCAAGGGCAACTTCGACATCACCATGGACTTCCAGGAGGAGGATTCGCACTGGCGGCCCATGGACTGCCCGGCCTACGCCAACACCGAGATGCCCTGCTGGCACTTCGACCACTCCGCGCGCCACGCCGCCCCGCACCGCACCTGCAAGAGCTGCGTGTTCTACCGCAAGCGCCAGGGCGACGAGGTGGTGCAGCTGGGCGACAGCTTCCGCAACATGGTCTGGAGCATCAAGCTCTACCGCCGCAGATTGCGCGAGAGCGAGGAGAAGTACCGCTCGCTGTTCGATTCCGGCCCGGACCCGGTGTTCGTGGTGGACTGCGAGGACTTCCGCATCTCCGACGCCAACCCGCGGGCCCTGGAACTGTACGGCTACGACAAGGACGAGCTCATCGGCAAAAGCTACCTGGACCTGGGGCCGGAGAACCGCTCCGACTGCCTGCTCTCGCTGGAGGGCGCGGGCGGCGGCTCCGGCTGCCTGTACCACCCCAAGGTGCTGCACTACAAAAAGGGCCTCAAGCCCTTCTACGTCAACGTGCACGCCTGCCCCATCTCGTACAAGGGCCGCCACGCCATCATCATCGCCGTCACCGACGTCACCGAGATGATCGAGAAGGACGCCCAGGTCATCCAGGCGGGCAAGATGAAGTCCCTGGGCGAAATGAGCGCGGGCATAGCCCACGAGCTGAACCAGCCGCTCAACGCCATCAAGATGGGCAGCGAGTTCCTGGCTCTGATGCAGGAGCGCGAGGTGGAGCCCACCCCGGAGCAGTTCAGCCAGGTGGTGCTGGAGATCAGCGCCCAGGTGGACCGCGCCGCGGAGATCATCAACACGCTCCGGGCCTTCGGGCGCAAGTCCGACATGCTCAAGGAACTCATCGACATCAACAAGCCCATCCGGAGCGTGCTCACCATCGTGCGCCGCCAGTTCGAGCTGGACACCATCCGCTTCCATCTGGAACTGGGCGAGGGGCTGCCCCCCGTGCTGGCCCAGGACAACCGCCTCCAGCAGGTGTTCTTCAACCTGCTGACCAACGCCCGCGACGCCATCAACGAGTCCAGCGCGCCCTCCGACCCCGCCGCGCGGCGGGCCATCGGCATCCGCACCCTGGCCGAGGGCGGCGGCGTGTGCGTGGAGGTTTCGGACACCGGCGTGGGCATTCCCGAGAGCGAGCACGACAAGATCTTCGAACCCTTCTTCACCACCAAGGAGACCGGCCAGGGCATGGGCCTGGGCCTGGCCATCACCTACGGCATCGTGCGGGACTACGGCGGCCAGATCCGCATCCAGAGCGAGCCGGGCCGGGGCACAACCTTCCGGCTCATTTTCCCCGAGGCCCAGTAAGGAGCATTCCGTGGACAAGCGCATCCTCATCATCGACGACGAACAGCCCACCCTGAACATGTTCCGCCTGCTGCTGGCGGCCTACGGCTACGATATCCTCACCGCCGTCAACGGGGCCGAGGGCCTGGAGACCTTCGAGCGCGAGCGGCCCAACGTGGTGCTCACCGACATCAAGATGCCGGTGATGGACGGCATCGAGGTCTTGAAGCGCATCAAGGAGATCGACCCCCACGCCGAGGTCATCGTCATCACCGGCCACGGCGACATGGACCTGGCCATCCGCGCCCTCAATCTCGACGCCACGGACTTCATCAACAAGCCCGTGCAGCGCGTGGCCCTGTCCCAGGCGCTCAAGCGCGCGGGCGAGCGCATCGCCGTGGCCCGCAGCATGGCCGAGGAGATCGCCGTGACCGAGGTTCCGGACGCCGCCGTGCTGAGCATCCGGGGCAGCGTCACCGCCCGCAGCGAGCCTTTCCTGCTCCGGGCCATGGAGGAGGCCAGAGCGCTCGGCAAGGAGCGCATCGTGCTCAAGTTCGAGGAGCACGCCTCCACCAACGGCGCGGGGCTGGCCGTGCTCACCCAGCTGTTCCAGGACGCGCGCGAACGCGGGGAGCGCATCTGCATCTCCGGGCTGTCCGAGAATTTCCGCAAGGTTTTCGAGGTCGTAGGCATCACCAAGCTGGTGGAGTCCTGCAAGGAGCCCCTGTCCTCGGGACTCTGAGCGCCACTCCGCGAGCCACTTTGCGCGCAAAGGGGGGGGCACATGATCCGATGGGCGAAACGCATCGCGGCGCTGGCCTGCCTGGCCAGCCTGCTTGGCCTGTGCGCCTGCTCCGGTCCCGTGGAGGGGCTGGTGGGCCGGTACGAGGCCGATGGCCAGAACGGCAACCCCGCGCCCCGGCTGCACCTGCGCAGCGACGGCGGCGGCGGGCTGGTGGCCGGACCCCTCGACGAGCCCGTGCGCTGGGAAGTGCGCGAGAACCGCGTGCTGCTGTACACCTTCCGCAACGGGGTGGTCACCTTCGACCGCACCGGCCAGGGCCTGGAGGGCGAGATTCCCGGCGTGGGCCGCGTGGTGCTGCGCAGGAAATAATCCGCCAGGGCCCCCGCGCCCAAGCCTCCGGCGGCCAGGGGGCCCCTCTCTCTGGATAGGGCCCGCTGGCCCCCCGCGCCGGGGGGTGACGACCCCGCCGATCTATTCGAGTGGCCCCCGTTAAGCCGGGTGCGAGGACCTTGGCAGCACCGTCCGGCATCGGGCAGGCCCCAACAAACATGCGCGCAGCGTTTTTCGAGCGTCAAAGCCCGCTCGAAAAAGCCCTGCGCGCGGTTGGCCCGTTTGGGGAATTGCTGGAAGAGCTGGGAGACCGGTGGGTTCCTGAGCCGAACCCTGCAACCCCATGAAAAGCTTTTGAG